>NZ_BAAGYZ010000112.1:0-135942 GCF_054778995.1 Streptomonospora sediminis
CGCAGGAGGCCGGGCGCCGGCAGGGCGCGCACGGCGCCCAGGGCACCGGGCACACCGGGCAGCAGCACGGCGCCGGCACCGGCGGGGCCGACACGGGCGGCGCCGCTGAGCCGACCCACCGCGCAAAGCACGGCCGGCCCGCGCCCGCCGACCACCGCGACTCCGCCGGCGGCGCCCCCGGAACCGGAGGCACCGGAGGCACCGGCGGCGCTGCAGATGGTGCCGACCGCGCCGAACAGGGCACCGGCACCGCAGGCACAGCGGAGACGGGCGGCGACCGGGTCCCCGCGCAGCGGCGCGGGCGCACGGCCTCCCTGCTGTCGGCGGCCATCGCCGCGGCGCGCCGCTCGTGGCCGCTGGCGGTGGTCACGGTCATCGCCGGGGCGGCGGTTGCCGCCGCGGCGGTCTCCTGGCCCGAGGGCGGTTTAGGCAAAAGCGGCGGCATCGGCCCCTTTTTCGAGCGTGAGGACCCGGGGGTCGGTCAAGCCGCCGGACCCGCGCCAACGCTGGCGCCCGCATCCGCGTCGGCGCCCCCATCTGTGCCTGTGCCTGAGTCCGCGCCTGCGTCGGCGTCCGCACCGGCGTCCGCCTCCGCACCGGCATCCGCACCAGCGTCCGCACCGGCGTCCGCACCCGTATCCGCCGACACCGGGCCGCTCAGCCCGAGCGGGGCGGCCGACCGCGGCGCCGGCCTGAGCGGTGTCGTCGCCGGCGAGCGCAAGGCCGAGGCGGTCCACCTCACCATCGCCGCAACCGAGCGGGTGTGGCTGCAGGTCGTCGATGCACAGGGCCGCAACCGTTTCACCGGAGTACTGGACAAGGGCACGGTGCGCGCCTGGAAGGACCCCGACGAGCTGCGGCTGCACCTGGGCAAGGCTTCGGCGGTGCGGGTCACGGTCAACGGCGACCACCGCGGCGCTCCCGCATCGTCGGCACGCGTGGCCCACATCACATACTCGGCCACCGACCTGGTCTGAGTCGCCGACCGCGCCACCGCCGGCATCCGCCGCCCCGGCGCAGGCCGGCGCCCCCGGCCGCCGAAGGAACCCAGCCGGGAGCGGGCAGAGTCCCAAACCGCCGGGAAGAGGACCTACCCTGGGAGGGGCGGGGAGTCCCGCCCACGATCCGCTCCCCACATTCTTGGAAGCCATGTCATCGCGCCGCAAAGTCTCGCTCGTCACACTCGGCTGCGCTCGGAACGAGGTCGACTCCGAGGAACTCGCCGGACGCCTGGAATCGGGCGGATGGGACCTCGTCGACTCCGGCGGCGGTGAACAAGCCGACGTCGTCGTGGTCAACACCTGCGGGTTCATCGACGCGGCCAAACAGGACTCCATCGACGCGCTGCTCTCCGCCGCCGAAGACGGCACCAAGGTGGTGGCCGCCGGCTGCATGGCCGAGCGCTACGGCTCCGAACTCGCCAAGGAGCTGCCAGAGGCCCAGGTCATCGGCTTCGACGACTACACCGGCATCGCAGAGCGCCTCGACGATGTCCTCGAAGGCCGCAGCCTCACCCCGCACGAACCCCGCGACCGCCGCACCCTGCTGCCGATCTCCCCGGTCGAGCGCCCCGGAGGCCAGGACGCCCACGTGCCCGGGCACGCACCCGTCGACCCCCTCACGCCGCTGCCCGAAGGCGTGGCACCGGCATCGGGGCCGCGCATCCCGCGGCGCCGGCTGGCCGGCGGGCCGCTGGCCAACCTCAAGATCGCCTCGGGCTGCGACCGCCGCTGCACCTTCTGCGCGATCCCCGCTTTCCGCGGCGCCTACATCTCCCGCCGCCCCGACGACGTGCTGCGCGAGGCCGAGTGGCTGGCCGGCCAGGGCGTACGCGAGCTCTTCCTGGTCAGCGAGAACTCCACCTCCTACGGCAAGGACCTCGGCGACCTGCGGGCGCTGGAACACCTGCTGCCGCAACTGGCCGGCGTCGAGGGCATCGAGCGGGTACGCGTGAGCTACCTGCAGCCCGCCGAGATCCGGCCGGGCCTGGTCGAGGTGCTGACCTCCACCCCCGGCGTGGTGCCCTACTTCGACCTCTCCTTCCAGCACGCCAGCGAACCGCTGCTGCGCCGGATGCGCCGCTTCGGCTCCCGCGAGCGGTTCCTGGAGCTGCTGGCCACCGTCCGCGCGGCCGCGCCCGAGGCCGGGGTCCGCTCCAACTTCATCGTCGGGTTCCCCGGCGAAACCGAATCCGACGTCGCCGAACTCACCGCCTTTTTGGAGGAGGCCCGGCTCGACGCCGTCGGCCTGTTCGGCTACTCCGACGAAGACGGCACCGAAGCCGCCGGGCTTGAGGGCAAGCTCCCCGACGACACCATCGCCGAACGGGCCGACGCCCTCAACCGGCTAGCGGAGGAACTCATGGCGCAACGTTCCGAGGAGCGTGTCGGCTCCACCGTCGAAGTGCTCGTGGAGTCCGAGCTCGAGGACGGCGCCTACGAGGGCCGCTCGGCCCATCAGGCGCCCGAGGTCGACGGCAGCACCATCGTGTTCGGCGCCGACCTGGCCGTGGGCGACCTCGTCGAGGCCACGGTCACCCAAGCCATGGGCGCCGACCTGGTCGCCGAAGCCACCGGCGAAACCGCGGTAGCGCGATGAGCCCCGACGACTCCGCCCCCGCCCCCGCGCCGGACCGCGTCCCGCTGTGGAACATCGCCAATGTGCTGACCCTCAGCCGGCTGGTGATGGTCCCGCTGTTCGTCGCGTTCATGTTCCTCGACCACCCGGCCTGGCGCTTCGCGGCCTTTGCGGTGTTCGTGGTGGCCGCCATCACCGACCGCGTCGACGGAGAGCTCGCCCGGCGGCGCAACCTCGTCAGCGACTTCGGCAAGATCGCCGACCCCATCGCCGACAAGGCGCTGACCGGTTCGGCCCTCGTGGTGCTGTCGATGCTGGGCGAGCTGTGGTGGTGGGTCACCGCCGCGATCCTGGTGCGCGAACTCGGCATCACACTGCTGCGCTTCGCCGTGATCCGCCAAGGCGTGATCCCCGCCAGCCGCGGCGGCAAGCTCAAGACCGTGATCCAGATCGTGGCGATCTCCATCTACCTGTTCCCGCTGCCCGACCCGCTGATGATCGTGGCGCACGCGGCCATGGCCGCCGCCGTTGCGGTCACCCTGTGGACCGGCGCCGACTACGTCGTGCAGGCGGTGCGGCTGCGCGGCAGCCGCACACCGGACTCCGCGGCCTGATGGACGCGGAGGCGCAGGCGCCGCTGCCCGGCGCCCAGGCCGCCGCTGCGGCGCTGGCCGAGCTCGCGGCGGCCGGCGCCACCCTGGCAACCGCCGAGTCGCTGACCGGCGGCCTGATCGGGGCGGCGCTGACCAGCGTCCCCGGCGCTTCGGCGCTCTACCGCGGCGGCGTCGTCGCCTACGCAACCGACCTCAAGACGCAACTGCTGGGCGTCCCCGGCGGCCTGCTGGCCGAACGCGGCGCGGTCGACCCCGATGTCGCCCGCGCAATGGCCGAGGGCGCCTGCACCCGATTGGCGGCCGATTACGGCCTCGCCGTCACCGGCGTCGCCGGACCCGACCCCCAGGACGGGAAATCCGCCGGCACCGTCTACGCCGCCGTTTGCGTTCCCGGCGGCCGCTGCCGCGGAGGCGAGTTCGATCTCACCGGCGACCGGGCGGCCATCCGCGCCGAAACCGCTGAACAGGCACTTCGCCTGCTCGCCGCCGAAGTGGCTGCTATCACGGGCAAATAACGGCCGCCGTGCAGTTCCAACAGGCCGTTCCAGGGAACAAACCGTCACCAAGATCGTGTTATCCCTGCAGCGAACAGGAAGCCGTGAGGTGCGACGATCGGGCCAGAGACAGGTACGGTGTTTTTTATGAAGGTCGCTACCGGTGGGAGGGAGCGCGAATGATGGTCCTGCTTCGTCACCTGACTGGTGACGTGCTACGGCGGCTGAGGCAGCGACAGGGCCGCACCCTCCGCGAGGTGTCGGCCGATGCACGAGTGTCGTTGGGGTACTTGTCCGAGGTCGAGCGCGGGCAGAAGGAGGCCTCCTCCGAACTGCTCTCCTCGATCTGCGGAGCGTTGGGCGTACCGCTCTCCCAGGTGCTGCGCGAGGTCGCCGACCACCTCGCTCTCGCCGAACTGCAGGAGGCCGCACTGCTCAGCGGATCGGTCCCGGCCGATTCCGTCCCTTCCCCCGAGCACCTGGGCATCGACTCGGTACCCGACCGTGTCCCCGATGTCGTCGACATGGTGGGTGTTTAACGCCCGCCCAACCCCTGAACCCACGCCCGTGGCCCCACGGCGCGCAAACGGCGAAGGCGCCGGCCGCAAATCCCGCGGTCGGCGCCTTTTCGCATCCGCTGAGCACGCTGGGGCCGGGCCCCGCCCCGGCCGGCGCCGGCCGCGGTTGCGCTCAGCACCGCACGGGCGTTTTCCGGCCCGGTCCGCGGGGCAGCGGGTACCCGGCAGGCAGCAACGTCGTATCGGGGGATGATCGCCATGACGAAGATTCACGGACCGCTTGCGGACAGCGCGCGCAAGACCACCGGCGAGGCGCTGCAAGGATCGGTCGTGGACCTCATCGACCTGTCGCTGGCGGCCAAGCAGTGCCACTGGAACGTGGTCGGGCGCTCGTTCCGATCGGTCCACCTGCAGCTGGACGAACTCGTCGACGTCGCACGCAACCACACCGATGTGCTGGCCGAGCGGGCCGTCGCGATCGGCGTCAACCCCGACGGGCGGTCGGTGAAGGTCGCAAGCGACACCCGCATATCCCAGCCCGACCCGGGCTACCTGCAGGACGACAAGGTCATCGCGGTGGTCACCGACGCCCTGAGCGGCCTGGTGGGGCGCTTCCGCGAACGCATCGACACCACCGGCGAGACCGACCCGGTCACCCAGGACCGGCTCATCGCGGCGGCCGAGGACCTCGAACAGCAGCACTGGATGTTCGAGGCCATGCGCTGAGGCCCGCGCAGCGCCCGGCCGGCGCACGCCCCGATCGGTTCGCGGCGTGCGCCGGCCCGCTCAACTGGCCCAGGCGTCGGGGTCTTCCGACAGGGTGCGCACGGTCGGCGGCAGCTTGCCGGTCGAGACGTCCTCCAAGGTCACGCTCTCCAGGATGGAGCGCTCGCTGGCCCGCAGCGCGATCCACACCTGCTGCAGGCTGCGTGCGGCACCGTCGTAGTCGACGTGTTCGGGGCGTTCGCCGCGCACGTTGGCCAGCGGGCCGTCGACGGCCCGGATGACATCGGCCAGCGAGATATCGGCGGGGGAGCGGGCAAGCCAGTAGCCGCCCACCGGCCCCCGCTGGCTGCGCACCAGGCCGGCGCGGCGCAGCTGGGTAAGGATGTTCTCCAGGAATTTACCGGGGATGGCCTGGGCGCGCGCAAGCTGTTCGGCCGTCACCGGGCCGCCGCTGGCGGCGGCGAGCTCGGCCGCGGCACGCAATGCGTAATCGACCCGGGCAGAAAGGCGCATGCTGCGATTATGCCGTGAAACGCGCGGTTCGCGCGCCAGCGGGTGCGCGGAGTGGCGGAGCGGCTGCGTTGACCTGCATCTGTACTTCTCCTACCGGGAATCGGTGACAGGGACGCACAAGCGCCCGGCCGGGGAGCGGGCGCCCGGCGCCCGCTCCCGCCCTCAGCCTACCGATGCGCCCGCCGGCGCCCCCAGCAGCTCGGCGGCGCTCTGCCCGTTGACCCGGGCGGCGCCGTAGGTACTGATATGCGCACGGCACTGCGGCCGCCACACCGGCAGGCCCATCTCCACGACCACGGTCTCCGGCAGCGCCGCGCACACCTCGGCGACCAGCGCCCGCGTGTCGGGGTAGCGGTGCGCATCGCGCACCACCACGACCAGGTCGCGGCCCCGGGCGGCGGCCAGCACGTCGGAGGAGCGGGCGGCGGCCGCATCGAGCCGCCGCGTACCGGGAAACCACGGCGACAACCCCCAGGGCACCTCGCCCACCGCGATACCGGCGGGGGCGTCGATCTCCACCACCACCGGATCGCGCAGCGTGCCCACCTCGCCCTCGACCCGCACCGCCCGCCGCGCCGAATCCAGGCCGATGCCGCCCAACGGCCGGGCCGCGGACCGCTGGGCCGTCCAGGACCGCAACTGCGCGGTGCGCCAGGCCGCCTCCTCCAACCGCTCCCCGCTCAGCCGCCCTTCGGCCACGGCGCCGGTCACCGCGGCCCGCACCCGCTCCACCTGCTCGGCGTAGACGAACCTGCCCAGGCACAGCAGGTCGCAGCCGGCGATCAGGGCCCGCACCGCGGCCTCGGGGATCCCGATGCGGGCGCTGACACCGTCCATCTCCAGCGCGTCGGTGACGATGGCGCCCTCGAACCCCAGTTCGGTGCGCAGCAGATCCGTCACCACACTGGGCGCCAGGGTCGCCGGCCCGCTCAACCCCAGCTCGGGCAGCTCGATGTGCGCGGTCAGGATGCTGCGCACGCCCGCGCCGATGGCCGCCTGGAACGGGCGCAGCTCCCGATCGAACAGCAGGTCCCGGTCGGCGCCGATCACCGGCAGCTCCAGATGCGAGTCCTGGTGGGTGGCGCCGTGGCCGGGGAAATGCTTGGCGCAGGCCGCCACCCCGCCCTCCTGCAGCCCGGCGACCGCGGCCGCGGTGTGGCGCGACACCAGTTCCGCGTCCGCGCCGAAGGAGCGCGTACCGATCCCCGGGTTCTCCGCCACCGTGTTGACGTCGGCCGAAGGCGCCAGGTCCAGGGTGAAACCGAGCTCGCGCAGCTCGGCCCCGAGCGAACGGTGCACCGCCCGGGTCAGGCCGGTGTCGTCGACCGCCCCCAGCGCGGCGTTGCCGGGATAGCCGCTGCCCCGGTGCTGGCCGATGCGGGTGACATCGCCGCCCTCCTCGTCCAACGCGATCAGCGGCGGCGCGGCCCGGCCCGCCTCGGCCAGCCTGGCGTTCAGCCCCGCCACCTGCTCGGGCCCGGCGATGTTGTTGTGGAACAGGCACACACCGGCGATACCGCCGGCGATACCGTCGAGCACCCACCGCGGGGCGTCCTGGGACTCGAACGGCACCAGCAGCGTGGCGTTGGCGAGGCGATCCAGGTGCGGATCTGCGGGCATGAAGACTCCGTTTCACGAAAGGCGAGGACGATGGCGGCGCTGCCGGGCGCTCGCCCGGCGGGGGCGGGGCGCACCAGGGGCAGGTACGGCCCCGCCCCCGGCTTCGCGGCCGGGGCGCGGCGCGGGACTCAGCCCTTGACCGCGCCCATGGTCAGACCGGAGACCATGCGGCGCTGGACGAACAGGAAAAACGCCATCACCGGCAGAGTCAGCAGCGTGGAGGCGGCCATGATCGCGCCCCACTCGGTGCCGAAACGGCCGAAGTAGTAGGACAGCGTCAGCGGCAGCGTGTACTCCTCGGTGCTGCGGCCCAGGAACGTCAGCGCGACGATGAACTCGTTCCAGGCGGTGATGAAGGCGAAGATGCTGGCGGCCACCAGCCCCGGCGCGACCAGCGGCATCAGCACCCGCCAGAACACCGTCCACTGGCCGGCGCCGTCGATGGCGGCCGCCTCCTCCAGCTCCTTGGGCACCGCCGCCACAAAGCCGCGCAGCATCATGATCGTGATGGGCAGCGAGACCGCGGTGTAGACGACGAGGATGCCCGCGAGGTTGCCCAGCATCTGGAACCCGGTGGCGTCCTGGAACCGGCGGAAATTGATGAAGATCGAGATGATCAGCGCTTCGGCCGGCACCATCTGGATCACCATCAGCAGCACGATGAACGCGCTGCGCATCCGGAACCGGAACCGGGCCACCGCAACGGCGGCCAGCAGCGACAGCACCGCGCCGGCGGCGACCGACCCCAGCGTGACGGCAAGGCTGTTGGCCAAAAACTCCCAGAAATCCACACCGGGGATCAGTTGGCCGTTGAGGACCCGGTCGAAGTGCTCCAAGGTCAGCGTGCCCGGAAACAGCCGCGGGTTCTTGGCGAAGATCTCGCCGACCGGTTTGAACGCGGTCGCCACCATCCAGTAGACGGGAAACACCGCGAACAGGAAGACGGCGGCGCCGGCGCAGTACAGGCCCGCCCTGCGCAGCAGCGCCGGGACTGACGTGCGGCGCCGGCGGCGCCGCGGGGCGGGCGGCGCCGCGGCCGCCCTCGCTGTCGCGGTCATCGGGTCTCCCCCTGGCGGATCATGATGCGCAGGTAGTAGGCGGTGACGGCGAGGATCAGCACGGTCATGACCACCGCGATCGCCGACCCCATGCCGTAGTTGGCCGGACTCGCCGAGAACCCCTGCTGGTAGATGTAGTACGAGAGCAGATAGACCGACTTGTTCTGGAAGCTGTTGGCCAGGATGTAGAGCTGGGTGAACACCCGCAGGTCCCAGATGACCTGCAGCACCAGCAGCAGCGCGAACAGCGGGCGCAGCATCGGGAACGTGACACTCCAGAACGAGCGCCAGCCGCCGGCGCCGTCGACCCGCACGGCTTCGTACAGCTCGTGCGGGATGCTTTTCAGCCCGGCCAGCACCGATACCGCGATGAACGGGAACGACTGCCACACGATGACCAGGATCAGCACGCTGAACAGCGAGACCGGTTCCAGAAACCAGTTGTAGTCCAGCCAGCCGCCGCCCACCAGTTGGTCGGGCAGCCGGTCCAATGCCACGTTGACCAGGCCGCGCTCGGGCAGGAACAGCCAGCGGAACACCAGCGAGGCGCTGATGGCGGGGGTGGCCCAGGCCAGCATCATGCCCACCGAAACCGTCACCGAGAACCAGCGCGGCAGCTTGTGCAGCAGGATGCCCACCAGCGTGCCCAGCACCATGGTGATCCCCACCATCAGCACGCACACCACCACGGTGTTGCGCAGAATGGTCCAGAACTCCGGGTCGCCCAGCAGGCGCCGGTAGTGTGCGAACCCGTTCCACTCCGGCGCGGGCGCGTTGGGCAGCAGATTGCGGACGGTGAAGTCGAGCAGCGAGTTCCACACCATCTGCACGACCGGCCACACCAGCACCAGTGCCAGGACGGCCAGGGCCGGCGCGATGAGCAGGTAGGGCGTGGGAACTCTGCGGCGGCGGCGCGGACGGCCGGGCCCGCTCCCGCCGCCCTGCGGCGGCTGCGGCGGGGGATCGGCCCGTACCGCTTCAGCGGTCTGTGCCATGGCAGGACTCCGCATTCAGGTCGGGGCCGGGGCGGCGCGCGGGTGGTCGCCGCCCCGGCACTTACCGGGGCCGATGCTCAGGCGACCGGCTTGTTCAGCGCTTCGGCCAGTTCCTTGTCGGCCTCTTCCAGGACCTTGCCGGGGTCCCCGCCCTTGACGATCTCCAGCACGGCGCTCGGCAGGATCTTGCCGTCCTGGTCGGCGGCGTTCCAGTTCGGTGTCGCCGGGAAGAACTGCGTCTTCTTCATCTGCTCGGCGGCGGCCGCGGTGACCGGGTCGGACTGGTAGGACTCGTCGTCGAGCATCCCGGGGTAGGCGGGGAAGTAGCCCGCCGCATCGGCGTAGCCCCGGCCGCCCTCCTTGTCGCCCATGACCTGGAGCAGCTCGAATGCGGCATCGGGGTGCTCGGTGGTGGCGAACAGGGTCAGCGCCGAACCGCCCGCAAAGGCGGGGGCGGTGCCGTCGGCTCCGGGGATGGGCGCAGCCTCGATTTCGTCCAGCACCGCGGGGTCCTGGGCCTGCTCCTCCATCGAGGTCAGCGCCCAGCCGCCGTCGATGTACATGCCGACCTCGCCGTTGGCCATGTCGGCGAGCGGGACCAGCTCGTTCTCGCCGACGTAGGACTGCGGTGAGGTCTTCTCCTCGGTGGTCAGCCCTGCGTAGAACTCGATGGCCTCGCGGGTCTTGGGGGAGGACAGCTGCGCCTGCCACTCGCCGCCCTCGCGGGTGGCGATCTTGCCGCCGTTGCTCCAGATGAAGCTGGCGATGCCGTTGGTGAAGTCGGTGGGCGCGGCGAAGCCGGGCACGCCCTGCTCCTCCTCGATGGCCTTGGCGACCTCGACCAGTTCCGCCCAGGTCTCGGGCGGCTCCATGTCCATCTCGGACAGCCAGTCGGCGCGGTAGTACAGGGTGCGTACGCCGGCGAACCACGGGATGCCGTACTGCGAGCCGTCGTACTTGCCGTAGTCGACCGCCGCCTGGTCCATGTCGGCCACCGCGCCCCAGTCCGCGGTGCGCGAGGTGATGTCCATGACGGCGCCCTGGGCGGCCCAGTTGGCGACCTGGTCGTTGCCGACCTCCAGCACGTCGGGGGCGTCGCCGCCGGCGAGGGCGTTGTTGATGGACTGCTGGGCGTCGGGCCAGGGGATGAACTCCACCTCGACCTTTGTGCCGGGGTGGTCCTGCTGGTAGCGCTCCTCGACGGTGTCGAAGTACTTCTCGATGGGCTTCTGGGCGGTGCCCATCACCCACACGGTCAGGCTGTCGGGAGCTTGCGACCCGCCGCTCTCGGAGCCGCCTCCGCCGCAGGCGGTGGCGGCGAGCAGCACCGCGGTCGAAAGGGCTGCGGTTCTCACCGGTCTCATGGTGTATCTCCCTTCACGCGTTGCCACGCGCGACGTTGCGTCGAGAGGACGCCCCCGGACATCTCTTGGTCGGTTGCAAGCGCGGTGCGGGCTTCGTCGTCTGTTCGCAAGGTGTGCTGGGATAGCACTGTGTTGTTGTCTCCGCCCTGTCCGGCGGGTGCCGCGGAACTGTAGAGGAGGTGTCGGTGCGGTGGCTCCGCGGATTGGGCGTTAAACTAACAAGAAACTTTCCTAATGGATAGAGAACGGGGTGTCACGGTTATGTCTCGACGTCCTGGGACTCCGCGCCTGCTGCGCCAACTCAACGACCGGGCCGCTCTGGAGCTCCTACTCGCGTCGGGGCCGATGACGCGCACCCAACTCGGCCAGGAGACCGGCCTGTCCAAGGTCACTGCCTCCCAACTGCTCGCCCGCCTCGAAGAACGCCGGCTCGTACACGTCGTCGGCAGCCAGGCCGGCGGGCGCGGCCCCAACGCCGCCCTCTACGCCGTCGTGCCCTCCGCCGCCTACGCCCTGGCCCTGGACATCCGCGCCACCGAGGTCACCGGCGCGCTCGCCGACATCACCGGCCACGTCGCCGGCGAGTTCTCCCTCGACCCCTCCGACACCGGCGACCCCGTCGAACAGGTCCGCAACGCCGTCAACCGGCTCCTGCAGACCTGCGAAGTCACCCCGGAACTCCTCAGCTCCTGCACCATCGGCACACCCGGCGTCGTCGACCCCCGCACGGGCGGCGTCCGGTTCTCCTTCGACCTGCACAGCTGGCTCGAAGGCGCGTTCCGGGCACTGCGCGCCGAACTCGGCCCCACGGTCCGGATCGAAAACGACGTCAACCTCGCCGCGTTGGCCGAACACGCCGAAGGCGCCGGCGAGGACACCTCCGACTTCGTCCTCATCTGGCTCGGCGCCGGCGGCGGCGTCGGCATGGCGATCATGCTCGACGACCGCATCCACTGGGGCGCCACCGGCGGCGCCGGCGAAATCGGCTACCTGCCCGTTCCCGGCGCGCCGCTGCCCGGCGACGTCGGCCTGCCCGGCGGCTACCAGTCACTGCGCCGCACATCCGAACGGCCCACCATCGCCCACGGCTTCCAAGCGCTCGTCGGCGCCCAGGAGATCCGGGCACTGGGCGAGTCGCACGGATACAGCGGAAAAACCGTCGGCGACATCCTTGCCGCCGCCGGCGAGGCCGGGTCCGCCGGCGACGCTTTCCTCGACGAGCTGGCCGAACGCATCGCCCGCGGCGTGGCGGCGGTCTGCGTGGTGCTCGACCCCGGCCTCGTCGTACTCGGCGGCGAGGTCGCCGAAAGCGGCGGCGACGACCTCGCCCGGCGCGTCGCCGGAGCCGCCGCCCGCATCGGACCCAACGCACCCCAGGTCAGCGTCGGCCGGGTCCAATCGCCGGTACTGCGGGGCGCCCTGCTGTCGGCGCTGCAGCACGCACGCGAAGACGTCTTCGACTCCACCGTCGAATGAACGGCAACGGGGAACAGCAGACCGGACCGGCGCCCGGCGGCGAGCCGGAGCGGCCCGGTTCCGGCGGCCGGGGGAGGGGCGGCAGGTAGCGGGCGGCGCGGGCAATGGCGCGGCGGTGCAGCGGGGCGCCGCCGCATCCCGCCGCGCCCTGCCGGGCGGCCCGTCCGGGCCCGCCCGCTGATCAGCCGGCCCCGGCCCCGGCGGCGGCCAACCGGCGGCACATCGCGATCCGCGGCGCCACCACGATGCCCGCCGCCTCCTCGCGCCGCCACTGCTCGCACAACTGCGGCCCCCACTCGGCCCGCGCCAGCTCGGCAAAGCCCCGCCGCGCATACCACGGCGCGTTCCACGCCAGGTCGCGGAAGGTCGTCAACGTCACCGCGGCAAACCCCTCGCTGCCGGCGAGCCCGCACACCGCCTCCACCAAGGCGGTGCCCACACCCCGGCGCCCGTGGTCGGGGTGCACCGCCAACTCCGCCAAGTGCGCCGCCCCGTCCAACACCTCCACCGCCGCGAACGCCCGCACCGGCTCGCAGGCGACCAGCACCCAGCGGGCACTCGCCAGTACCTCCCGCGGATCATCGGGCGGCAGTACCAACCCCGCCTCGGCGAACAGCGCTCCAGCGGCCCGGCTCACCTCCGCAACCGCATCGGTCTCATCCGCACGCATCGGCCGGATCGGGACGGGTACCAGGGGAGCGGACATCAATACCTCGCAGCGGGCGGACTCGGCGGTATCAGCGGGCCCCATCCTCGCGCCGCCGCAACCGCCCGCGCCAACCGGTTTCCCCGGCTCGGCCCCGCAACCGCCGCGATGCGCCGGTTCTGCTGCGTCGCCCCGAAACACCCCGATAACCTGCCGAGCATGGACAACGTCGAACGGGGACGAGCGGTACACGGCACCCGGGTCGCCGTGCCCCCCGGCAACGACGGCCACGCCCTGCTCCGGCTCGCGGCATGCCCCCACTGCCAGTCGGCCGTCAACGCCGACCGCGGCTTCCTCGCCGACTGCTGGAACTGCAAGAAACCGCTGCCCCGCCGGTTCGGCACCCGCCGCGAAATCAAGGTCGAATGGGTGCTCCTCGACGACATCCGGCACGGACACCACCCCGCCGACACGTGGATCTGCACCTGCTGCGGCACGACCGACCCCGTCAGCAACCGCCGGTGCACCAAGTGCAAACGGTCCAGGCACCCCGCCGACCCCTGACCCGGCCGAATCAGCGGCGCAACCGCAGCGCCTTCGGCGTGGCATGGAAGCCCGCGCCGGCCAGCGCCGCATCCAACGGCGTGCCGAACACCTCCGCACCATCGCAGCGCTCCACCGTCAACGACTCCACACCGCCCGCATGCACCAGCTCCGCAAGAGCCCCCGCCGCACGCTCCAACCGCCGCACCGACGAACCGAACGTCAGCGCCGAACGGCCGCCGCGCTCCAAATACAGGGTCGCCACCCCGCCGTCCAGAACCACCAACGCGCCCGCCTTGCGGCCCGGACGCCCCGCGGACCCCGCCGCAGCAGGCCACGGCAGCGCAGCACCGTAAACATTGGCGGGATCCGCCGCGGCAAGCACCACCGGAGGCTCCTCGGTATCCGCCGCCCCCGCGCCGCCAACGGCACGCAACCGGTCAACCGCACCCGGCAGCGCGAACTGGGCCGCCCCCAACCCCTCGACGAAATACCCCCGCCGCGCACGCCCCGCCTCCTCGAACCCCCGCAGCACCGGATACACCGCACTGAACCCGCCCGCACCCCGGCCGCCCGAACGGCGGTCGCCGCGGCGGACCTGCTCGGCCACCACCGGCCCCCGAGTCACCACCCCGTAGCGGTCCAACAGTGCAGCCGTGCCCGCCGCCAACCGCCGAGTCGCATCGGCGCGCTCCGGCAGCAGCCACCACCGCCCCCCAGCAGTCGGCGGACCCATCCGGCTCGGCAGCACCGGCCGCCGCGACCTGCTGCGGTGCGCCGTGGAACCCGCACCCAGCAGCGCGCGCAACGGCGCCGGCGAATCATTGCTGACCAGGCCCGCCCACACCAGCTCCCACAACGCCGCCACGACCGCGGCATCCGAAACCGCCGCCACCCCCGCGGCGCGCACCACCCGGTCGGCGATATCGCGGAAGAACAGCGCGCCGCCCGCCCGCAATGCCGCCAACACCGCCGCCTGCGCCCCCGCCGGCTCCGCCGACTCCGCCGACTCAGCCGGCACCTGGACGGGCTCCGGCAGCAGCTCCGCAGCCTCATCGGCCGGAACCAGGCACACCCACCCGTCATTGCCCGCAAGCGGACCCGCCCCCGCCCACAGCACCTCGCCCGCGTGGGTCAACTCATCCAGCAGCGCCGGCGTATACCCCGCAACCCGCGCCGGCAGCACCAGCGTCTCCAACGCCGACGCCGGAACCGGCGCCCCCCGCAACGACTCCACCGCCTCCAACACCGCATCGGGCCCGCGCAGCCGCCCCTCGGCGGCACCCCCGCCGCCCACCGGCCCCACATGCTGCCACGCCGGCACGAACCGCCCCAGCGCCCGCTGCGGCACCGGCTCCACCTCGCGGCGCAGCCGTGCGATCGACCGCCGCCGCAAGGCCCGCAGCACATCGGGGTCGCACCACTCCGTGCCCTGGCCGCCCGGGCGGAACTCGCCCTCGACGATCCGCCCCGCACCCGCCAGCCGGCGCAGGACCTCGGCCACCGCGCCCCGGTCCAACCCGAACCGTGCCGCCGCGGCACCGGCAGTGAACGGGCCGTGCGTACGCGCATACCGCAGCACCAGATCCCCCAGCGGATCGGCCACCGGCGCCGCGAACGCCGCGGCGGTCCCGGCGAAACCCCCATCAGCGCCATCACCAGCACCGCCATCCGCACCACCCCGCGGAGCCCCGTGCTCAGCCGCCGCCCCCGCCAACCAGTCCGGCAGCACCGCCCCTGCACCATCGCGCAACCGCGCCGCGTCCTCCACCGCAGCCCACCGCCGCTCGCCTGACACCCGCACCCGCACAGCGCGCCGCACCCGCCCCAGCTCCGCCAACGACTCGGCGCCAACCCCCCGCTCGGCGGCCTCCTCCTCGGTCAGCGGCCCCAACTCCCGCAGCAGATCCGCCGCACCTTCCCGCCCCAGCGCCGGATCCATCCGCCGCTGCGGCACCAACCGCTGCAACCACGCGTCATACTCGGCGACCACCTCGGCATCCAGCAGCTCCCGCAGATCCGCCTGCCCCAGCAGGTCGGCCAGCAGCTCCGAATCCAACGTGAGCGCCTGCGCCCGCAACTCCGCCAACGGGGCGTCGCCCTCGTACAGAAACGCCGCCGTGTACCCCATCAGCAACGACTGCGCGAACGGCGACGCCCGCTGGGTCTCGACCTCGACCACCCGCACCCGCCGCGCGCGCACATCAGCCATCAGCCCGACCAAGCCGCCCACGTCGAACACATCGCGCAGGCACTCCCGCACCGCCTCCAACACGATCGGAAACGACCCGAACCGGCCCGCCACCGCCAGCAGCTGCGCCGAACGCTGCCGCTGCTGCCACAACGGCATACGCCGGCCCGGGCGGCGCCGCGGCAGCAGCAGCGCCCGTGCCGCACACTCCCGGAACCGCGCCGCGAACAGCGCCGACCCGCCCAACTCCGCGGTGACCGCGTCCTCGACCTCCTCGGGAGCCACCACCAGCGAATCCGCCAATCCACCGGCACCTCCACCGGCACCGCCGCGGCGCGAGCGCGCGGTACCGCTCCCGGACCCGCCCTCAGTCCCGCCCCCGCCCGGATCGTCCACATCCGGCAGCCGCACCACGATCCCGTCGTCGCCGTGCACCACCTGCGCATCCATCCCGTAGCGCTCCCGCAACCGCGCACCGATCACCAGCGCCCACGGCGCATGCACCCGCGCGCCCAGCGGCGAATGCACCACCGCGCGCCAATCGCCCAACTCGTCGCGGAACCGCTCGACCACCACCGTGCGCTCGTCGGGCACCCACCCGGTCGACTCCGCCTGCTCGCCCAGGTAATCCACCAGGTTGGCCGCGGCCCACTCGTCCAGCCCCGCCCCGCGCGCCCGCTCGACCGCCGCCGGCCCCTCCGCGCCGCTCAACTCGCGCGCCATCGCCCCGATCGCCCGGCCCAACTCCGCCGGACGCCCCTGCGCATCGGCCTTCCAGAACGGCAGCCGGCCCGGCCGCCCCGGCGCCGGAGACACGGTCACCCGGTCGGCGGTGATCGACTCGATCCGCCACGCGCTCGCACCCAGCACGAACACGTCGCCCACCCGCGACTCGTAGACCATCTCCTCGTCCAGCTCACCCACCCGGCTGGGACCACCGCCGCCGCCCGCGGCCAGATGCACCGCATAGGTGCCCCGGTCGGGAATGGTCCCTCCGCTGGTCACCGCCAGCCGCTGCGCACCCGGCCGCCCCGACACCGTGCCGCCCGAACCCGGGCTCCCGCCGTCGCGATCCCACACCAACCGCGGCCGCAACTCCGCGAACTCGTCGGAGGGATAGCGGCCCGACAGCATGTCCAGCACCCCCGACAGCGCCGAATCCGGCAGCGACGCGAACGGAGCCGCCCGGCGCACCAGCGCCCCGAGCCCCGCCACCTCCCACTCCTCCATCGCCGCCATCGCCACCACCTGCTGGGCCAGCACATCCAGCGGGTTGTGCGGCATCTGCAACTCCTCGATCCGCCCCTGCCGCATCCGCTCCACCACCACCGACGCCGTCAGCAGATCGCCCCGGTACTTCGGAAACAGCACCCCCCGTGAAACCTCGCCCACATGGTGGCCGGCCCGCCCCACCCGCTGCAGCCCGCTGGCGACCGAAGGCGGCGACTCCACCTGCACCACCAGGTCCACCGCACCCATATCGATGCCCAACTCCAGACTGGAGGTCGCCACCACGCACGGCAGCCGCCCCGCCTTCAGGTCGGCCTCGATCAACGCGCGCTCATCCTTGGACACCGAACCGTGGTGCGCCCGCGCGACCACCCCCGGCTCAGCCCCGTAACCCTGCCCCGCCTCGGCCATCACCTCGGCAGGAGACAACCGCGGTGCGGCCGGACCGCCCGGCGCGGGGGAAGACGCGCCGGGCGGAGCAGCAGCCCCCGCCGATCCACCCGGCCCGGCCGCACCCCCGCCGACCGCGCGGCGTTCCTCGGCCAGCTCGTTCAACCGCGCACACAACCGCTCGGCCACCCGCCGCGAATTGCAGAACACGATCGAGGAGCGGTGCCCCTCGACCAAATCCAGCACCCGTTCCTCGACATGCGGCCAGATCGACCTGCGCGCCTTGGACGCCCGGTCGTCCGACCGCCCCGCCGGCACCGCCGACTCCAACTCGGCCATGTCCTCGACGGGCACCGCGATCCGCACATCCAGCGACGGCGTGTTCGGCGGCGCCACCACCGAAGCCGGCCGCGGCCCGCCCAGAAACGCCGCGACCTCCTCGGGAGGCCGCACGGTCGCCGACAATCCGATCCGCTGCGCCGGAGCATCCAGCCGCGCGTCCAACCGCTCCAGGCTCAGCGCCAGATGCGCACCCCGCTTCGTGCCCGCCAGCGCGTGCACCTCGTCGACGATCACGGTCTCGACACCGGCCAGCCCCGCCCGCGCCTGCGAGGTCAGCACCAGAAACAGCGATTCCGGCGTGGTGATCAGGATGTCCGGCGGCCGCCGCGCCAGCCGCTGCCGCTCGTTGGCGGGGGTATCGCCGGTGCGCATCCCAACCGACAGCTCCGTCGGCTCAAGACCCGCCGCCTGGGCCGCCCGCCGGATACCCGACAGCGGAACCCGCAGGTTGCGCTCGATATCGGCGGCCAGCGCCTTCAACGGCGACACATACAGCACGCGGCAGCGCCGCACCCGGTCATCGGGCACCGGCGCCGCAGCGAGACCGTCCAGCGCCCACAGGAATGCCGAAAGGGTCTTGCCCGACCCGGTCGGGGCGACCACCAGCGTGTTCTCGCCCCGCGACACCGAATCCCACGCGCTGATCTGCGCCGGAGTGGGCCCTGCGGGAAAAGCCCCCTCAAACCAGGTACGTGTCGCCTGCGAGAAACGGCGCAGCGGATGGGCGCCGCCCCCGCCGCGGCCGGTGCCGGAGGCACTGGAGCCGGGATCGCCAACAGAGGACATGTGACCAGTCTGCAACGCGGTACCGACGAAACCGAGCAGCATACGGCGAGTACGGCGGATGGCGCGGAGTGCGGGCGGCTGCGCCCCGAGCGGGCGCCCGACCGCGGCCCGGTGCGCTTCCGGCCGGCGTCCCCGGAGGTGACAGCACCGCCGCGGGGGTTCGATACTGGAGGCAATGAGACTTTCGCACTTCTGGGAGCGCATGTACGGCCAGTTCGGCGAGGCCTACGCCGACAGCCTCGCCCGCGACCACGTCATCGACATCCTCGGCTCGCGCACGGTCGAACAGGCCCTCTCCGCCGGCGTCAACCCCAAGGAGGTGTGGCGCGCTGTCTGCGAGACCTTCGACCTCCCGGCCGGCGCGCGCTGACCGCGGGCAGGCCCGGATCCGGCGCGGCCGGACGGCTGCGTGCCCGCGGCGACGCGCCGGGATGCCTGGGGACGGCGGGCGGTCGAACAGAGGTTCGGGTAGGCTGGTGGTGTATCCGGGGCCGGTGGGATCGCCGCGTCGGCCTCCGCCCGGACCACGGCGCCCCTGGGCCGGGCGTCTGCGAGCGGGCACCTGCCGGCGGCCGTCACCAGACCGCCGCACTTGTCCACAGGCGCGCCAACGCGGTCGAGGTTTGTCCTAGCCACCGCGTAGCGTCGCTCCCAATATGAACAAGAAGACGTCGACCCAACAGGGGTTCCCCGTGGCTGCTGCAGATCGAGACAAGGCTCTCGAAACCGCGCTCGCTCAGATCGAGCGCCAGTTCGGCAAGGGCTCCGTCATGCGCCTCGGCGATGACCAACGCCCCCCGATCGAATACTTCCCTTCCGGCTCCATTTCCCTCGACCTCGCCCTGGGGATCGGCGGAATTCCGCGCGGCCGTATTGTTGAGATCTACGGGCCCGAGTCCTCCGGCAAGTGTCTGGTCGCCGATACCCGCGTGTGGACCGACCGCGGGCTGGAAACCGTTGAGGAACTGTTCGAGCGCGCCGGGCAGCCCGCCTCCTGCACCAGCCGCACCACCGATATCCGCGACCAGGGCATCCGCGCCGTCAACGAGCGCGGCGAACTCGAACCCGTCGCCGCGCTCACCCACAACAACCGCAAACCCGTACTGCGCATCACCCTCGAATCCGGCCGCCGCATCTCGGTCACGCACAACCACCCGCTCCGTGTCATCAACACCGACGGATACATCGTCTGGCGCAAGGCGGGCGACATCTCCACCGGCGACACCGTCGTCTCGGCCCGGTTCGGCGCAAAGGAGGCCGCCTCGGGCGACGGCCTCAGCGAGGACGAGGCCGTCTTCCTCGGCTACCTCGTCGCCGAGGGCACGCTGGGCGATCCCTACAAGCTGCAGTTCACCAACGGAGACCCCGAGGTCGGCGCCGAGTTCAGCGCGCTGGCCCGCTGGCTCCTCGACACCGAGGTCCGCGAGTACGCCGGCAAGAACTGCACCGAGTATGTGGTCTCCGGCAAGGCGGTGCGCGCCCGCGTGGCCGACACCTACGGCCTGGGCTACTGCGGCGCAGCCGAGAAAACCGTCCCCCGCTGCGTCCGCACCGCCGGCGACAAGGCCCAGCGCGCCTTCCTTTCGGCGCTGTTCGAGGGCGACGGATGGATCGACTCCGGCTCCACCGTGGGCCTGGGCACCGCATCCGAACAGCTCGCCCGCGACGTCCAGTTGCTGCTCTACGGGTTGGGCGTGCCCGCTTCGATCTACGGCAAGTACAACGCCGAATACCAGCGCACGTACTGGAGCGTCACTGTCAACCCGACAGTCACCCACCGCTTCCTCGACGAGGTCGGGTTCCGCTCCGCGCGCCGGCAGGCCCAGATCGACCGCAACTTCCGGTTGACCCTGCACAATGCCCGCCTGGAAAGCATCCCGCACCTGAGCGGCCTGGTGCGCAGTCTGCGCGACTCGGTCGGCGGCGACCGCCACTTCGACGACGTGGCGGGCGACCTCTTCCGCACCGATGTCGATGTTCCCTGCGGCCGCGAGACCCTGCGCAACATCATCCGCTGGGCCGACGACCGCCCGCACCTGATCGGCCCGTCCATCCGGCCGGTCCTGGACTACCTGCGCCACCTCGCCGCGGCCCCCCACACCTACGAGGCGGTCGCCGCCATCGAGGACGGCGGGCTCCAGCCCACCTTCGACCTCATGCTGCCCGACACCCACAGCTTCGTGGCCGAAGGCATGCTGTCCCACAACACCACCGTCGCCCTGCACGCCGTGGCCAGCGCGCAAAAGGCCGGCGGGATCGCCGCATTCATCGATGCCGAGCACGCGCTCGACCCGGAATACGCAAAGAAGATCGGCGTCAACACCGACGATCTCCTGCTTTCCCAGCCCGATACCGGCGAACAGGCGCTGGAAATCGCCGACATGCTGATCCGTTCGGGCGCGGTCTCCATCCTGGTCGTCGACTCCGTGGCCGCACTGGTCCCCCGCGCCGAGATCGAGGGCGAAATGGGCGACAGCCACGTCGGTCTCCAGGCACGCCTGATGTCGCAGGCCCTCCGCAAAATTGCCGGTGCATTGCACTCAACCGGGACAACCGCGATTTTCATCAACCAACTTCGCGAAAAGGTCGGAGTCATGTTCGGGAGTCCCGAAACGACCACCGGCGGCCGTGCGCTGAAGTTCTATTCGTCGGTGCGGTTGGATGTGCGGCGGATCGAGACGTTGAAGGACGGAACCGACGCGGTCGGGAACCGGACCCGGGTCAAGGTCGTGAAGAACAAGGTCGCGCCGCCGTTCAAGCAGGCCGAGTTCGACATCCTCTACGGGGTGGGGATCTCGCGCGAGGGCGCGCTGATCGACCTCGGTGTCGAGCAGGGCGTCGTGCGCAAGTCCGGCGCCTGGTACACCTACGAGGGCACCCAGCTCGGGCAGGGCAAGGAGAACTCGCGCAACTTCCTGCGCGAGAACGTCGACATGGCCAACGAGGTCGAGAAGAAGATCAAGGAGAAGCTGGGCGTGCCCAGCGCCGGCGACGACTCCGCCGGTTCCGCGGGCGCCACCGACACCAAGGCGGCCGACACCAAGACCCCGGCGAAGGACACCGGCACCAAGGACGCCGCAGGTAAGGACGCAGCGGGCAAGGACACCGACGCGGCGGCCGCAGCACCCGCGGCGGCCAAGCGGACGAGCCGGACCAAGGCCACCCCGCCTGCGGATGCCTGATCCGGACGACACCATCGGCGACAACGTCCCCGAACCCGGTTCCTGGGCGGGCGGGTCCGTTGACTGCGAGGACCCCGAGGCCAAGGCGCGCGGCATCTGCCTGCGCCTGCTGACCTCGGCTCCGCGCACGCGGGCCCAGCTCGCCCAGGCGCTGCGGCGTCGCGGGATCGACGAAGACGTGGCCGAGTCCGTGCTGGGGCGCTTCAGCGAGGTCGGGCTGATCGACGACGCCGCATTTGCCGATGCCTGGGTCGACTCCCGGCATGCGGGGCGCGGGCTGGGGCGCAAGGCATTGGCGGCCGAGCTGCGGCGGCGCGGCGTGGCCGAGGACACGGTCCGCGACGCGGTCGACGATCTCAGCGCCGATCAGGAGGAGGAGACCGCCCGCCGGCTCGCGCGGCGCAAACTCGGTGGTTCGCGCGGGCACGACTCCGCGGCGCGGGCGCGGCGCACCCTGGCCATGCTGGCGCGCAAGGGGTATTCGGCGGGGTTGGCCTACCGGGTGGTGCGCGAGGAACTGGAGGCCGAAGGCGCCGAGGTCGAGCTGCCCGATCCCGATACGGAGTAGCGCTGCGCCGGCGCCGGGGCGGTCCCGGCGCGCCCGGGTCACCAGCTCGGGTTGAGGAGTTGGTAGAGGATGTGGTCCTGCCATTCGCCGGCGATCTGCAGGTACTGCGGGGCTCTGCCGTAGGCGGCGAAACCGTTGCGCTGCAGTACCCGCTGCGATGCCGTGTTGTGCGGCAGGGTCTCGGCTTGGAGCCGGTGCAGCCCCAGCCCGGCAAAGACGGTGTGCACGGTTTCGTTGACGGCCTTGGTCGCCAGACCGCGGCCGTTGTGGCTCCGGCCGACCCAGTAGCCGATGCTCGCCGACTGGAACGCGCCGCGGACTATGCCGTTCACGGTGATCCGGCCGACAACCTGTGCGGCGTCGTCGAGGATGACCTGCGGCAGCATCCGGTCGGCCGCGTGCTCGCGCAGTGCGTGCAGGACAACGGCCTGCTGGTGTTTTGCGGTGAAGTAGCGGTCGTCGCGGGCCGGTTCCCAGGGAGCGAGGAACTCCCGGTTGTTCCGCAGCAGTTCGGCGAGGACGGGTGCATCGTCGGCGGATACGAGCCGCGTTGTGGGCATTGCGGGTCCTTGGGTATGCGACGGTGCGCGGGAACCGCCGGCCGGGCCGAACCGGTCTGCCCGGTCCACCCGGCCGGCGGTTCCCGCGGCTCTAAGAGCGGTGCGCCCGTTCGTCGGTGCGGTCTTCGAGCGGGGGCAGGGGCTCGGCGACCAGGTCGGCGTCGGAGGCATCACCGTGGCCGGGTTCGGCCGTTGGGGTGTCTGCTGCCGCGGTGTCCGGCGGGTCGGCGGGGCCGGGGCCGGACCCGCCGGCGGCGTACTCGGTGACCAGTTCGATCGAGGGCACATCGGGCGGGGTGAACCCGAAGACCTCGCCGTAGAACGCCAGTTCCGCTTCCAGCGCCCGCTGCTGGTTCGCGGCGGAGCGCAGGCCGTGCCCTTCGCCGTCGAACTCCACCAGAGCGTGCCGGACACCGCGTTCGCCCAGCCCGGCCGCCAGCGCGCGGGCCTGGTTGGGTGGTACGACGGGGTCGTCGGTGCCCTGCAGGATCAGTACCGGCGCCGACAATTCGGCGGCCCGGTTGATGGGGGAGCGTTCGCGGTAGGTGGCGGCGTAGCCCGGCAGCGGCCCGACCAGTCCGTCGAGGAACCGCGACTCGAAGTCGTGGGTTTCGGCGGCCAGCCGCAGCAGGTCGGTCACGCCCCACTGCGATGTTCCGCAGGCGAAGGTGTCGCCGCACAACGCGAGCAGCGTGGTCAGCCCCCCGGCGCTGCCGCCGCGCACCGCCAGGCGTTCGGGGTCGGCGGCGCCTTCCTGGACCAGGCCCTGTGCGGCCGCGGTGGCGTCCTCCACATCGACGACGCCCCACTGCCCGTGCAGGCGTTCGCGGTAGGTGCGCCCGAACCCGATGGAACCGCCGTAGTTGACGTCCACGATGCCGATGCCGCGGCTGGTGAAGTAGGCCTTGGTGAGGTCGAGTGCGGTGAGCGCTTTGGCGACCGGGCCGCCGTGCACCCACACCGCGTAGGGGGCGGGTCCCTCGCCGGTGGCACCGGGGTTGGCGGGCGGGTAGACGGTGGCGTGCACGGTGCCGCCGTAGCGACCGCTGAAGGTGGTGGTGCGCGGGGTGGGCAGGTAGTCGGCTTCGGGCAGGTCGTCGCGCGACCGGCGCAGCACCTCGACGCTGCCGTCGCCGGGGTCGAGCCGCACCAGGCTCTGGGGGGTGCGGGTGCCGGCGGCGAGCCCGATGATGGTGCGTCCGTCGCCGGCCAGGGTCTGCCAGCTTTCCAGCCCGGTTTCCAAAAGGGACAGTTCCGCGGTTGCGGGATTGTAGACACCGGGGGTGAGGTCGGTGTGGCCGTGCAGGGTGACCAGGCGGCCGTCGTCGAGCCGCTGGTAGGGCTGCATGCCCAGGGAGAAGCCGTGGGTGAACTCTTCTTCGGCGGGGTAGAGCGCGAGGGCCGGTCCGGTCAGGCCGATCTCGTAGAGGTTCCACCAGCCGGGCCAGTCGGAGAGGAAGGCGATGGTGGTGTCGTCGCGCCATGCGGGGGAGAGCACCGATTCGTTGACGCCGCCTTTGAGGGTGTAGGCGCCGGTGACCGTGCCGTTTTCGAGGGTGCCCACGCGCAGTTCGGTGCCGTCCCAGGGCATGCGGGGGTGGTTCCAGGTGATCCAGGCCAGGTGTTCTCCGCCGGGTGCGGGGGTGGGGCAGGCGTAGAAGTCGGCGCCGGTGACGAGTTCGGTGACGGCGCCGGGGTCGCCTGCGGCGCGGCCCGACAGCGGCACGGACACGATCGATCGGGTCGGGCGCTGCGGGTCTTGGCCGTGTTGGCCCTGCTGGTCGCCGTCCCCGCCGTGGCCGCCGGGGGCGGGGTGGCTTTCCCGGACGCAGATGATGCGTTCGCCGTCAGGGCTGAGGGTGAGGTCGGCGTAGCGCAGCCCAGCGGGAGTGCGGGGTTCGGGGGTGAGGGGCGAGGGTGTGGCGGCGCCGTGCTCCAGCAGGTAGAGCCGCTGGTCGCCGCGGTTGGCGAAGACGATGCCGTAGCGGGTGGGGTCCGTGCCGTCGCGGGGTGGTACCGGCAGGTAGGAGCGGCCGCCGTATTCGTGGACGCGGGTGCGCACGTCCCAGGTCGCGCCGAGCAGCTCGCTCAGTGCGCCGTCGGCGTCCCGGTGCATGACGGTGGTGCGTCCGCCCTGGTCGGGGCGGGACTCCTCCCACCAGGTCTGCTCGCCCGCGACGCTGGGGTAGCCCAGCCGCCGTTCTCCTTGGGCGACGTCACTCGCAGCGATGGGCGATGGCCAGGCGCCGTAGGGGGCCGTCACGCGGTCGGTCATGGGGAAACTTTGCACTCTGTGGGCTTTAGGAATGACATGTCGACCTTAGTGGTATAAGGCCGTCAGCGCAGTAGGACGGCCAGGCAGGCGGGTGGTCGTGCGGTGCCGTGCATGGGGTGCTCCGGTGCCGCGGGGCCACCGTATCCGGCCATTCGTTCCCTAGTTGTAATCCGCCGTGCGCGATGACGTATCACGGTGCTGCCTATAGTCCAGCCAATGTTCAGGGCCGGTAACCACGCTAGGCACTTCAGGGGCTCGCGTCGGTGCTACAGCACCGCCGCAGCGCACTCTTCGAGGAGGACTCGCGCAATGAGGACGGGACTCACGACCGGGCGGCTTGCGGGCGTCACGGCGGCTACCGCCGCAGGCGTCATCGCGCTCGCGGGCTGCGGTGTCGGCGATGCCGGGGCCGGCGGCGAAATGACCATGGCGACAGGCAGCACCGGCGGCACGTACTACCCCCTTGGTAGCGAGATCGCCCAGATCTGGTCGGACAACATCGAGGGCGTCAACGTCGGTACGCAGTCCAGCGGCGCCTCGGTGGAGAACATGCGGCTGCTCGACCAGGGCGAGAACGAGCTGGTCATGGCGATCAACGGGGTCGCGGCCAATGCGGTCGACGGCGCCGCCGACTTCTCCGACGAGCCCCTGTCCAACCCGGGCGACGTGCGCATGCTCGGCAATGTCTACCCCGAGGTGCTGCAGATCGTGGCCACCGAGGAGTCCGGCATCGAGACCATCGAGGATCTGGAGGGCAAGCGGGTCGACATCGGCCCGCCCGGCAGCGGCACGGCCGTGGCCGCCCAGCAGATCATCGAGGCCTATGGCATGAGCATGGACGACATGGAGACCTTCAACAGCACGTTCGAGGACGCCTCCTCCAAGCTCAGCGACGGCCAGACCGACGCCGCGTTCGCGATCCTGGCGCTGCCGGCGGGCAGCATCGAGCAGGTCGCCACCACCAGCGACGTGAACCTGGTCGACATCACCGGCGATGGCCTGGACACGCTCACTTCCGACAACCCGAGCTACAGCCCGCTGACGATCGAGGCCGGCACGTACAACAACCAGGACGAAGCCGCTGAGACCGTCACCAACTGGGCGACGCTGTACACGACGGCCGACCTGGATGAGGAGACGGCGTACAGCCTCGTGAAGGAGATGTACGAGCGTGCCGGCGAGATCGGACACGACGTCGGCGAGCAGGTCAAGCTCGACACCGCCACCGAAGGCATGGGCGCGGTCGAGCTCCACCCGGGTGCGCAGCGCTACTACGAGGAAGAGGGTGTTCTCGGGTAGCGGCGACCGGCCGCCCGAGGGAGGGACGGCACCGGCGGCGCGCGGGCCGGTTCTCGCGCGCCGCCGTGCTGTGCGCGCGGGTTCGGGCGCGCTTGCCGCGGCCCTGCTCGTGCTGCTCGCCACCTCTTCCGGTGCTGCCGGCCGGCGGTTCCGTTTCGTGGTCACCGATACCGAGCGGGGCCGCGTGGTGCTGTCGTGCCCGGTTGCCGCAGGCGAGCACCTGACGCTGCGCTACACCCATTCGGTGAGCAAACGGCCGGTGGCCGAGGAGTTCTCGATCGCCGAGCCCGGCCTGCTGGCCATGGAGGAGATGCGCTTCGACACCTTCGGGGCGAACCTGCCGGTGGGGCCCGAGCACATCGGTTCGACCACCACCACGTTCCTGCACGAGCCGGACGGCTACCGGGTGCTGCACCACGGGAGGCCGCTGGGCACGTTGCAGCTGATGGTCAACAGCCCTGATTCCGGCCAGGTGCTGTCGCTGCCGGACGGGCGGCGCGTACGGCTGCTGGACATCGCCGAGTACGGCACACGACTGGAGTGGAGCGTCGAGGGCGGGCCCGGGGCCCGGCCCTGAGCGCGCCGGCCCGGGCACGAACCGGGCGTGAGAAACGAAGAAGGGATGGCCGATGACGAGCGACTCGCGGCCGGCGGCGCCGCCGGGGGAGGGCGCCGACTTCAGTGACATCGATGCGCAGCAGGCGGTCGCCGAACTGGAACAGCACAATGTCGCCGCCGAGACGGCGGGTGTGCGCGGCGACATACGACCGCTGTGGCGCTGGACGATCTTCGGGGTGGGGCTGCTGCTGAGCCTTTTCCACCTCTACACGGGCTACTTCGGTACCTTCCCGGGTCTGCAGCAGCGGGCGTTCCACCTGGCCCTGGGGTTGGGCATGGTGTTTCTGCTGTACCCGCACACCCCTCAGGAGACCCAGCGCCAGCGGTGGTACGGCTGGGCGCTGACGGCATCGGGTGTCGGCATCGTCATCTACACCGTTGTCGAAGGCATCGCCGAGTGGTACGTGCTGGCTCCGGCGGTGGCGGTTCTGGCCCTGGTGCAGGCCGCCCGTTATGTGCCGCTGCGGCCGATGGGGATTCCGGCGGCCGATGTGGTCCTGGCGGTGCTGGGCGCCGGATCGGGGCTGTACCTGTTCGTGTTCTATGAGGACATCGTGCGCACCCAGGGCATCATCGACCCCGCGAATGTGGCGGTGGGCACAGTGGGCATCCTGTTGGTGCTGGTGGCTGCGCAGCGGACCTTGGGCGCGGCCCTGGTGGTGCTTTCGGGGCTGATGGTGGCCTACGCGTTCTTCGGCCCGATTCTGCCGGGTTTCCTGCACCACTCCGGCTACACGATCGACCGGATCGTCACCGAGTTGTTCCTGGGTACCGAGGGCGTGTTCGGCACTCCGCTGGGGATCTCGTCGACGTTCATCTTTCTGTTCCTGATCTTCGCGGCGATGCTGACCCGCACGGGCATGGAACGGTTCTTCACCGACCTGGCGCTGGGACTGACCGGTGGCGCGACCGGTGGTACCGCCAAGGTCGGGATCGTCACCAGCGCGTTCTCGGGCACCATCACCGGAAGTTCGGTGGCCAACACCGTCAGCAACGGCGCGTTCACCATCCCGATGATGAAGCGGTCGGGTTATCCGGCCAACTATGCCGGCGCGGTCGAGGCGGCGTCCTCCACCGGGGGGCAGATCGCGCCGCCGATCATGGGTGCGGCGGCGTTCATCATGATCGAGTTCACCGGCATCCCCTACCTGCAGATCCTGCAGGCGGCGATCATCCCGGCGGTGCTGTTCTTCGTCGCGCAGTTCGTGGTCGTGCACTACGACGCCAAGAAGATGGGCATCCGCGGCATGCCCCGCAGCGTGCTGCCCAACGTGCGGTTGCTGCTGGCCACCCGCGGCTACCTGCTGGTGCCGATCATCGGGCTGTTCGGGTTGCTGTCGGTGGGCTATTCGCCGATCTTCTCGGCGATGGGCGCGATCGGGCTGACGGTCGGGGTGAACCTGCTGACGCAGGTGGTGATGTTCGCGCTGCGGCGCTGGCGCGGGATGGAGGACCGGCTGACGCCGTGGAGCCTGGTCGACGGCCTGGTGGATGCGGCGCGGGTTGCACTGCCGATCATCGTGGCCTGCGCGGCGGCGGGCATGATCGCCGGTGTCATCACGCTGACGGGTTTGGGCAACAAGCTCAGCGACGGGCTGGTGGGTGTGGCCGAGTCGATTCTGGCTCCGGCGCTGCAGGTGGTCACCTTCGGCCTGCTCGACGCCACGACCGGGCTGCTGCTGTGCACCCTGGTGCTGACGATGCTGGCGTGTTTGATCCTGGGCATCGGTGTGCCCACGACGGCCAACTACGTCATCACCGCCACGCTGGCCGCTCCCGCGATCATGGTGATCCTGGAGCCGGGGGTGGAGCAGAACACGGTCGCGGTGCTGCTGATGGCGCACATGTTCGTCTACTACTTCGGGGTGATGGCCGACATCACGCCGCCGGTCTGCCTGGCGGCGTATGCGGCCTCGGGGATCTCCGGCGGCAATCCGATCATGACGGGTGTGCACTCGGTGCGGATCGCGGTGTCGGGGTTCCTGGTGCCCTACATGTTCGTGTTCTCCCCGCAGTTGCTGCTGCAGGACGTGACATGGCTGACCGGCACCTGGGTGGTGGCGACCTCGCTGGTGGGCGTGTGGCTGGTGGGTATCGCCGTCGTCGGCTACGTGCAGGCCCGCCTGCACTGGTCGCTGCGCCTGCTGGTGGGTGCGGCCGGGCTGGCGATGCTGCACGCGGGCTGGGAGAGCGATGCCGCGGGGTTGGCCGTTGCGGCGGCGGTGCTGGGTTGGCAGTTCTGGAGGAACCGCGGCCCGCGCGGCGCCCCGCAGGGCGACCGCCCCACGCAGGCTCCGGCGGTGCCCTGAGGGCCGCGGCGGGCCCGTCCCTGCGCCGGGACGGGCCCGCCGGCAGGACGGCGGCCCGCCGGGCATGGCCTAGCCTGGGGGCGTGAGCCAGAGTCGTACCTACCAAGTGCGGACCTACGGCTGCCAGATGAACGTCCACGACTCCGAGCGCCTTTCGGGCCTGCTGGAGGACGCGGGCTACGAACGTGCAGCCGAGGGCACCGCCGCCGACGTCGTCGTGTTCAACACCTGTGCGGTCCGGGAGAACGCCGACAACCGCCTCTACGGCAACCTCGGGCATCTGCGCCCGGTCAAGGACGCCCGACCCGGTATGCAGATCGCGGTCGGGGGGTGCCTGGCGCAGAAGGACCGCGGCGAGATCGTGCGCCGCGCGCCGTGGGTGGACGTGGTCTTCGGCACGCACAACATCGGGTCGCTGCCGGTGCTGTTGGAGCGCGCCCGGGTGCAGCGCGAGGCCCAGGTCGAGATCGAGGAGTCTCTTTCGACCTTCCCCTCCACACTGCCCAGCCGCCGCGAGTCCGCCTATGCCGCTTGGGTGTCGGTCTCGGTGGGCTGCAACAACAGCTGTACGTTCTGCATCGTCCCCGCGCTGCGCGGCAAGGAGAAGGACCGCCGCCCCGGCGACGTCCTGGCCGAGGTCCGGGCCTTGGTCGGCGAGGGGGTCGCCGAGGTCACCCTGCTGGGCCAGAACGTCAATGCCTACGGCAGCGAGTTCGGCGACCGGCAGGCGTTCTCCAAGCTGCTGCGGGCGTGCGGCGGCATTGAGGGCCTGGAGCGCGTGCGGTTCACCTCGCCGCACCCGCGCGACTTCACCGACGACGTCATCGAGGCGATGGCCGAGACCCCTAATGTCATGCCGCAGTTGCACATGCCGCTGCAGTCGGGATCCAGCCGGGTGCTGAAGGCGATGCGGCGGTCCTACCGCCAGGAGCGCTACCTGGGCATCGTGCACAAGGTGCGCGCCGCCATGCCCGACGCCGCCATCACCACCGACATAATCGTGGGCTTCCCCGGCGAGACCGAGGACGATTTCCAGGAAACCTTGAACGTGGTGCGCGAGGCCCGTTTCGCCGCTGCGTTCACCTTCCAGTACTCCAAGCGCCCCGGAACCCCGGCCGCCGAGATGGAGGGCCAGCTGCCCAAGGAGGTTGTCCAGGAGCGCTATGAGCGCCTGGTGGCCCTGCAGGAGCAGATTTCGGCCGAGGAGAACCGGAAATTGGTCGGCAACGAAGTCGAGTTGCTGGTGGCCGAAGGCGAAGGGCGCAAGGACGGCGAGCGGCGCCGGCTGTCGGGGCGCGCCCCCGACAACCGGCTGGTGCACTTCTCCGTCGACGACGACACAGCGGCGTCGCTGCGGCCGGGCGATCTCGCCACCGTCGAGCTCACCTACGCCGCCCCGCACCACTTGGTGGCCGATTCCGGTGTGCGTGCGGTGCGCCACACCCGGGCCGGCGACGCGTGGGCGGCCCGCAACGGCCGCGAACCCGCCCAGCCCGGTGTGCTGCTGGGCATGCCCGCGGTCGGTGCCCCCGAACCCCTGCCTGCGGCCACTGAAGGCTGCGGGGCCGGCTGAGGCCGCGGCGGGGCGCCCCGCCGCGGCGGCCGGTGCGGCCGGTGCCGCCCCGCCTCAGCTCCGGCTGCCGCCCAGGTGCAGCGGCAGCCGGATCAACCGGCGCAGGCCCGGGCGCGGCATCCATTCCAGGTCGTCTTCAGCCACGGCCAGCGCCAGGCCGGGGTAGCGGTCGAAGATGCCGGTCAAGGCGACCTCGCCTTCCTGGCGGGCCAGTGCGGCGCCCAGGCAGTAGTGCAGGCCGTGCCCGAACCCGGTGTGCTGCTCGCCGCGTGTCTCGTAGGTGCGGGTGATGTCGAGCCGGGCGGGATCGTCGAACCTGCGCGGGTCGCGGTTGGCCGTGACCAGCAGCGCCTGCACTGAATCGCCCTGGCGGATCTGCGTATCGCCGATTGCGGTGTCCTCGGTGGCCCACCGCGGCCGGGTCGCCATGACCGGCCCGCACCAGCGCATCAGCTCGTGGACGGCGCGCGGCGCGAGCTCGGGGTCGCCGCGCAGCAGGGCGAGCTGGTCGGGGTGGGTGAGCAGGGCTGTGACACCGTTGCCGATCAGGTGGGCGGTGGTCTCGTGCCCGGCGATGACCAGAGTGAGCACCATGGTGATCAGCTCGTCCTCGGTGAGCCGGTCGCCGTCGTCGTCGCGCACGGCGATCAGGGCGTCGAGGAGGCTGTCGCCCGGTGCTTCGCGCCGCTCGGCGATCATCGTGCGGATGTGCTCGACCATGTCGACCACTGCGGGCCCCATCCGTTCCGGGGACTGCAGGTTGACCAGGTCGTTGCCCCATTTGCGCCACAGCGGCCGGTCCTGCTCGGGCACGCCGACCATCTCGCAGATGACGGTGATGGGCAGCGGGTAGGCGAAGTGCTCGACAAGGTCGACGACGCCGTCCTCGGCGTGGTCGGGCAGGGCGTCGAGCAGGTCGGCGGTGATCTGCTCGACGCGGGGCCGCAGTTCGCTGACGCGGCGCACGGTGAAGGTGCGCGAAACCAGCTTGCGCAGCCGGGTGTGGTCGGGCGGGTCGCTGTCCAGCATGGTGTCGGCCAGATAGGGCACGTACTCCTCGGGAAGCCCAAGGGTGGCCAGGAGTTCGGCGCGCTTGTCGGTTTCGATTCCCGGCACGGAGACCGGGTTGTTGGCGAAGCGCGGGTCGTCCAGGACGTGGCGGACGTCGTCGTGCCGGGTGACCAGCCACAGCAGTGACCCGTCGAGGTTGCGGGCGCGCACGGCCGGCGCCTGCTCGCGGATGCGCCCGAACCCGGTGTAGGGGTCGCGGAGGAGTTCGGGGTCGAGCGGGTCGATGATGCCGGGACCGGGGTCCGGAGTCGTGTCTTGGGTGGAAGCGCTCATGGCTGTGCCCTCCTTGGCGGTTTCAGGTCCGCTTCTGGCGGTCGATCTCTTCGTATACGCGGGCGAGCAGCCGCTCCAGCAGCCCGACGACGCGGGGCGCGGCCGCGCGGACCGGAGCGGGGTCGTCACCTGGGGTTTCCAGGGACGAGTTCAGGATGTGGGCGAGCATGTCGGCGTCGTCCTGGGCATGGGAGTCCCCGCTGGTGCGCAGTGTCTCGGTGGCGGTCTCGGTGGCGATGTAGCCGTAGAAGACGCGGAAGTAGGCGTGCAGCTGCAGTTCCAGCGGGGTGTCGGTGCGCACCGCCCCGTGCTCGCGCAGCACCTCGAAGTAGCCGGTCATGACCTGCACCCGGACCTGCGCGTAGTCGTGGAGCTCGCGGGTGCCGCTCTGCGTGAGCGAGCCGAGGGTCTCGCTGTCGCCGAGCAGCATCGCCCGGGCGATGGGGTTCTCCAGGAGCATGAGGTAGTTGGTGCGGGCAAAGGCGCTGGGCAGGGCGCGTTCGGGGTCGTGGCGGATCGCGTCGATCTGCCGGCGGAGGATGGCGGCCTGGGCGCGCATCAGCACGGTGAGGAACAGCAGTTCCTTGGTGTGGAAGTGCAGGTAGACGGTGCCTTTGCCGACTCCGGCGCGTTTGGCCACGTCGCCGATCGTCACGCGGCGGTATCCCCATGCCACGAGCAGTTCGCAGGCGGTGTCGAGGATGCGTTCGGCGCGTGCGTCGCGTTCGGCATCTGCGCCCGGGGGCTGCGGGCCGCTTGCTGCCTGGTCGAGCTGGGCCACGGCGTGCTGACTCCTTGGATCGTGCTTGGTGCGGGTTGTTCGGTGCGCTCTTATGACGGTTTGACTCGATTTCAAATCTGGTCATGCGGTCATGACTTGACGCTAGCACCGCCCCAGCGGGGCGCAAGGGCGCCGAACGTCAGAAAGCCGTAAAGACCCGCCGGCGCGCGCGGTAGCCTCGCCCTTGTGCTGATCGCCGCCGCCGTGTGCCCCCACCCGCCTCTGCTGTTGCCGCAGGTCGCGCAGGGGGCCGCCGGCGAGCTGGCGGGGCTGCGGGCGGCCTGCGACCGGGCCGCCGCTGCGCTGGCCGCATCCGGTCCGGACACGGTCGCGGTCGTGGGGTGCGGCGGCGCCGACCGGACGCACGGCCCGGACGCCTCCGGCGCCCTGGACGACTACGGCGTGCCCGTGCGGGTCGGTCCCGGACCGCGGGTGCTGCCGTTGTCGCTGACGGTGGGCCGGTGGCTGGCCGAGCGGGCAGGACTGCGCCCGGATCACTACGCCGAGGTTGGCGCCTCCACCGCACCGCAGGAGTGCGCCGAGCGCGGCGCCGGGCTGGCCGCGGCGGCCGAGCGGGTGGCGCTGCTGGTCATGGGCGACGGCAGCGCGCGCCGCGGCGAACACGCGCCCGGCATCCCCGATGAACGCGCCGACCCGTTCGACACCGGGGTGGCCGGGGCGCTGGCCGCGGCCGACACCGCCGCGCTGCAGCGGATCGGCCCCGCAACGGCGGCCGAGCTGATGGCGGGCGGCCGGGCGGCCTGGCAGGTGCTGGCGGGCGCGGCAACCGGCGCAGGACTGCGCGGGGAGCTGCTGGCCCACGAGGCGCCCTACGGTGTGGGCTACTTTGCGGCGCTGTGGCGCTGAGCGGGCGCTTGGGCGGGGCGGTGGTTCAGGAGGAGCGGGCGGCGGTCTGCGCGGTGCGGACGAGTTCCACCGACCGCTCGACCAGGCCGGGGTCGTCGTGGCCGAGCCAGTGCACGCGCGGGTCGCGCCGGAACCAGGACTCCTGGCGGCGCGCGAAGCGGCGGGTGGCGCGCACGGTTTCGGCGCGGGCCTCCTCCTCGCTGCAGGACCCCTCCAGAAAGCGCAGCACCTGGGCATACCCCAGCGCGCGCGACGCGGTGCGGCTCCCGGCAAGGCCGTGCCCGCAAAGCGCGCGCACCTCCTCGACCAGCCCGGCGCGCCACATCCGCTGCACGCGCTCCTCGATGCGCGCGTCGAGCTCGGGCCGCGGCACGTGCACCCCGATCTGCACGCAGGGGTAGCGCGAGGTGTGCGCGGGCAGGGTCGCGGTGAACGGCCGCCCGGTCAGTTCGATGACCTCCAGCGCCCGGACGATGCGCCGGCCGTTGCCGGGCAGGATGGCCTCCGCCGCTGCCGGGTCGTGTCCGGCCAGCCGCGCGTGGAGCGCGGCGGGTCCGTGCTCGCCCAGTTCGGACTCCAACCGCGCCCGGATCGCCGGATCGGTGCCAGGAAAGTCCAACTCGTCCAGTGCGGCCCGCACGTACAGGCCCGAGCCGCCCACCAGGACCGGTGCCGCGCCGCGCTCGCGCAGCCCGTCGATGCGGGCCCGGGCCAGCTCCTGGTACTCGGCGACGTTGGCGGTGCGGGTGACCTCCCAGATGTCGAGCAGATGGTGGGGCACCCCGCGGCGCTCGGCCGGGTCCAGCTTGGCGGTTCCGATGTCCATGCCGCGGTAGAGCTGCATGGAGTCGGCGTTGATGATCTCGGCACCGCCGGTTCCGGCGCCCAGCCGCAGCGCCAGTTCGACGGCAAGGTCGGACTTTCCGGCGGCGGTGGCCCCGACTACGGCGATGACCGGGATCTGCGCACCGTCCTGCCGACTGTTCACGGGTACTGCACCTCGCGGTTTCCGTCTCGCCTCGCGCGCCCACCGCCCTGCCTGCGGTGCCGCGCTGTCCGGTTTCCAGTGTGGCAGCAGTGCCGAACCGCAACCGGCCGCCCGCCGCCCGGCCGGGGCTGCGCAGCACGGCGCGGCGCCGGTGGATGGCCGCTTAGGATGAAGGCCATGCGATTCGCCAAAGGACACGGCACCGAGAACGACTTCGTGATCCTCCCCGATCCCGACGGTGCACTGGACCTGCGCCCCGCCGCGGTGGCCGCGCTGTGCGACCGCCGCGCCGGTATCGGCGGCGACGGCGTGCTGCGCGTGGTGCGCACCGCCGCGTTGGGCGAGACGCTGACCGGCCCCGCCGCCTCGGCGGCCGAATGCGAGTGGTTCATGGACTACCGCAACGCCGACGGCAGTGTCGCCGAAATGTGCGGCAACGGGGTGCGGGTGTTCGCCCGCTACCTGCACGACCGCGGCCTGGCACAGGGTCGCGAACTGTCGGTGGGCACCCGCGCCGGTGCGCGCCGGGTGGTCTTGGAGGACGGCGGCGACGTGACCGTCGACATGGGCCGCCCCGAGCTGCTCGGCCAGGGCAGTGCGGTGCTGGCCGACGGCACCGTCGAAGGCACGCGGGTATGGGTGGGCAACCCGCACCTGGCCTGCCGCGTCGACCGCAGCCCGGCCGAGATCGACCTGAGCGGGCGCCCGCGCCTGGACACCGCGGAGTTCCCGGAAGGCGCCAACGTCGAAGTGTTCGCCGCAGCGGCCCCCGGGGTCCTGGAGATGCGCGTCAATGAGCGCGGTTCGGGCGAGACCCGTTCCTGCGGCACCGGCATCGTCGCCGTTGCGGCGGCCGCGAGCACACCCGGCGAGGGCGCCACCTGGCGGGTGCGTGTCCCGGGCGGCGAGTGCCTCGTCTACCTCGACGCCGAAGGCGCCCGCCTCCGCGGCCCCGCCACTATCGTCGCCGAGGGCGAAGTCCTGCTGGACCTGGGCACATAGCCGCCCCCGTCACCGACGGCCGGATTCTCACCGGAAGAGTTGGTCGGCGGTGTGGATGTCGATGGCGCGGTCGAGCCAGGTGTTGAGTGTTTCGGGGTCGGTGCAGGTGGTGATGCGTGTGCGGTCTTCTTCGGAGATGGTGATGCCGCGGGCCTTCAGCACCCGGAGGACGGATTCGGCCTTGCCTTCGGCCTTGCCCCGGCCGTAGTACTTGCGGGCGAACTCGCTGTGGTACGGGTGGGCGGCGGTCATCGCCTTTGGTTCCTTGGGCTGTGGTGGTCGGTTGTGGGTGGTGCTCAGGCAAAGAGTTGGTCGGCGGTGTGGATGTCGACGGCGCGGTCGAGCCAGGTGTTGAGTGTTTCGGGGTCGGTGCAGGTGGTGATGCGTGTGCGGTTGTCCTCGGAGATGGTGATGCCGCGGGCCTTCAGCACCCGGAGGACGGATTCGGCCTTGGCTTCGGCCTTGCCTTCCTCCCGGCCTTCCGCTAGGCCTTCGACCTTGCCTTGGCTGGCGTACTTGCGGGCGAACTCGCTGTGGTACCTGTCGGTGGTTTTCTCCATCATGTCCTCCAACTTTTTCCAGGTGCCCTCGGACAACATGCTGCGTAGGAAGTCATAGTAGAGCGCGGACTCCTCCTCGGGCAGTGATTTCAACGCGTCGATGCTGGCCAAGAGGGTCTTCTCGTTGTCGTCGCCGTGGGTGACGGCCGACAGGATGGTGATTTCGGGCATCTCCCGCGCTTCCTCCGGTGTGGTCACCACCGGCATCTGCTGGGGACCGAGTACCAGCGGTACCAGGTACGAATCGGGGTTGCCCAGCGCGATGGGCTCGGCCGCCCATCTGGCCGTGGCATCTTGGTCGCAGATCACCAGGAGCACCGTGGGGCACTCCAGGCGCGCGCGGACGGTGGCGACATAGACCGGCCAGGAGTAGGCCTTGCGGACCGCCGGTTTGCTCTGGACCTCGACGACCACCGCCATGCGTACAACGCCTGCGCGGGTGAAGGTGACCACCCCGTCGGCCTTGTAGTCCTTGGGTTGCATGTCGGGGCACTCGGTGGACCCCATGGCGGCTTGGTCGTGGTCGGGGATGTCGACGCCGGAGATCTCCAGCAGCGTCGCCGCCATTTCGGGGCGGTGGCGCAGCAAATCCAGCGGCATCTCGTGTTTCGTGCTGGGCATGGCGGAAAGTTACCGACATCTCGCCAGGCCGGGCGGCGTTTCCGTTGATTTCGCGGTCGTTCGGGGGCAAGTTTGTTCACCCTGTGTGTCCGATACTTACCGTGATCGTGCACTGACGCGGCACAACAGCCCGGATTGAGTGGTGGCGTCCCGGCTGCGGCGGCGAGGACCTGCGGCGGCCGCTTCGTATGCAGTGCTGCAAATCCGTGCGCGCCCAGTGCAGCGGTAATCGCTCCCGCGGTCTCGGGACGGCCCGAAACCGGGGGCTCGACGCCCGACGCCCAACCGCGCCATGCGCAACGTTCAGCGGCCGAGCAGCACCGCCGGGTCGAGCCCGCGGATGGAGGCGTCGAGTACCTGGGCGGTGTGGGCGACGGAGATCGGCGTGCCGGCGCGCTGCATGGCCGAGGCGATCTGCAGCGTGCACCCCGGGTTGCCCGCGACCAGCAGGTCGGTGCCGGTGGAGTGCACGTCCGCGCTTTTTCGGTCGCCCAGGTCAGCGGCTGCCTGCGGGCGCAGCAGGTTGTAGACCCCGGCCGAACCGCAGCAGATCTCCGGGTTGGGCAGGTCGGCCACCTCCAGGTTAGGGATCGCCCGCAGCAGCTCGCGCGGCTGGGCGGTGATCCCCTGGCCGTGGGAGAGGTGGCAGGCGTCGTGGTAGGCGGCGCGCACCGGCAGCGGGTGGCGGGGCGCCCGCGGGCCCAGGTCCGCCAGGTACTCGGCCAGGTCCACGACCTGAGCCGACAGCGCCTCGGCGCGGCGCACCTCAGCGGCGCCTGCACCGGCCTCCTCCAGCACTCGCCCGTAGTGCTTCATCGTGCCGCCGCACCCGGCGGAGTTGACGACCACCGCGTCGACCCCTGCCTCGGTGAAGGCGGCGACGGTGGCGCGCGCGAAGTCGGCGGCCTCCTCAGCGCGGCCGGCGTGGGCCGACAACGCACCGCAGCAGCCCTGGGTGCTCGGGATGACCACATCGCAGCCCTCGCTGGCCAGCACCCGTGCGGTTGCGGTGTTGACCTGGGGGAAGAACGCCCCTTGCACGCAGCCGGTGAGCATGCCGACCACGGCGCGGCGCCGACCGCGCGCCGGGACGGTCTCCGGCAGGCGGGGGACGCCGCCGGTCAGCGGCGGGGCGACCCGCTCCATGGTGGCCAGCGAAGGCGAGATCCGCTCCAGCACGCCCGAGCGGCGCACCAGCCGGCTCAACCCGCTGGCCTGGTAGGCCCTCAGCGGTGCGCGCATCAGCTCCAGCCGCCGGCGGTAGGGGAACAGCGCGAAGACGGCCGTGCGCAGCAGCCGCTCGCCGGCGGTGCGGTGGTGCTGGCGTTCCACCGTGGCGCGTGTGGTTTCGATCAGCGCGTCGTAGGCCACGCCCGAGGGGCAGGAGCTGACGCAGGCAAGGCAGCCCAGGCAGTTGTCGAACGCGCTGACGGCGGCCTCGTTGAGGACGTCGTCCTCTCGGGTCTGGCCCATCAGGTGGATGCGTCCGCGCGGGGAGTCCATCTCCTCGCCCCACAGCACATAGGTGGGGCAGGTCGGCAGGCAGAACCCGCAGTGGACGCAGTCGTCCAGGAGGTCGTCGAAGGAGCGGGAGCCCTCGTGGGCGCCTGGGGCGGTACCGCTTTCGGTCACGGTCTCCTACCTTTCCGCGCGGTGTTCGGTGCGGGGTGGGGGCGGGGTGCGGCCGTGCCGGTCCCACCCCGTTCGTCATGCCCGGAAGTCTTTGTGCTCTTATGTCATGTCATCCCCGGTCAGGTCGTGCGGGATCCCGCCGTACCCTTCCGGATCCGTGCGAGCCGGGTCGCTCCCGGGGCAGCCGGCCGGTCAGATACCGCCGGCGAAGCGGCCGGGAGCCAGCAGCCCGTGCGGGTCGAACCGCTGCTTGACGGCGCGCATCAGCTCCAGGCCGGGCACCTCTCCCCAGCGGTCGAGATCCGCGCCGGCCAGCGCGGGGGAGCTGCGGGCGATCGTGAGGCCGGTTTCGGAGCCGGCGCCGGCGCGCACCCGCGCCGCCACGGCGCCCACTGCCGCGGCGCCGGCCGATGCGGGCAGCGCCGCGAACAGGACGCCGGCCCCGGCCGAACCGCGGATGCCGGCGGCGGTGCCCTCTTCGCGGGCGGCCTCGCGCACCAGGCGGGCGGCCGGGGCAACCTGCCCGATGGGCGCGGTGACCTTGAGCAGCGTGTCCTCGGGCCCGCCGGGCAGGGTGCCCCAGCCCGCGGGCGGGTCCCCGGCGATGGCGGGTCCGGCCGGTACCGCGGCGACGGCGCGGGCGCGGGCGTCGATGCCGCCTTCGGCACCTTCCAGCAGGACGTGCAGTGTCGGCGGGCCGTCCGCGGGCCAGTCGAGTTCGACACCGGCGGGTACGGCGCCCGACACCAGCACGCGCTGCGTCCACTCTTGGGCGGTTTCGGGATCGGGGGCGGTGGCGCTGATGGTGCGCAGCGCCTGCGGCAGGGGGTGCAGCCGGAAGGTGACCGAGGTGATCAACCCGAGGGTGCCCATAGCGCCGGTGTGTAGTTTCCCCAGGTCGTAGCCTGCGACGTTCTTGACGACCCGCCCACCGGAGGATGCGGCGATGCCGTCGGCACGCACCGCGGTCATGCCGATGATGAGGTCGCGCAGCGGTCCGTGCAGCAGGCGCCGCGGGCCGCTGAGCCCGGTGGCCACGGCTCCGCCCACGGTGCCGCCGGCCACCAGCGCGTCGAGGGTGAGGCGCTGTCCGGCCGCGGCCAGCGCCGACTGCAGGTCGGCAAGTGATGTGCCGGCGCCGGCCCGGACGACGAGGTCGCCGGCGGCGTGCTCGATGCCGGTGAGCGCCGCGGTCTCCAGCACCAGGTCGCAGCGCCGCGGCGGTGCGCCCCAGTCGCAGGCGGTGCCGTTGCCGCGGATGACGGTGGCCAGGCCGCGGCGGTGGGCGGCCGCCAGCAGCTCGGCCGCCGCGGCGGTGTCGGGCGGTGCCGCGACGTAGCGGGGGGTCGTTCCGCCGATCGCGTCGCCGGGGCGGCCCGCGCGCAATGGCGCTCCGCTCCGGCTGAGCTCCGCGGCGTCGCCGGGGGGTGCGGTGGTGGTGTCGTCCGGTGTCACTGGTGTGCTCCCGCTTCGTGGCCGGCCGGGGTGCGGGTGGCTGCGGTGGCCGGCTGCCGGGCCCGCTTTTGTCCCCGGCTGCCGGAACACGGTTAGAACTGCTCCGCCGCGCCTTCGGCCACCAGCGGGTGCACGCCTTTGCGGACCCCGGGCCGTTCGCCGCACAACCGCGGGGTCGGCAGCAGCTTTTCGGGGTTGGCGATGCCCGCGGGGTCGAATGCCGAGCGGAACAGGTCCATGGTCTCCAGGTCGGCGGCGGAGAACATCTCCGGCATCTGGCAGGCCTTGTCGACGCCGACACCGTGCTCGCCGGTGATGGAGCCGCCGTGTTCGATGCACAAATCCAGGATCTTGCCGGACACCTCGGCGGCCCGCTCGGAGGCTCCGGGTTCGGCGTCGTCGAAGAGGACCAGCGGGTGCAGGTTGCCGTCGCCGGCGTGGAAGACGTTGGCCACCCGGATGCCGGAGGCGGCCGACAGTTCGGCGATGCGGCGCAGCACCTCGGGTAGTGCGGTGCGGGGCACGACACCGTCTTGGACGATGTAGGCGGGGCTGATGCGGCCCACGGCGGCGAAGGCGGATTTGCGGCCCTTCCAGATGCGGGCGCGTTCGGCGGGGTCGTCGGCGGTGCGGATCGCGAACGCGCCGGCGTCGCCGCACAGCCGGGTGGCCTCGTCGAATTGGGCGTCGACGTCGGCGGCGGGGCCGTCCAGTTCCACGATCAGCACTGCGCCGGCGCCGGACGGGTAGTCGCAGGCCACGGCCGCTTCGGCGGCTTCGATGGAGAGCGCGTCCATCATCTCCACTGCGGCGGGCAGTACGCCGGCGGCGATGATGGCCGAGACCGCCGAGCCGCCGGCGTCCATGGTCTCGAAGGCCGCGAGCAGGGTGCGTACCTTCTGCGGTGCGGGCACCAGCCGTACGGTGATCTCGGTGGCGATGCCGAGGGTGCCTTCGGAGCCGACGAAGGCGCCGAGCAGGTCGTAGCCGGGGGCGTCGGCGGCTTTGCCGCCCAGCCGCACCACGTCGCCCTGGGGGGTGACGATTTCGAGGCCGAGCACGTGGTTGACGGTGAATCCGTATTTGAGGCAGTGCGCGCCGCCGGAGTTTTCGGCGATGTTGCCGCCGACCGAGCAGACCTGCTGGCTGGAGGGGTCAGGGGCGTAGTAGTAGCCGTGCGGTGCGGCGGCGCGGGTGACCTCGAGGTTGGCCACGCCGGGTTGGACGACGGCGCGTTCGTTCGCGGGGTCGATCTCGATGATGCGCCGCATCCGGGAGGTGACGATGAGGACGCCCTGGCTGTTGGGTAGCGCGCCGGCGGACAGGCCGGTGCCGGCGCCGCGGGGGACGAAGGGCACGCCGTTGGCGGCGCACAGCCGGACCACGGCGGCGACCTGTTCGGTGGTGGTGGGCAGTACGACCACGCCCGGTACGGCCGCGTGGTAGGTGATGCCGTCGCTTTCGTAGGTGCGGCGGCGGTTGGGGTCGGTGATGACGCCGTCGTCGCCGCAGATCCGGCGCAGTTGCGGGATCAGCGCGGTGAGCGGTTGGGGCATTGGGGCTCGCCCTCCCCGTTGTCGGTACCGCGGCGGGAGGCCGCGGCGGGTCCGTACTCTTCCCCACTTTCCCGTGCGGGGGCAAGGCCAACCGGGCGCGGCGCCGCCCAGCGCACTGCGCTGCGCGGCAGCGGACGGCGGCGCCGCGCCCGGCCGGGGGTCAGGGCATGCTCTCGTAGGCGGGCAGGGTCAGGAACTCGGTGTAGTCGTCGGCGAGCGCGACTTCGGTGAACAGCTTCAGCGCGCGGTCGAACAGTTCGGGGTTGAAAGCGTCGCCGTGCTCTCGGCGGATGGCGGCGGTTTCCTCGTCGATGAGCCGGCGCACCAGGTCCCGGGTGACCTTGGGGCCGTCGTCGAGGGTCACGTCGTTGTGCAGCCACTGCCAGATCTGGGAGCGGGAGATCTCGGCGGTTGCGGCGTCCTCCATCAGGTTGTGGACGGCCACGGCGCCGTTGCCGCCCAGCCAGGAGGTGAGGTACTGCAGGGCGACGTTGATGTTGCCGCGCAGGCCGGCTTCGGTGATGCCGCCCGCGGCGGAGTCGACGGCGAGCAGGTCGGCGGCCTTGACCGACACGTCTTCGCGCAGGCGGCCGAGTTGGTTGGGTGCTTCGCCGAGGACGCCGTCGAAAACCTCTTTGGCGACGGGGACGAGGTCGGGGTGGGCGACCCAGGAGCCGTCGAACCCGTCGCCGGATTCGCGCGCCTTGTCGTCGCGGACCTTGGCGAGGGCGCGTTCGTTGACCTCGGGGTCGCGGCGGCTGGGGATGAACGCGGCCATGCCGCCGATGGCGTGGGCGCCGCGCTTGTGGCAGGTGCGCACCAGCAGTTCGGTGTAGGCGCGCATGAACGGCGCGGTCATGGTGACGGCGTTGCGTTCGGGCAGCAGGAAGCCGCGGCCGCGGGTGCGGTGCACCTTGATGATGCTGAAGAGGTAGTCCCAGCGCCCGGCGTTGAGGCCGGCGGAGTGTTCGCGCAGTTCGTAGAGGATCTCTTCCATCTCGAACGCGGCGGGGATGGTCTCGATGAGCACGGTGGCGCGGATGGTGCCGCGGGGTATGCCCAGGTGCTCTTGGGCGGCATTGAAGATGTCGTTCCACAGCCGGGCTTCGAGGTGGCTCTCCAGCTTGGGCAGGTAGAAGTAGGGGCCTTTGCCCTTGTCGAGTTGGCGTTGGGCGCAGTGGAAGAGGTAGAGCGCGAAGTCGACGATGCCTCCGGCGGTGCGGGCGCCGTCGACGAGGATGTGTTTCTCGTCCAGGTGCCATCCGCGGGGCCGCACGATGATGGAGGCCAGTCCGGTGTCGTCGTTGAGGGTGTAGGACTTGCCTTCGGGCGTGGTGAAGTCGATCGTGCGGTCGAGTGCGTCGCGCAGGTTGAGGTGGCCGCCGATCATGTTCTCCCACAGCGGGGTGTTGGCGTCCTCGAAGTCGGCGAGCCAGACCTTGGCTCCGGAGTTGAGGGCGTTCACCGTCATCTTGCGGTCGGTGGGCCCGGTGATCTCGATGCGCCGGTCGGCGATGCCGGGCGCGGGCGGTGCGACCTGCCAGTCGGGGTCGTCGCGGATGCGGCGGGTCTCGGGTAGGAAGTCCAGGTCGGCGCCTGCCGAGATCTGCTCTTGGCGGCGGGTGCGCGCGGCGAGGAGTTCGCGGCGGCGCCCGTCGAACCGGCGGTGCAGCTCGGCGACCAGGGCCAGCGCGTCGTCGGTGAGGATCTGGTCGAAGCGTTCGTGCATGGGGCCGGTGATCTCGACCCCGCTGGTGGCAGCCATCGGAATGCCCTGAGTCCTTCCACGAAGCGGAAATAATTTCTGTTATGTGGAATTGACGTTACTGGTGGGTCTGACCGCGGTCAACGGCGGACGCGCCGGGCGCACACCAACTCTTTGCCCCCTTGGCAATGTCGGCCGCTTTTTCCGCCGCGCGCCGCGGAGAAACCGGACGAAAAGGGGGTGCCCGCCGGCGCGGGGCGTGCCACCATCGGGCAGCGGGAACAACGGCCCGTTGCCCTGGCGTTGCACTAACCGGAGGGATATGAATACTTTCGTTCAACGCGGTCCGCTCGACTCCGCTCAGGCGATCCACGCGGAGCCCGCAGACCGCGCGGCCGGCATCCGGCCGCTCACCGACCAGGACACCGCCGCAGCCGCGCTGCCCGAACAGCCCGAAGGTCCGGGCGGGCCCGACCAGGGCGAGCTCGAACTCGCCGAGCGCCACGCGCTGCGCCGGGTCGAAGGGCTCTCTACCGAGCTCACCGACGTCACCGAGGTCGAAAACCGCTCGCTGCGCTTGGAGCGCGTGGTGCTGATGGGGGTGTGGACCAGCGGCACCCAACTCGACGCCGACAACTCGCTCATCGAGCTCAAACAGCTTGCCGAGACCGCGGGGGCCGCCGTCCTCGAAGGCGTCACCCAGCGGCGCCGCAAGCCCGACCCGGCCACCTACATCGGCCGCGGCAAGGCCGAGGACCTGCACGACATCGTCGCCGCCACCGGCGCCGACACCCTGGTCTGCGACGGCGAACTCGCACCCGGACAACTGCGCCAGCTCGAGGACATCGTCAAGGTCAAGGTCATCGACCGCACCGCGCTCATCCTCGACATCTTCGCCCAGCACGCGCGCAGCCGCGAAGGCAAGGCCCAGGTCGAACTCGCCCAGCTCAGCTACCTGCTTCCCCGGCTGCGCGGCTGGGGTGCCGCACTGTCCCGCCAGGGCGGCGGACGCGCCGGCGGCGGCAACGGCGGCGTGGGACTGCGCGGCCCCGGCGAGACCAAGATCGAAACCGACCGGCGGCGCATCAACGCCCGCATGGCCAAACTGCGCCGGCAGCTCCGCCACATGGTCACCTCCCGCGACGTCAAGCGCGACCAGCGTGTCGTCCGCCAGGTGCCGGCCGTGTCCATCGCCGGCTACACCAACGCCGGAAAGTCCAGCCTGCTCAACCGGCTCACCAACGCCGGGGTACTGGTCGAGGACTCCCTGTTCGCCACGCTCGACCCCACCGTGCGCCAGGCGCGCACGCCCGACGGCCGGGCGTTCACGCTCGGCGACACCGTCGGGTTCGTCCGCCACCTGCCCCACGAGCTGGTCGAGGCGTTCCGGTCCACGCTGGAAGAGGTCGCCGACTCCGACCTGATCCTGCACGTCGTCGACGCTTCCCACCCCGACCCCGAACAGCAGCTGTCGTCGGTGCGCGAGGTCTTCGCCGAAATCGGCGCCGGCAGCGTCCCCGAGGTAGTGGTGCTGAACAAGACCGACGCCGCCGATCCCTTGGTGCTCAAGCAGCTGCGCGCCAAGGAACCCCGGGCCGCCGAGGTCTCCGCGCGCACGGGCGCCGGCATCGACGACCTGGTCGGGGTACTGGCGGCGGCGCTGCCCAGCCTCGAAAGCGAGGTCCGGGTCGTGCTGCCCTACGAGCGCGGCGACCTGGTCTCCCGTGTCTACGAGGAAGGCCGCATTGTCGAACAGGAGCACACCGGCGAAGGCACCCGGCTGCACGCTTTCGTGCCCGGACTACTCGCCGGCAAGCTCGACGAATACGCCGCGGTGCAGGTGTAGAGTAACCGCCCGAAGCTTGTGAGCACCCAACGGCGGAACCCCGCGCGGGGTTCCGCCGTTGTCTTCTGCGTAGGGTGAATCGGGGGATCGAGAGGTGTACACGGCAACGGAGGATGAACTACGGTTTTGAGCCACTGGCACCAGACCCGTGAGTCGCCCGCCTTCCCGGCCGCACCACCTCCCCCCGCCAGTTGAGTCGAAAACGAGGTCGCCTATGTCTACTCGCGTGTACCGGTCCGCACCCGCGATCCGGCGGCCATGACTACTGGGGCGGGCCGGTGAGACCATGACAGTACGACTGCTGACCAACATCGGGCGCTTGTGGACCGGCACCGATCTGCTCAGTAACGCCGCCATGCTCATCCACCACGACCGCGTCGCCTGGGTCGGCGCAGCCGCCGACCTCCCGCAGAGCCTGCCGGGAGTCATCGGCGACATCGTCGACGTCGACGAGGTCGACAACATCGGCGGCGGCCTGGTCACCCCCGGGCTGATCGACGCCCACTGCCACCCGGTCTACGCCGGCAACCGCTACGCCGAGGTCGCCATGCGCGCCAGCGGCGCCTCCAAATCCGAGATCACCGGGGCGGGCGGAGGAGTCGCCTCCACGGTCACCGTCACACGCGGCACCGATCCCTGGACACTGTGCAACGCTGTGCGCGAACGGCTGCGGCACTGGGTGCTTTCCGGCTGCACCACGGTCGAGGCCAAGACCGGCTACCACCTCACCCGCGACGGCGAACTCGCCGACGTGCGGCTGCTGCGCTCCCTGGAAGAAGAGCCGGGGATGCCGCGCCTGCAGGTCACCTTCTTCGCCGCGCACGCCGTGCCGCCCGAATACTTCGGCCGCCCGCGCGACTACGTCGACGCCGTTGCCTCGTGGCTGAGCGACGCCGCCCAGGCAGGTGCCGACGGTGTCGACGTCTACTGCGACAACCAGCAGTTCACCACCGAAGACGCGGCCCGGCTGCTGTCGTCGGGGCGCGGCGTGGGGTTGGCCACCCACATGCACGCCTGTGCCAAACCCCGCCACGGCGCGGTGCGCATGGGCGCCGACATGCAGTGCTCCTCGGTCGACCTGGTGCACGAGACCGACGAGGACGACGTCCTCGCGCTGGCCAAGACCTCCACGCCGGTCGTGGTCTGCCCCACCACCTCGCTGCACGAGCGGCGCACCCCGCCGGTGCGCTCGCTGCTCGACCACGGCGTTCCGGTGGGACTGGGTACCGACCACAACCCCGGCCAGTCGGGCACCATGTCGCTGCCCCTGGCGATCTCCATGGCCATTTCCATGTTCAACATGAGCGTCCTTGAGGCGCTGCGCGCCGCCACGGTCGGCGGCGCCTTCGCATTGGGGCTGAGCGACCGCGGAGTGCTGGCGCCGGGCCACTACGCCGACATCGTCCAATGGGACGCCGACCACGAAGGCGCCTTCGCCTGGTCCTACGGCCTCAACACCATCCGCGTCTGGCGCGGCGGCGAGACCATCCGCTAGACACTGCCTAAGAAGCCCTGGTTGATCGTGATTGCCCGGTATGTCGGTGCCTGGGTACCGGCGAGGTCCCCGGTGGAGGGGCGGCCTGAAAAACCGACCGGGGGCCGGGGCGGGCACGGGTCCGCTCTGCGGCCTTGTCCGCGGCCGGCAACAGGTGGCCTGGGCTGAAAAGCAGCGGCGACGGCCGCGGGCGGCCCGGGGCGGGCGGCCACGGTCCCGCCTGCCGGTGGCGGGCCCCTGTGCACCGCTGATCATGCTGAATGCCGGGATCGGGCGCCGGATCCCGGCATTCAGCATGATCAGAAACGGAAAACCGACATAACGGACACACGCGCGCCTATCCGGGGGGTGATGTCAATCGGTGCCGGTTTCCTGCGCAGATCACCCGTCGCCCGGCCGCGCATAAGGCCGCACAGTGCACCCGAGCCGCTTACCCGCCCGCGCCCGGGGGCGCAGCAGCGTTCATCCCGGTCAACCCGTTCCTCCGGCGGTGCGGTAGTGGTAGCCGCAGACCTCGCTGAACCCGGCACGTGCGTAAAGCCGCCGAGCCGGGGCGTTGCACTGCTCCACCTGCAGGTACATGCCGCTGAGCCCGTATTCGCCGGCCCAGTCGGCGAGTGCGGCGAGCACACTGCGGGCCGCTCCTCTGCCCCGCGCCTCAGGAAGCGCCGCCATGCCGAACACCCCCGCCCAGCCGGTGTCGGCGACCGCGCGGCCAACTGCCACGGGGACGCCACCGAGCAGTGCGCAGGCGTAGGCCGACGGCCGCGCGACACGGCGGAGCAGCTCCCATTCGGCGCCGCCGGATCCGCCTCCGTCACCGCCCTGCACACTGCGCCAGGTGTCGAACCAGACCCGTGTGGGCCGGTCCGCCACGCTGACCGGCAGCGGGTCCGCGGGCGCCCGCCGCAGCACGTCGGAGGTCGGCGCCGACTGCAGCGACAGCGCACCGCGGCGGCGGTAGCCGCGCCGGGCGAGCATCCGGTCGAGCCCGCGGGAACACGCCCCTGGCGTGACCTGGAACCCTGCGGAGGCGCCGTGCCGGGCGTAGAACGCCTCGGCGGCGGCGACGTTGACCAGCATCTCGTCCGGTCCGGCTCCGCCGTGCGGCAGCGCCGTCTGCACCCACCAGGCGCCGCCGGGGCAGTAGCGCAGTAGCCAACCGCCGGCGTCTTCGGTGTGCTCGGCCGGCAGCGCCCGCGCCGCCCGCTCCTGCAGGCCCCGCGCCGGCTCTGCACCCGATTGCGCCGATGGCACCGGCAGCGCCCCCTCAGTTCGCAATGTACGGACGGCGACCGCGACCCCCCGCGACCGCGTCGGGCCGGCGCCGCTGCACCGGCGCTCTGCGGCCGGGTCAGCGCTGGTTGCGGGCGGTGGCGATCTCGATGACCGCGCGTTCGAGCGCATAGGCCGGATCGCGTCCGGCACCCTTGATCAGGGCGTCGGTCTCGGCCACCGCCGCCATCGCGCGCGCCACCCCCTGCGGCGACCAGCCGCGCACCTGCTGACGCAGCGTCTTCAGTTTCCACGGCGGCACCTTGGCGCGCTTGGCGAGCTCGGTGTCGGAAGCGCCCCGCTGCGGCTGGGCGACCACCGCCAAGCCCCGCACTGCCCCCGCCAGCGCGCTGTTGATCAGCACCGGAGCGGTGCCCACCGCCAGGCACCAGCGCAACTGCTCCAGCGCCTCGGGTAGGCGGCCCTCCACCGCGCGGTCGGCGACCATGAAACCCGAGGCCTCGGCCTTGCCGCTGTGGTAGCGGGCCACCGCCGCGGCGTCGATGCGCCCTTCGGTGTCGGAGACCAGCTGGGTGCAGGCCGCCGCAAGTTCGCGAAGGTCATTTCCTACCGCATCGAGCAGCGCCTGCGCCGCATCGCCGGTGATCTGGCGGCCGGCGCGGGAGAACTCGCCCTTGATGAACTGGATGCGTTCGCCGGCCTTGCCGGGCTTGGCGCAGTCGACCCGGTGGGCGCCGGCCTTCGCGGCGGTCTCCAGCAGCGCCTTGCCCTTGGCGCCGCCGGCGTGGACCAGCACCAGTATGACGTCGTCGGCAGGGGCCTGCAGGAGGCCGGTGACCTCGGCGGCGATGTCCTTGGTCAGATCGTGGGCCGCCCGCAGCACCACCACCCGCCGCTCGCCGAACAGCGAAGGCGAGGTGGCCTCGGCCAGTTTGCCGGCGGTGACCTGAGCGGGCATCAGGTCGTGCACGTCAACGTCGGGCTCCTCGGCACGCGCCGCCGCGACGATCTCGGCGACGGCGCGGTCGACGAGCAGTTCCTCGTCGCCGACGACCACGGACAGCAGGGGCACGGACTTGGAGGCCATAGCTGCAGCATGCCATGCCGCAGGGACCGTTGTGTGCTGCTGACAGGCGGGCGGCGGCGCGCTCAACCGCCCGGTTCCAGCAGTGACCGGGCCCGGGCCAGGGATTCGGCCTGCGCCGGCCAGTCGCCGCCGTCGAAGCCGAGCGTTACGGCCCCTGCGCCGGCCTCGGAGTAGGCGGCGAGGCGCGCGGCGACCTGCTCCGGATCGCCGGTCACCGGGATGTCGGCGGCTTCCTGCGCGGATACGCCGTGCATCCGCACCATGTTGCCGACGAACTCCCGTATCGCGCCCGGGGAGTCGGTGAGTACGGCGTGGCCGCCAACGGTGATGGCGGGCACCGGGCGGTCGAGTTCGTCGGCGATCTCGCGCAGGCGCCGGGTCTTCGCGGCGAGACCGGCCGGCGTGATGAGCGAGGGCACCCAGCCGTCGCCGAAGCGCACGGCGCGGCGCATGGCGGCCTCGGAGTTGCCGCCGATGTAGAGCAGCGGGGCCGCGGCGCCGGGGGCGAGGGTGACCTGCCGGCCGCCGACCTCGGTGGGCTCGCCCCGGACGAGCCCCGGCAGAGCGGCCAGCGCTGCGTCGGTCCAGCGCCCGCGCCCGCGCAGCGGCGCGCCTGCCGCGCGCCAGAACGGGGATCCGGGGAAGCCGCCGATTCCGGTGCCCAGGAGGGTGCGGTTGCCCGAGAGGTGCTGCAGCGCCTGGATCTGCGCGGCGACCAGCGCGACCGGGCGCAGCGGCAGGCTGAGCACGCCGAACTCCAGCCCTATGCGGTGCGTGTGCTGCGCTGCGGCGGCGAGTACGAGCGAGGGGTCCAGCCCGGGCGTGCCGTCGCCGATGAGGAGGTCGGCAACCGCCGCCCGGTCGAAACCGAGGTCTTCCAAGTGCCGGGCCATACCGACGTCGGGAACGCCGTCGCCGGAGATGGGCAGGGTGGCGCTGATCTGCATTTGCGCCTCCGTAGCGCGTTGCGGCCGCGGGCGGACCGGGGCGCCTGGGCCGTGTCGGGTGTGGTCGTGGCCGGGTCCGGTGCGATGCGCCGGTTCCGTTCGGCCTTTCACCGTAGAACCTAAACATTACTTGAGGTAAAGTCGGCGGGTTCGCCGCCCAGTACTGAGGGGCACTGAACAGCGCCGGGCCGCAGCACCGGCGCCGCACGGCGGGGGTGGACGGGCGCAGGGCGCCGCTACCGTGCGCAGCCGGCGGGGGCGACCGCGGCGCGGGGTGCGGCGGGGGCCGGGGTCGCGGCAGACGACGCCCGGGCCCGCGGGGCCGGGGACGACGGCGATGTCGCCGTGCACATCGGTGCGGTAGTTGGCCGCCGCCACCGACTGCAGCAGCGCCCAGGTCGCCGGTTCGGGATGGCCGTAGGGGTTGTCGGCGCCCACCGAGGTGAGCGTGACATCGGGCCGGGTGGCGGCGATGAACGCGGGCTCCTGGGATCCGGCTCCGTGGTGGGGCACCTTGAGGACGTCCACGCCGCGGACGGCGTGCGTGCTGCGCAGGAGTTCGCGCTGGGCCGGTTCCTCGATGTCGCCGGTCAGCAGCATCCGTGCTGGTGCGGCCGGGTCGCCGGGCTCGGGCGACCAGTGCGCCAGCAGCACGATGCTGCCGTCGTTGCCGCCGGAGGAACCGGGGCGGGGCCAGAGCACATCCAGCGTCCAGGGCCGGAGTGTCCAGCGCTGGCCTGCGGTACCGGTGCGCACTGGGACGGCCTTGCTGCGCAGCAGCCGCACGGTCGCCGGATGGTCGAAGCCGGGCGGCAGCAGGGCGGTCTGCACACTGCGGCCCGCCAGTGCGCCCGCGGTGCCGCCCGCGTGGTCGGAGTCGCCATGGGTGATCACCAGCAGGGCGATCCGGCTGACGCGCAGATCGGTCAGGCACCGCGACACCGCTACCGGGTCCGGCCCGGTGTCGACGACGACGGCGCGCCCGTCGGCGGCCCGCAGCACCAGCGCGTCGCCCTGGCCGATGCGGCAGGCCACCAGAGCCCAACCCGCCGGAGGCCAGGCCGGTGCCAGCCAGTGCACGCACAGCGCGGTCAACGCCACCGCCGCGGCCACCGCGCACACGGCCAGGCGCACCCGCCTGCGCAGAACCAGCAGGACCACGAGCACCACGACCAGCGCCACGGCCCCCGCAGCGGTATCGGGCCAGGGCAGCGCCCGGCCCGGCAGCCGGGCCGCCGCGGCGGCCACGGCCCCGATCCACAGCACCGCCGCACCCGGCAGCCACGCCGCAGCCGCCGCCAGCGGCGGCCAGACCAGCGCCAGGCCCGCCACCGCGAACCCGCCGACCGTCGCCACGGGTACCGCCGGGGCAGCCAGCACGTTGGCGGGCACCGCAACCCAGCTGACCTCTGCCGACAGAACCGCCAGCAGCGGCAGGCACGCGACGTGCGCCGCGAGTGCCACCGCCACCGCCTCGGCGATCCACCGCGGCATCCGCGCCGACCAGCGGTCGCGCCAGCGGGGCACGAGCACCATGATCCCGCCGGTCGCCAGGACCGACAGCGCGAAGCCGAACGAGTGGGCCAGCGCCGGGTCGAACAGCAGCAGCCCCAGCACCGAGGCGGCGAGCGCGGTCAGCCCGACACGCTGGCGGCCCGCGGCCAGCGCCGCCAGCGCGATCGCGGCCATGAAAGCGGCCCGCAGCACACTGGGCTCCGCCCGCGCCAGCAGCACGAAGACCGCAATGGTGACGGCACCCACCACCGCCGCGGTCCAGCCGGTCCGCCCCAGACTGCGGCACGCCGCCAGCGCCACCCCGGTCATGATCGCGAGGTTGGAGCCGCTGACGGCCAGCAGGTGGGTCATGCCGCTGTCCTCGAACGCGGCCGTGGTCTGCGGCCGCAGCCCCGACGTGTCGCCCACGACCAGCGCCGGCAGCAGCCCCGCCGCCGGATCGGGCAGGCCCGCAGCCGCCGCGCGCAACCGTTCGCGCGCGCCGCCGGCCCACTCCTGCCACGGCGAAGGCGGCCGGATGTGCTCCGGTGGCCCGCGCACCACCAGCAACCCGCCCACCAGGCCGCCGCCTGCGGGGTATACGGTGCCCGCGGCCCGCACACGCTGGCTGGGGAGCAGCGTGCGCCACTCGTCGCCGGAGGCCAGCACGACCACGGGCACCCGGATACGCACTCGGCCACCGCCACCGCCACCGGCCACGTGCCCGCCGGCACTGGTGCCGTTCTTGCGCACCGCCTGTGCACGGGCCTCGACCACGAGCCGGGCACGGCCGGCAGCGGGCGGGCCGCTGCGTTTGCGGGGGTCGGCGGTGATGACCAGTTCGAACTCGGCCCACGCGCGCTCGCGCGCCAGCTCCGGCAGCGGACCGGACTCCACCGCGGCCAGCCGCCCGCCGGTGGCCAGCGCAACCGCGGCCATGCACACCAGCACCGCCGCGACCATCGGCGCCGGCCCCGCAGGCCCGGTCGGGCCGGCGGGTGCCGCCGCTCGCCGCCGCCCAAGCGTCCAGACCCCGGCCGCGCCCGCGGTGAGCACCCCCGCCGCCAGGAGAGCGGCCCCGGAAGAGCCGTCCAGCAGCGCTGCTGCGCAACCCCAGGTGCCCACCGCCGCGGGAACCAGCCGCAGATCCGGCACTGCGGAATAGTCGGGCGCGTCAGTGCCCAGGTAGGTCACCGGAGTCCGCCCGCAGCCCGCAAGCGGCCCCAAGGGGCACCCGGACCGGATACCGTGTGCTCAGCCCCGGCGTGTACGGGACCGGGCACGGCGGGCATCAGGTGGCTCCGGCGACGCGGACGAGGCCGGACAGGTCGGCGAGACGCTGCTCGCCGATGCCGCTGACCTCGCGGAGTTGGTCGACCGATGCGAAGCCGCCGTTCTCGGTGCGGAACGCAATGATGCGTTCGGCGAGCACCGGCCCGACTCCCGGCAGCTCCTGCAGTTGTCCGGTGGTCGCGGTGTTGAGATCGATCGGGGTGTTCGCGGGTGCCGCCCCACCTGCGGGAGGCGCGGGGCCCGGAGCGGCGGCGGGCGGGGTACCGGCGGGCGCGCCGAGCAGGATCTGTTCGCCGTCGACCAGCGGGCGGGCCAGGTTGAGCGTTCCGGGATCGGCGTCGGGCGCGGCACCGCCCGCCTCGTCGAGGGCGTCGGCGACGCGCGAACCGGCCGGGAGCGTGACGACGCCGGGCGACCGTACGTCGCCCCCGACGTGCACGGTGATGTCGGCGGCGGGGCCGGTGGCCGCGGGCGGCGACGGGGCAGCAACAGATCGGCCGGTGTCCGCCAGCGGGGACGCGGCGGCCTGCAGCGTCGGTGGCGGTTCGGGCGCCGGGCGGGCCTGGACGAAAAACCACCCTGTGGCAGCGGCGGCCACCAGGCACACCGCGATGAGCGCGCGCAGGCCGGCGCGTCCCAGCCGGGGCTGGTCGGCCAACCCCGGAAAGAAGCGTTCGGTGAGCATCTGCACCGGGGACCGCCGCAGCAGCCCGGGCCCGACTTCGTCGTAGCCGCGCGGTGGCGTTGGTTCGGTGCCGCTGGTCCAGGGGCGGGTGGTGTCGGGGTCGGGTTTGTTCCAGTCGGGTGGTGGTGCGTTGTCGGGATCGGGGCCGCCGTCGGCGTCTGGTTGTGGGCGGGGGGTGCGGGTGCCGGTGCCATGGCCGCGCGGCGGCGCTGGGTCGGCGCGGCCGGTGCCGGCGTGGTTGGTGTGGGGACTGCGGTTGTCCGAGTCGGGCGGCAGCGGGTTGCAAGTGTCGGTCCCGGCGCCCGGCCCGGTGCCGACGGCGTGGTCACCGGTCTGCGGGGCGGGTGCGCGGGTGTCTGCGCATGGTCGGGTTCCGGTGGTTGGCGCGGTGGGTTCGGGTGGCGGGTTCGGCGGGGCCGAGGTGGAGCGGTTATCGCCCTGCGGGGCGGTTGTGCCGCCGCCCGGTTGTCCGGTCCGGTGGCCGCTGCGCGCGTGTTTGCCGCGCGGGTGCTCTGCGCCGGGTGCCTGCGGCTCGTGCGCGGCCGGGCCTTCAGCACCCGCGCCGACCGGATCCGCGGCGCGCCGATGACGACCCGCGCGGGGCGCAGGCGTTGCCGCACCGGCGGCGGGGCGGGCCGCCGCGGCGGTCGAAGCCATGGGGGGATCCTCCGGACTGTCCGGGCTTGGCGGGTACAGGCCGTCCGGACTTGCCGGATGGGGCGGTTTACGGTGCTGGAGGACGGGGGCGGCCGGGTGCTGCCGCGGTCGGGCGGGCGGGGAGGTTCCGGGGCGGATGGCATAGGGCGGAGGCGGCGCTGCCTCCACCGCCCGAGCGGCGCAGGTTTCAGGCGATTGCCCGGTGCCGGATGGCCGCGGCCAATCGGCGGTTCGGGGCGCTTGGATGCCTCGGGTGGTGTGGTGTGCGCGAGCGGCCGGGCCGGTTCGGGCGGCCCGGTGGGCAGGGGCTGCGTAGTTGCTGTGGTCGGCCCGGTCGGTCGGTTCGTGCGGTTGGCGCCCGCCGGTCGGCGGGCCGCACCCAGATCGGCAGGATAGGGCTTGCAGCCGGTGCAGCGCAGCGGCCGTGGAGCCGGTGGATCCGGATCCGGAAGCAGAGGAGTGGGCGGGTGGGCGGCGGGAACGCCACGGAGCAGGCGACATGGTTAAGACGCTAGATACCTGGGCCCCTTGCCGTCCGCTCGGATTTTCCGCCTGTGGATAACCCGCGGATTTCCGAACGGTTCCGTAAGGACGAGACGAGCCTGATCACCCAAAACGGGTATCGGTCCCGGCCGCGCCTCTGGAGATCGTTGATGGGAATCGGCAGGGGTTGGCCAGTCGATCAGGGCGGCCGGTCGTCCGCTCGCGCTCAGAGCCAGTGCCCGCCGGCGACCTGGACAACCTGTCCCGTGATCCACCGGGCCTGGTCGGAGGCGAGGAAGACCGCGGCATCTGCGATATCGCTCGGGTCGCCCACCTGGCCCAGCGGGATGCTCGGTTCCACCGAGGCGATCAGATCATCGCTCATCCACCCGGTTTGCACCGGCCCCGGAGCGATCGCGTTCACGCGAACCACGGGGCCGAGATCCAGTGCCGCACCGCGGGTGAAAGACTCCAGAGCACCTTTCGAGGCACCGTAGGCGACCTGCCCGGGGAATCCCCGAGCCGCATCTGTCGAGATGTTGACCACGCTCCGGGACCCCTTGCCCGCGTCGACAGGGATTCGACGCGAGAGTTCGGTCACGAGCATCGCGGGAGTAGTGACGTTCACGCGGAAGGTACGTTCGACACCGTCCTGGGCCAGAGTGTCGAACGTGTCCTCGTCCTCGGCGTGCCCGGCATTGTTGACCAGCACGTCGATGTGACCGAGGCGCTCTTCGACCTGGTCGAGCAGGCGCCCCGCTTCTCCTGGTTCGAGAAAGTCCGCTTCCACGGTGACTGCGTCGGGTAGCGTCGCGGCGAACGCCTCGGCCTCTTCTCGTCGGGCCCGGGCATGCTCGCGCGGTGCCGAGGCGGTGCCTGCAACGTAGTGCACGGCCACCCGCGCACCCTGTGCTGCGAACGCTTGCGAGATCGCAGCACCGATGTTCATCGCGCCGCCGGTTACGAGCACCGTCTTGCCCTTGAGCCCTGGGTCGATCACGCCGGCAGTCTAGGACGGACGGTTCGGCGGAAGCCAAAGGTTACCGGGCGCTGATGGCAAGGACGGGCCGTTCCGGCCGGGTGCTCCGAGGCGGCAATCTCACCCCATGCCGTCGCCGTCGTTGTCTTCGGCCGCCGCCGTGCCGGTTCCCGGTACGTCCGGTGCGGCGGTCAGCGTACGCAGTAGCGCGGCGATCTCGCGGTCCTGGGCCGGGCCCACCGTTGGGCGGAGTTCGGTGAATGCGCGGCTCCAGGCCAGCGAGCGGCTGAGGGCGGCCAGGCGGGTGGCCCGCGGCACTGCGGTGCGCAGCAGCGGGGCGGGTTGGGACCGGGTCCAGGGCTCCAGATAGGCGTCGCGCAGCCGCTGCAGGGTGCGGGTGCCGGCGCCCAGTTCGCGGGCTGCGATGCGCAGCGGTACCAGCAGGCTGAAGAAGGGGTGGCTCACCACGGCATCGCCCCAGTCGGCGAACCGGTAGCCGCCGTCGAGCACGAAGACGTTGCCGACGTGCAGGTCGGAGTGGTCCAGCGACGGCGGGACACCGGAGTCGTCGAGCGCCTTGCAGTCGGCGTCGAACGCCGATCGGTGGCGCATCAGCAGGTCGGTGCCGTCGCCGAGGGCCGCGGTCACCCCGGGGTCGGCGAGGAAGCCGTCGAGCAGGTGTCCCAGCGCCGCCGGCCGCAGGTCGGGCACGTCCAGGGCCACCAGGTCCGCGGCGTGGGCCGCGAGCGTGCGCTGGGTCTCGCCGTAAGTACCGAGAATCGCCTCCCACACGGCGAAGTCGTCGATGGCGGCCATCCGGTCCCGCAGGGTGCCGCCTGCGTCGGGCAGCAGCGACCAGCCGCGCTGGACGTCCACGCCCAGCGGAGTGAGGACCCTGCCGGGCACCCACGTGTACAGGGCACCGTGCAGTGCCGCCTCGAACGCGCCGCCCGGGGCGTTGGCCTTGAACCAGACCGGCCCTGCCGTGGAGGAGAACCGCGCCGTTGTCGACCACGGCCGCACCCGCACCCGCGGAGGGTCGGCCAGCAGCCGCTCACCGCGTTCGGCCAGGCACGCCTGGACCCAGTGGTGAATTCCGTCGCGTCGGCCGGGATCGTCCCACAACCGCAGTCGGAGGTCGGTGAAGTCCACGGGCTCTACGCTACTGATGGGGCGGGCCGTGGCCGGGCGAAGCCGGCCCGGTGCACCCGCCGGCGCGCCGGGACCGGACCGGGCTTGGCAGCACAAAGCCGCCCCCCGCTGGGCGGGAGGCGGCTTGGCACACGGAAACCGCGGTCGGGAAAGCCCGGCGCGGTCTCAGCCGGCGTTCTGCACCTTGTCCAGCCGCTTGGCGATGGCGCTCTTGCGGTTGGCCGCCTGGTTCTTGTGGATGACGCCCTTGCTTGCCGCCTTGTCGAGCTGGCGCGCAGCCGAGCGCTGCAGCACGACGGCCTGCTCGACGTTTCCGGCCTCGGCCGCCACCCGGAACTTGCGGATGGCGGTCTTCAGCGAGGAGCGCACCGACTGGTTGCGCTGCCGGGCCTGCTCGTTCTGCCGGATGCGCTTCTTCTGCGACTTGATGTTCGCCATGCGTAAACGTGCTCCAGTAACTTCTGATCTACGGGTCGGTCGCGCGTGTCCCGGCCGCGGGCAGCCGTTCCGCGGGCGGGCCGGTCGCGCGCCTACGCCAGGTGTATGAGTCCCAAGGGCTCAAAACTGAACGTGGAACATCCGAGACACGGTATTCCCATTATGCCAGCGCGCAGGAGTGCGCAGGACGCACCTGTTGCGGCCCCAGGTCTTCCGGCCGCCGCTCGCCGCAGCCGGCCGGCGCCGCCGCCGCGTCAGCACCTGACCGCCGTTACCCGGCATCGGCGTTCGCGGGACGGGACCAGGTTTCCAGGTAGGACCGCCACTGCCCGTCGGTCGCCGAGAAGTCCGCGTAGAAGGCCGTGCCGAACCGTTCGCGGCGCTCGCCGCCCTCGGACAGCCCGATGCGGATCGCACGCGCCGCCGTCCCGGTCGTTTCGGCCTCAGGGTTGCGGGCGGCGTGCTCGTCGGAGTAGGCGGGCACGCCCATGAGCAGCTGCACGTCATCGGGAACCGCATCCAGCGCGACCTGTGTCTGCCGCACCACGAAACCGCCGTAGAGGCCTTCGGTGGGCATCCCGGTGTCGTAGGACATCACCGCGACCTGGTCGAGGTGTTCGGCCACCCGGCCGAGGTACCCGCTCGACCAGAACGGGTCCTTGGGCAGCAGCAGGCCGAGCGTGAAGGCCAACCCGCCCAGCGGCTCGACCGTCGGCACCGCGCTGGACAGCAGCGTGCCATCGGGCAGTTCCCCGCGGGTCTGCTCCAGCAGCGAGACGAGACCGGGGTCGTTGTTGGGTACGGGTTCGAAGTTGTAGTGGATGCCGTCGAACCCGGCCTCGATGAGCCCGTCGGCGGCCCCGACCACGCGGTCCCTCGATTCCTCGTCGCCGAGGTCCAGTTCGCCTTCTTCGACGCGCTGGCCCAGCCACGCCGAGATCCGCACATCCGGGAACTCGGCGCGGAACATCCGCAGGAACCCTTGCAGCTCCGGGTGTTTGTCCGGGTCGAGCCGCCCGTCGTAGCCGAGCGGTCCCACATGCACGTACACGTCGCTGATCCCGCCCTCGGTGATGCGGGGCGCCAACGCGGCGAGCTCCTTTTCGCCGTAGCGGCCGTCGACCCAGGGATGGCCCATCCACAGGGCGTTGGTGCCGTTGGAGACCGCCCAGCCGGCCGGTTCGCCGGTGTACTGCACACGTACCAGCAGCGCCGCACCCAGCGCCACGACCAGTACGGCGGCCAGCGCCGCGAGCACGCGCTGCAGGAACCATTTCACGGCCGTCCTCCGATCTCGCATAACCTGATACATGCCGTGTGAGCCATTCTCGCCCGACCGCGCCTTCAAGCGCCGCCCCAAGCGGATGGGATCATCAACGGCACCACTGCGCAGCTCGGCCGCAACGCCGCGGCCGGCGCCCCTGCCATCCTGGCCAACCCGCGAGCTATCCGAACGGAGCACGGTGCCTCAGCCGAACCGGACCGATCCCGCGCTGATCCGCAACTTCTGCATCATCGCGCACATCGACCATGGCAAGTCGACGCTGGCCGACCGCATGCTTCAACTGACCGGCATCGTTGAAGACCGCCAGATGCGTGCGCAGTACCTCGACCGCATGGACATCGAGCGCGAGCGCGGCATCACCATCAAGTCCCAGGCGGTGCGGCTGCCGTTCACCGCGCTCGACGACACCACCTACATGCTCAACCTCATCGACACCCCCGGCCACGTCGACTTCACCTACGAGGTCTCCCGGTCGCTGGCCGCCTGCGAAGGCGCGATCCTGCTGGTCGATGCGGCCCAGGGCATCGAGGCCCAGACCCTGGCCAACCTCTACCTGGCGCTTGAGCACGACCTGGCCATCATCCCGGTGCTGAACAAGATCGACCTGCCGGCCGCCATGCCCGAGAAGTACGCCGCCGAACTGGCCGGGATCATCGGCTGCGATCCCTCCGACGTGCTCAAGGTCAGCGCCAAGACCGGGATGGGCGTCGCCGAACTCCTCAACGAGATCGTGGCCCAGGTGCCGGCGCCGGTCGGCGACGCCGACGCGCCCCCGCGGGCGATGATCTTCGACTCGGTCTACGACACCTACCGCGGCGTGGTCACCTACGTGCGGGTGATCGACGGCCACCTGGGCACCCGCCAACGCATCGCGATGATGGCGACCTCCGCCACCCACGAGATGCTCGAAGTGGGGGTGATCTCGCCCGAGCCCACGAAGGTCGAAGGGCTGGGTGTCGGCGAGGTCGGCTACCTCATCACCGGGGTCAAGGACGTGCGCCAGTCCCGCGTCGGCGACACGGTCACCTCGGCGACCAAGGGCGCCACCGAGATGCTGCCCGGCTACCAGGACCCCAAGCCGATGGTGTTCTCCGGGCTGTATCCCATCGACGGCAGCGACTATCCGGTGCTGCGCGACGCCCTGGAGAAACTGCAGCTCAACGACGCCGCCCTGGCATTCGAACCCGAGACCTCCGCGGCGCTGGGCTTCGGGTTCCGCTGCGGTTTCCTGGGCCTGCTGCACCTGGAGATCACCCGCGCCCGGTTGGAACGCGAGTTCGGCCTGGACCTGATCTCGACCGCGCCCAACGTGATCTACCAGGTCGTCATGGAGGACGGCACCGAACACACGGTCACCAACCCCAGCGAGTTCCCCGAGGGCAAGATCGCAGAGGTGCACGAGCCCATGGTCAAGGGCACACTGCTGGCCCCTGCCGAGTTCGTCGGCCAGATCATGGAGCTGTGCCAGGGCCGCCGCGGTGCGCTGCAGGGCATGGACTACCTCTCCGAGGACCGCGTCGAGATGCGCTATGTCCTGCCGCTGGCCGAGATCGTGTTCGACTTCTTCGACCAGCTCAAGTCGCGCACCAAGGGCTTTGCCTCACTCGACTACGAGCCCTCCGGCGACCAGGCGGCCGACCTGGTCAAGGTCGACATCCTGCTGCAGGGCGAGACCGTCGACGCGTTCTCGGCGATCGTGCACCGCGAGAAGTCCTACACCTACGGCGTCGAGATGACCAAGAAGCTGCGCGAGCTGATCCCGCGCCAGCACTTCGAGGTCCCGGTGCAGGCCGCCATCGGTTCCCGGGTGATCGCCCGCGAGAACATCCGCGCCATCCGCAAGGACGTGCTGTCCAAGTGCTACGGCGGCGACATCAGCCGCAAGCGCAAGCTGCTGGAGAAGCAGAAGGAGGGCAAGCGCAAGATGAAGATGGTCGGCCGGGTCGAGGTTCCCCAGGAGGCGTTCATCTCCGCGCTGTCCACCGACGACTCCGCCGCCGACAAGGACGCCAAGAAGCGCTGAGCCAGGGCCTTCGGCCGCACCCCGAAGGCCCGCTCGCGCCCGGCCGCACCCCTCCGCCCGCCGGCAGCGGCGGGCGGCCGGCGGCGCCGCCCGATGCGGGATCAGCCTTTGACCGCCCCGCTGGTCAGGCCTTCGGCGATGTAGCGCTGCAGGAACCAGAACACCGTCAGCACGGGTACGGCCAGCAGCAGCGTGCCCGCGGAGAACATGCCGAAGTTGGCGTCGCGCTGGTCGGCGACCATGCCGTACAACCCGACCGCCACCGTCTTGACCGCGGGGTCGCGCAGGAACACGCCGGCGATCAGGAACTCGTTCACGGTGGCGATGAACACCAGCAGCCCCACCACCGCCAGCACCGGGGTCACCAGCGGCAGCATGATCCGGAAGAACGACTGGGCGTGGGTGGCGCCGTCGACCTGGGCCGACTCGTCCAGCGCCGGGGGAATGGTGTCGAAGAAGCCCTTCATCAGCCAGGTGTTGATGCTCAGCGCGCCGCCGAGGTACACCAGCATCAGGCCCCAGGGCGCGTTGAACCCCAGGGGCGGCCAGTAGTCGCCGACCGTGCTGAACATCAGATAGATCGCCACGATCGCCAGGAACTGCGGGAACATCTGGATCACCAGCAGCCCGTAGAGCCCCAGTCGGCGCCCGGCGAAGCGGAACCGGCTGAAGGCGTAGGCCGCCAGGGCCGAGAGGAACACCGTTGCCGCGGCGTTGCCAAGGGCGATCAGCAGCGAGTTCGCGTACCACCGCCCGAAGGCGGTTCCGGTGAGCAGTTGCACGAAGTTCTGCACCCCGGCGGCGCGGGGGACCAGGGTGGAGCTGCTGAGCGTGCCCAGCGGGTTCAGCGCCGCCGAGACCACGAACAGGATCGGGAACAGCGCAAAGGCGAGGAACAGCAGCATCACCAGGTGCCGCCACCCGGTGCGGCGCGCCCACAGCACCGCCCGGCGGGCGGCGCCGCGGCGCGGGGCGGCTGGGCCGGATCGGGCCGTCATCGGTGCACCTCTTCCAGGGACGCGCTTCTGCGCAGGCTGACCACGGACATGACGGTGACGATCAGGAAGATGAACACCGACAGCGCGGCCGCGTAACCGTACTGCGCGCCGCTGCCCCCGAACGCCAGCCGGTAGGTGTAGGTGATCAGCAGGTCGGTCGCCCCGGCCATCGGGTTGCCGGCGGCGAAGGGGCCGCCTTCGGTCGTTAGCCACACCGCATTGAAGTTGTTGAAGTTGAACGCGAAGGTGGCCACCAGGATCGGCGCCATGGCGACCATCAGCAGCGGGAAGGTGACCCGGCGGAAGGCCTGCCAGGCGCCGGCGCCGTCGATGCGGGCGGCCTGCTCCAGTTCGCGCGGGATCGACTGCAGGGCGCCGGTGGCCACCAGGAACATGTAGGGAAAGCCCAACCAGATGTTGACCACCAGCACCGCGGCGCGGGCGGTCCAGGGTTGGCCGAACCAGTCGGCCTCCAGCCCGAGCAGCCGGTTGAGCAGGCCGAAGTCGGCGTTGAACATCGACCGCCACAGCAGGAACATCGCAAACGAGGGCATGGCGTAGGGCAGCACCACCAGCAGCCGGTAGGCGGTGCGCCCGGCGAAGGGGTGCCGGGTGTGCAGGGTCAGCGCCACGCTCAAGCCCAGCACGAAGACCATCGCCGTCGTGCCCGCCGCAAAAGCGGTGTTCCAGGTCAGGATCGAGAAGAACGACGAGCTGGTGGCCGGGTCGCCGACAAAGCGCAGGAAGTTGTCGAGGCCGACCCCGACCCGCCAGCCCTGCGCAAGCCGCTCGCCGTTGCCGGCGACGAACGCGCCGCGCTGGTCGTCGGCGGTGTAGGTCCGGCCGGTGGCGGAGTCGGTGATGCAGTCGCAGCCGGAGTCGTAGGTTCGCCCGGCGGTGCCCTCGTAGGCGGTGGAGTACCCGCTGGAGCGGATCCCGGTTCCCGGTCCGGTGGGCACCGCCAGCCCGGTGATTTCGTCGCTGCGGGCGTTGGCCGCGCTCGGCGGCATGACGGTGTATCCGGGGGCGGCGGTGACCTTGCCGGCGGGGCCGGCCTCGGCACCGGTGAGCCGGGACAGCCCTGCCGCATCGCCGGCGTAGGCGGTGCCGTCGGGTGCGGTCAGCAGGAACACCAGTTCGCCCTCTGCCGAGGAGCCGCGTGCGGCCACGGTCAGCGTGTAGGCGGCGGAGTCGGCGGTCTGCTCGACCGAGGACGCCTCGATCTGCTCGATCGCCTGCTGTTTGGTCCCGCGGTGCCCGTCGCTGTAGTTGGTCACCGAGGTGCTGAGCGTGTAGAGCACCGGGACGATCTGGAACGCGACCAGGAACAGGGTGCCGGGAACGAGGTACTTGGCGGGTACGGCGCGTCTGGACAGGTAGACGTGGAAGATCAGCGCGGTGGCGGCGACGACCGCTCCGACACCGATCCACTGCCCGGCCGCATACAGCGGGAACACCGCCCACAGGGCGATGGCCGCGGCTATGGCGAGCATGCCGGTCTTGGCGGCCTGCCCGGCCGCCGACCCGCCGGGGGCGAGGGAGCCGCCGGGCAGCGGCGGGCGTGCGGGCGCCCCGTCCGAGGCGCCCGCCGCACCGCGGCGGCGTTCGGGTGCCACGGTCAGCCGATCTCTGCGGCGATGGTCTCGGCGGCCGATTCCACGGCCTCCTCGGGGGAGGCGCCGCCGACGACTGCGGCCTGGGCCTTGCCGAACGGGTCCCAGATCGCGTCCATCTCGGGGATGGCGGGCATGGGCCGGCCGTGGGCTCCGGCCTTCAGGAAGGCGGCGACGGCCGGGTCGTCCTTGCCGACCTGTTCGCTGACCCCGGTCAGTGCCGGCGGGCGCGGGTCGGCCTCGTACAGTGCGGTGGCCAGTTCGGGATCGGTGACGTAGTTGGTGACGAATTCTTCGGCCAGCACCTTGTTCGTGCTGCCGGATGCCACGAAGAACGCCTGCACGCCGACGAAGGGTGCCGGTTCCTCGCCGTCTGCGAATCCGGGCACGGGCGAGATCCCGTAGTCGACGCCCGCTTCCTGCACGGGGCCCAGCGACCAGGGGCCGGTGACGAAGTAGGCGGTCTTGGCCTGGTTGAACAGGTTGGTGACGTTTTCGGCGTCGATCGAGCGCTTGAAGGCGCCCTCGCCTTTCTCGCCGAGCTCGGCGATGCGTTGGAACGCCGCGACGGACTCGGGGGTGCCGACACCGAGGTCGGCGGGGTCGGGGTTGCCCTCGCCGTCGGTACCGAAGAGGCGGCCGCCGGCAGAGGTGTAGAACGGCTGCATGTGGTACGGGTCGCCGGTCTGGCTGACCTGCATGCCGAGGATCTCTTCGACCTTGCCTGCGTCCTTGAGCTGCGCGCCGGTCTCGACGAGTTCCTCGACGGTTCCGGGCGCCTCGGGCACCAGTTCGGTGTTGCGGATCAGCGCCAGGTTCTCCATGGCGTAGGGGACGCCGTAGAGCCTGCCGTCGTAGGTGGTGGCCTCGATCGCGAGTTCGTTGAAGGCACTCGTCTTGGCCTGGGGAAGCCGGACCGGGTCGATGGCGCCGTTCTGCACCAGGTTGCCGATCCAGTCGTGGGCGCCCACGACCACATCGGGCCCCGAACCGCCTTCGTGGGCGGTGAGGAAGTCGGCCTGGATGGTATCGGCAGGGACCTCGCGGACCTCGACGGTGATTCCGTTGGCGGTGCCGAACTCGTCGGCGAAGGGCTGCAGGGCTTTGGTGCGCTCCGGGTCGGCCCAGATCACCATGTTCGCCCGGGGCGTTCCGGCGGACTCGCCGCCGCCTCCGCACGCCGTGGCAAGCGCGAGGGCGGCGGTTGCGGCCAGCAGGCCGGCGCTGCGGATTCTCATGTGGCTCCCTCTCGGGCGTGGGGCCGCGGACGTTCCCCCGTTCTGTCCGGGCTTATCGGTCGTAGCGAGTGAGGTGACGTTAGCAACACTTTGCAAAGTCTGAAAGAGTTTGCAGTGAAAACCGGTCACGATGTGGAAACGCGGCGGAAACCCGCACAGCACCGCGGCGCGCCCATACCCGCGGACCGCACCGGTCCGCCCCGCGGCTCCCGCATCCGCCGTGATGCGGGCGCTCGCGGTCCCGCCTCCCGCGGGTCGCCGCCTGCGGCCGGACAGCCGCGGATATACGCGGATATACGCGGACATACCAAACGGCGGCCCGGCGCCGCCGCCGCGGCATCCGGACCGCCGTCCGCCTTCACCCGCCGAGCCCGCCGGACGCGCCTGCGGCGGCCCGGCGGGCGCTCAGTCCTCCGCCGACACCAGCCACACCGCCGTATCGGGCGGCAGCACCAGCGTCCCCGCCCGCTGCTGCACCGGGCCGCTGGCGAGCAGCACCCGAGCGCCGGGTCCGAACGCGCCGGCGGCGACCTCCGCGGGCGCACCGGTGAGGTTCACCGCGCAGCCGAACCCCGCGCCGCGGCGGAACGCAAGCACCCCCGCAGGCGTATCCACCCAGGACGGCTCCGCCGCCGGGTCGATGGCCGCGCGCCGGTGCGCCAGCGCCGCGGTGTACAGCGCCAGGGTGGAATCCGGATCGGCCCGCTGCGCCTCGCGGGTGTAGCGCGCCCACTCGGCGGGCACCGGCAGCCAGGGCGAGCCGCCCTCGGGGCTGAAACCGAAGGGCGGCCGCGTGCCCTCCCAGGGCAGCGGCACCCGGCAACCGTCGCGCCCGCGCTCGGTGCGCCCGGAACGCTCCCAGGTGGGGTCCTGCAGCGCATCCTCGGGCAGGTCGTCGACCTCGGGCAGGCCCAGCTCCTCGCCCTGGTACAGGTAGGCCGACCCCGGTAGCGCCAGGGTGAGCAGGGCGCCCGCGCGCGCCCGGCGCAGCCCGCGCTCGCCCCCGCCGAACCGGGTGACGTGCCGCACGACATCGTGGTTGGACAGCACCCACGTGGTGGGCGCCCCCACGGCCCCGTTGGCCGCCAGCGAGTCGTCGATGACGCGCCGCAGCGCCGCGGCATCCCAGCCGGCGGTCAGGTACTGGAAGTTGAACGCCTGGTGCAGTTCGCCGGGCCGCAGGTAGCGCGCCACCCGCTGCGCGTCCTCGACCCAGGCCTCGGCCACCAGCGCCCGATCGCCGGGATAGGCGCTCGCAATGGCGTTCCACCTGCGGTAGATGTCGTGCACGCCGTCCTGGTCGAAATAGGGCAGTCGGGTGGAGCCGTCGAGCAGGTCGGCCTTTTGGCCCTCGGGCAGGTCGGGCAGCGCAGGGTCCTTGACCATGCCGTGGGCGACATCGATACGGAACCCGTCGGCCCCGCGGTCGAGCCAGAAGCGCAGCACGTCGTCGAACTCCGCGTGCACCTCGGGGCTGGTCCAGTCCAGATCGGGCTGCTCGGCGTCGAACAGGTGCAGGTACCACTCCTCAGGCGTCCCGTCGGGCCGCTTGAGCCGGGTCCAGGCCGGCCCGCCGAAGACCGACCGCCAGTTGTTGGGCGGTAGCTCGCCCTGCGGACCGCGCCCGGGCCGGAAGACGTAGCGCGACCGCGCCGGGTCACCGGGCGGCGCGGCCGTTGCGGCGCGGAACCAGGCATGGGCCGAGGAGGTGTGGTTGGGCACGATGTCGATGATGACCCGCAGCCCCAGCTCGTGGGCGCGGGCGATGAGCCCGTCGAAATCGGCGAGCGTACCGAAGCGGGGGTCGACGTCGCGGTAGTCGGCCACGTCGTAGCCGCCATCGGCCAGCGGCGAGACGTAGAACGGGGTCAGCCAGACGGCGTCGACGCCCAGCGCGGCCAGCTCGGGCAGCTTGCTGCGCACGCCCGCGAGGTCGCCCTCGCCGTCGCCGTCCGCGTCGGCGAAGCTGCGGACATAGACCTGGTAGATCACGGCATCGCGCCACCACTGCCTGGGCTGCCTCGCTGCGGGGGCCGGGGCCGGTGCGGGCTCGGGAGGATAAGGGGGGTTTGGCATAGGCGTCGGTCCCTCCATGTGCCTAAGCGGGCTGCAAACTCTTGCGCAAGATTACCCACCGGTTGCAATTGAAGTGCGGGGAACTGCATTAGAGTGCCCACATGGGTCCACGTTTGGCCGACATAGCCCGCCATGCCGACGTGAGCGAGGCAACGGTCTCCCGAGTGCTGAACAACAAGTCCGGTGTCGGCGCCGACACCCGCTCGGCCGTCCTCACCGCGCTCGACGTGCTTGGCTACGAACGCCCCGAACGCCTGCGCCGCCGCTCCGCCGGACTGGTCGGCATGGTCGTGCCCGAACTGGAGAACCCGGTCTTTCCGATGTTCGCCCAGGCGGCCGAGGGCGCGCTGGCCCGCCAGGGCTACACCCCCGTGCTGTGCACCCGCCCGCCCGGCGGCATCGTCGAGGACGAGTACGTCGAGCTGCTGCTGGAACGCAACGTCTCGGGAATCATCTTCGTCTCCGGGCTGCACGCCGACGCCACCGCCGACCACGGCCGCTACCACCGCCTGATCAGCCAGAAACTACCGATCGTGCTGGTCAACGGCTACGCCGAGGAGGTCCCGGCCGCATTCGTCTCCTGCGACGACCGCGAAGCCGGCCGGCTGGCAGTGCACCACCTCGCCGCACTCGGCCACACCCGCATCGGGTTCACCAGCGGACCGGAGCGCTACGTGCCGGTGCGGCGCAAGCTCACCGGATACCGCTCGGCAATGGCGGCGCACGGCCTCGACTGCGACGGCCTGGTCGAGCTGTCGCTGTTCGGTGTCGAAGGCGGCCACGCCGCCGCCGCCAAGCTGCTGGACCGCGGCGTGACCGCCGTGGTCTGCGGATCCGACCTCATGGCGCTGGGCGCGGTGCGGGCGGCTCGCCAGCGCGGGCTTGCGGTGCCGGGCGACTTCTCGGTGGTGGGCTACGACGACTCCCAGCTCATCGCCTTCACCGACCCGCCGCTGACCACCCTGCGCCAGCCCGTTGCGGCCATGGCCGCGGCCACCGTGCGCACGCTCTGCGACGAGATCGCCGGCCACAGCGTCTCGCACACCGAGTACCTCTTCGATCCCGAACTGGTCGTGCGCGGCTCCACCGCCGCAGCACCGGCCGTACCCGCCGCGCCGGCGGTATCCGCGCAGGCAGCCCCCGCCCGCCCCGGCCCGCTCGCCGCTTCCTGACACCTTGGCGGGCCTCCTCCCGGCCCGCCCGCGCCGCAGCGCCGGTACCCCGATCGTCTAATCTGGCGTCCATGCCCACTCCCGCGCCCTGCATCGCCTCGGTCAACACCGGCCGCGCCGTCCCCGCCGACTGGGCGGGACGGCTGAAGCGCACCGGTATCGACAAGCGCCCGGCCATCGGCCCGGTCGCAGTGCACTCCCTCGGCCTGGCAGGCGATGACCAGGCCGACCTCGACAACCACGGCGGCGCCGACAAGGCCGTCTACGCCTACTCCCGCGAGGACCTGGACCTGTGGCAGGACCGGTTGGGCAGGCCGCTGCGCGACGGCGCCTTCGGTGAGAACCTGACCACACGCGGCATCGACCTCAACGCGGTGCTGATCGGCGAACGCTGGCGCGCCGGCACGGTGCTGCTGGAGGCGGCGCTGCCGCGCAGCCCCTGCGGGGTGTTCAAGGCGTGGATGGACGAGACCGGCTGGGTCAAGCGCTTCACCAACGAGGGGCGCACCGGCGTTTACCTGCGTGTTTTGGCCGAAGGCGAAATCAGTGCGGGCGACGGCATCAGCGTGCAGCACCGGCCCGACCACGGAATCACCATCGCCGCCGGTTTCCGGGCGAACTACGAGCGCGACCGCGAACTGCTGCGCCGCATCCTGGAAATCCCGGGCCGCTCGGCGGTATGGGAGAAGTCGGCCGCCTACGTTGGAGCGGGGCCGACCGCGGACTGAGCCGCCGCGGCCTGCGGCTCGGGGCGGTGCACCGCCATGTAAACGCCCTCGGCTCACCCCGGGCCGCTATGTCCGCCGTCCGGGCGCGTTCCGGGGCGCAAGGTCAGCGCGGTCCCGTGTGGACGGGGCCCGGGACGCAACAGGCCGGGTCAGCGTGGCAGGGCGGCCCAGGCGTAGGCGTCCTCGTACAGTGCGGCGAGTTCGGCGGGCCGGTCGACGCCGTAGCGATCGGCCGCGACGGTGTAACCCCGCTCCCTCATCCACAGGCTCAACATGCGGTAGGAGGGCCGAGTGCCCTCAAGGTCGTCCGGGGTCGGCGCCGGCGCGGTTCCGGGGACGGCCGGGGTCAACGTGTCGTGTTCGAAGATCGCGACGGACGCGGCGAACCGCCAGCCGCCGTCCCTCTTCTCGGCGCGGTGCAGCATCCGCAGGTGCGCGGTGAGGTCGGCCCCGACGCCGCGGAAAGTGCCCCGCATCTCGATGGTCATCGGCACCTCGGCGATCGCGCGGGGGGCGCTGACGTCGATGACGGGCAGTCCGAGGCGGTGGTTGGACGGGGTGTGGCCGAACACTCGCTTGGACGACTCGATGTACTCCACCGCGGTGCCGTCGAACCAGCTTGTCTGGATTGTCGCCTCCGGCGTGTAGCACCGCGCGAGGCTGGACCACCAGCCCCGGTCACGGGCCCGCCGCTCGTGGGCGACCAGGGCCAGCACGTTCACGAGGTCGGAGTCGCTCTCGGGCATGGGCAGCGCACACCTTTCATTGCTCGGACCGGACCTTGCCGTGTCACTTTGGCACCATACGTCTTCGTATATGGGTTAGTATATACGAACACGTATAAAGGAGGGGTCATGGCGCGATATGCCATCGAGGGCGCCCGGGTGTTCGACGGCGAGCAGCCGATCGGCGTGCGGAGCGTGGAAGTGGAGGATTCGCGGATCGTCGCGGTCGGCGCGCCGGTGTCCGCGGCGGCCGAGCGGGTGGACGGCCGCGGTGCCACCTTGCTGCCCGGCCTGATCGACGCGCACACCCACGCCGACCTGGACACACTCGGCCATGCCGTGCGGTTCGGCGTGACCACCGAGTTCGACCTGTTCTCGTTCCCGCAAAAGATGGCGGAGGTTCGCCGCGCCGCCGCGGAACGGACCGACATCGCGGATGTCCGTTCGTCCTCGATGGGTCTGACGGCACCTGACGGGCATCCGACCCAGTTGCACGGCGGCCTGAACGACCCCGAGCTGCCGACGGTCGGCCGGCCCGAAGACGCCGCCCGCTTCGTCGACGAACGGATCGCGGAAGGCGCCGACTACATCAAGGTGCTCATCGAGAGCGGCTCGACACTCGGCAAGAACGTCCCCGTCGTCGATGTGCGCATCGTCGGGGCAGCGGTGGCCGCCGCACACGAGCGCGACCGCATGGTGATCGCCCACGCGCTGACCATCGAGGCGACCCAGCAGGCGCTGGCCGCCGGTGTCGACGGGTTCGCCCACCTGTTCATCGACGGTCCGTGCACGCCCGATCTGATCGAGGCGTTCCGTGCGGGAGGGGTGTACCTGACCCCGACGCTGAACCTGCTGGCTTCGCTCACCAACCAGCACATCGGCGCCGAGCTGGCGGGCGATGCCCGGGTCGCCGGTCGTCTACCGCAGCCCTGGCTGGATAACCTCGGCCGTGAGTTCAACACGTTCCCGGACGGCGACTTCGACGCCGCCCTGGCCGCGGTGAAGGCGATGCATGCGGCCGGCGTGCCGATCCTGGCCGGCTCGGACGCCAACCACCATTTCGGTGCGCTCGGCATGGCCCACGGTGCGAGCCTGCACGGCGAACTGCGGCTGCTCGTGCGGGCCGGCCTCACTCCGACCGAGGCGCTGCGGGCCGCCACCAGCGTGCCCGCGGCGACGTTCGGCCTGCACGACCGCGGCCGCATCACCCCGGGTGCGCGCGCGGATCTGCTGCTGGTCGACGGCGATCCCACCCGCAGGATCGCCGACACCCTGTCGATCAGGGACGTGTGGCGGAGCGGAGCCAGGGCGGACCGCTGAGATCTCAGGCGCCCGGCCTGGTCATGCCGGGAGGGCGGCCTCCGCGATCGACTGCAACGAGGCCCGCAGTGCCCGGAGGTCCCGATCGGACAGGCCGGCGAGCAGCTGGGTCATCACGTCCTCGACCAGGGTGTCGCAGCGTCGCACGAGCCTCTCGCCGTCCGGCGTGATCCGATGCAGAATCGCCTTGCCGGCTCCGGGCCGGCGTTCGAGCAACCCGCGCTGTTCCAGACGGGCGACCACTGCGCCCGCGGACTGATCGGACTGCCCGATGAACAGGGCAAGCGCGTGGGTCGAGGAATCAGGCTCGGTTGCGACGGCGTACAGCATGCCCCACTGCGGCAATGTCAACCCGACCTGAGCGAGCGCGGCTTCGCAGGCCATCTGCTTGCGCATCTGTGCCCGCCGCAGCAGCATCGCGACATCGACACCGCTGGGCACGTCCGGATCAGCCGACATACGGAAAGTATATAACAACTCGTATACGCGGGGCCGGAGAAGCCCAGTCGATCAGCCTCACCCGGTTTCGGCTGAACGGGCCCTGAGTGAGGCTCGGTCGCAACCGCTGCGGGCTCTTTCTCCGACGCCGATCGGTGAGTACCGGAAGCCGGAGATCTACGCCGCATCCTGGAAATCCCGGGCCGCTCGGCGGTGTGGGAGAAGTCGGCCGCCTACGTTGGAGCGGGGCCGACCGCGGACTGAGCCGCGGCGGCGGCGACCCGTCCGGTCGGCGCCATCGCCGACACTGGGTACATGCCTTCCGTGTCTCTCGACGGCGATCCCGTACCCGCTGACGGCGCCCTGCCTGCCGGCGCCGCCGCAGGTGCGGGCACCCGCCCCTTCGGCGTTTACGTGCACGTGCCATTCTGCGCCACCCGCTGCGGCTACTGCGACTTCAACACCTACACCGCCGCCGAACTGCGTTCGCGCGAAGGCGGCCACGCCGCCACCCGCGAGGGCTACGCCGACCTTGCCGTCGCCGAGATCCGCCTGGCCCGCCGCGTACTGGGCGCCGCCGGCATCCCCGTCAGCACCGTCTTCTTCGGCGGGGGCACCCCCACGCTGCTGCCGCCCGAGGATCTGGGGCGCATCCTCGCCGCCGTCGGCACCGAGTTCGGCCTGGAACCCGGCGCCGAGGTCACCACCGAGGCCAACCCCGAGACCGTCGACCCCGGCGTCCTCGCACGGCTGCGCGAGCAGGGGTTCAACCGGATCTCCTTCGGCATGCAGAGCGCGCAGCAGCACGTGCTGGCCGTGCTGGAGCGCGCCCACACCCCGGGCCGCCCCCAGCAGTGCGCGCAGTGGGCGCGCGAGGCCGGGTTCGACCACGTCAACCTCGACCTGATCTACGGCACGCCCGGCGAGACCGACGCCGACTGGAAGGGGTCGCTGGAAGCGGCGGTCGAGGCCGGGGTCGACCACGTCTCTGCCTATTCGCTGATCGTCGAGGACGGCACCCGGCTGGCGGCGCGGGTGCGCCGCGGCGAGCTGCACGGGCCCGACGAAGACGTGCTGGCCGACCGCTACACCATGGCCGACGACATGCTCGGCGCCGCCGGGCTGCATCCCTACGAGGTCTCCAACTGGGCCCGCGGCGACACCGCCCGCAGCCGCCACAACCGCCTCTACTGGACCGGCGGCGACTGGTGGGGCGTTGGGCCGGGCGCCCACAGCCATGTCGGCGGCACCCGCTGGTGGAACGTCAAGCACCCGGCCGCCTACGCGGCCCGGCTGGCCGAGGACCGCTCGCCCGGCCACGCCCGCGAGATCCTCGGCGCCGCCGACCGCCGCTTCGAGCGGATCATGCTCGAGCTGCGCCTGGCCGAAGGGTGCCCGCTGGACCTGCTCGACGCGCAGGGGCGGGCCGCCGCGGAACGGGCGGTGGGCGACGGACTGCTCGATGCGGCCGCACACGCCGACGGCCGCGCCGTCCTCACGCGGCGCGGACGCCTACTGGCCGACGCCGTGGTGCGCGACCTCACCTGACCGCGCCCGGGATCCGGGCCGGTGCCGCGGCCCGGGCAGGCCGCGGCGTCCCCCCCGCTCGGCGGCGGTGCCGGGTGCTATTTCAGCATCGGGATGGTCATCGGGTACTTGTACCACTCGCCCTTGTTGGCGGCCACGGCGGCCATGATGCTGAAGATGATCGCGACCACGATCACCGCCAGCCAGGTGAAGATGCCGATGATGACGAACATCAGCACCCACGAGACGACCTGTCCGATGAACATGGTCATCTGGAAGTTGAACGCCTGGGCCGCCTGATTGCGGACGAAGGGCGACTCGTCCTTCTTCACCAAGTAGAGGATCAGCGGCAGCAGCCAGGTGGTGAACAGCCCGCCCAGGTGGGCGATGAGCGCCATGGTGCGCTCTTCGGAGTTGGGCGGGTACTCGCCGCCGGGCTGTCCGTAGGGCTGCTGGTAGCCGGCCGCCGGCACCGGCGGGTAACCCGGCTGCTGGCCGTAGCCGGGGTGCTGGCCGTAGCCGGGTTGCGGCCCGGACTGCTGGCCGGGGTAGCCCGGGCCGTAGCCGGGCTGGGGCCCCGACTGGGGGCCGTAGTTGGGGTCGACCCCGGGAGGCGGGCCGTAACCGCCGGGGTAGTTCTGGTAGTCGCCTTGGCCGCCGTTGGGCTGGTTGGGCTGAGGTGGGTAGCTCATGGTCTCCTCTGTCGGGTCTGCCCCAGCGGCCGCCGGGGCGATGCGGCCGGGGCATCCGGCAGCGGGCTCTCCCGTCGCTGCCCGAACACCCCGGCTGCTGGAGGTCTCGCTGGTGAGACGCTTCCACGGGGGCCGCGGTTCCGCTGCGGGGCGGACGAAGACTCAGCCGGCCGCCTGTCCCAGCGGGTTATTTCACCATGCGGATCGACACCGGGTAGCGGTACTGGACTCCCCGGTTGACGCTCAGCGCGGCCAAGGCGCCGAACACGATCGAGGCTACCCAGATCACGGCGATCACGACGGAACCGATCCAGGAAATCCCGGGTACGAACACGCCGAGCCCGATGTAGACCACCCAGGCTATGAGGTAGGGGATAAGCAGGGTGAGCTGGAAGTTCAGCGCCTCGCTGGCCTGGCTGCGGACGAACGGGGAGTCGTTGCGCTTCACCGCGAAGATGATGAGGGCGGGCAGCCAGCCGAAGCACGAGAGGATGACGCCGGAGAGGTGGGCGATCATCGCCCAGGTTGCATCGTCGGAGGCGCCGGACTGCGGCGGGTAGCCCTGCGGGGCGCCGGGGTAGCCGTGCTGGCCGGGGTGACCACCGGGTTGGCCGGGTTGGCCGGGCATGGCGCCGGGCGCCGCGCCCTGCGGAGCGCCGGGGAAACCGCCCTGCTGCTGCTCATAGCCCTGCTGGGGGGACTGCGGCGCGCCCGGTTGTTGTTGCGGCTGCTGCGGCGCGTAGCCGGGCTGGGGCTGTCCGTATCCCGCGGGCGGCTGTTGCTGCTGCTGATAGGGCGCCTGGCCGTAGCCGGGCGGCGCATAGCCGGGCTGCGGCGCCTGCTCGGGCGCGTAGCCGGGCGGGGGCTGCTGCGGTTGGTACCCGGGCTGGCCGCCCGTGGGTTGGCCGTAGCCGGGCTGGGCACCGCTCGGCTGCCCGTATCCGGGCTGGCCGCCGCTGGGCTGTCTGTAGTCCGGTTGCCCGTAATCCGGTTGTCCGTATCCGGGTTGGCCGCCGCTGGGCTGGCCGTACCCGGGTGGGGGCTGCTGCGGCTGCTGGTATCCGGGTTGGCCGCCGCTGGGCTGTCTGTAGTCCGGCTGGCCGTAATCCGGTTGTCCGTATCCGGGTTGGCCGCCGCTGGGTTGGCCGTACCCGGGTGGGGGCTGCTGCGGCTGCTGGTATCCGGGCTGCCCGCCACTGGGCTGGTCGAATGCAGGCTGGCCGTACCCGGGCTGCCCGCCACTCGGTTGGCCGTAATCCGGTTGTCCGTATCCGGGTTGGCTGCCGCTGGGTTGGCCGTACCCGGGCTGCGCGTATCCCGGCTGGCCGCCGCTCGCTTGGTCGTATCCGGCCGCCTGGTCGTATCCAGGCTGTCCGTAACCGGGCCGTTCATATCCGGGCGGCTGTTCTTCGGTGCCCGCCTGCCCCTGGCCGGGCTGCCCGTCAGAGGGAGCGCGGCCGGGCGCCGGCTGTTCACCGGAGGGCCCCTCCTGGGGCTGTGGTCGGTTGGGCGGGGTCTCGCTCATCTTGTCCCTTGGCTGTGCCGATTGCGTTGGGCTGATAGTGCCATCCTGTGCCCCTGCAGGCCACCCCGCGCCCGGGGCGCGCGGTACTCTCCGGACACGCCTAGTCTTGCACCCCCTGCGCCGCCGTGACGAAGTCGATGAGCTCTTCGACCCGGCCGAGGAGCTCCGGTTCGAGGTCGGCGAAGCTGCGCACGCAACCCAGGATCCGCCGCCATGCCTCGCCGGGTTCCTCGCTGCTCCCCAGCGCCTGCAGCACACCCTCTTTCCACGGGATGCCGCGCGGCACCTGCGGCCACGCCGTGATTCCCAGAGCCGCCGGCTTGACCGCCTGCCAGACATCGACGAAGGGGTGGCCGGTGACCAGTACATGGGGCGAAGAGATCTGCTCGGCGATCCGGCTCTCCTTGGTGCCCGGCACCAGATGGTCCACCAGGACCCCCAGCCGGCGCTGCGGACCCGGCTCGAAATCCGCGACGATCGCGGGCAGGTTGTCCACGCCTTCCAGATATTCCACGACCACGCCCTCGACGCGCAGGTCGTGTCCCCACACCTGCTCGACGAGTTCGGCGTCGTGGACCCCCTCGACGTAGATGCGGCTCTCGCGGGCCACGCGCGAGCGCGCCCCCCGCACGGCGATCGAGCCCGAGGCGCTGCGGGCAGGGCGCGCGGGCGCCGCCGACGGCCGCACCGCGGTGACCGGGCGGCCGTCGACGAGGAACCCGGCGGGTTCCAGGTCGAAGACGCGGTGGCGGCCGTTGCGGTCCTCCAGGGTCACCGTCCGCTTGTCCCAGCTGACGACCGCGCCGCAGAACCCTTCGTCGGCGGACTCCAGGACGAGTCCGCGCTCCAGGGCCACCTCGGCGACGGCCCCTTTGCGAGGCCGGCGCCAGTCCTGCGCCAGGACATCGCCGCTGTACCGTTTGCCCGGGCTGCCGGTTGAACCGTCGTCACCCTTGCCGGAATTGGTGCGCACGGCGGGAGTGTACCGGTGCAGGTGCCGGTGCGCCGGGTGCCGCCGGCGCGTTCCGGGCCGCGGGCCGTGCCCGACCAGCCCCCGCACACCCCCGGCGCGCCGCGGCTTCCGGCGACCTGCTTTCCCGGCCGCCTTGCGGAACGGCATAGAATTAGCACTTGAGACCATGGAGTGCCAGGAGGTGAGTGCGTGCTCGACGACCGGAAGCTGTCTGTGCTGCGGGCGATCGTCGAGGATTACGTGTCCACGAACGAGCCCGTTGGGTCGAAGGCGCTCTCGGATCGGCACACGCTCGGTGTCTCCCCCGCCACCATCCGCAACGACATGGTGGCGCTGGAGGAGGACGGCTACATAGCCCAGCCGCACACCAGCGCAGGCCGGATCCCCACCGACAAGGGCTACCGGTTGTTCGTCGACCGGTTGTCGACGGTCAAGCCGCTCTCCGGCGCCGAGCGCCGCGCCATCGAGACCTTCCTCGGCGGTGCGGTCGACCTCGACGAGATCGTGGGGCGCACCGTGCGCCTGCTGGCACAGCTCACCCGCCAGGTGGCGGTGGTCCAGTACCCGTCCCTCACCCGCTCTTCAGTGCAGCACGTGGAGCTCGTCCCGCTGGGCCGCCAGCGCGTGATGATGGTTCTCATCACAGACACCGGCCGGGTCGAGCAGCGGGTGATCGACGGTTTGGAGGGAGTCGGCGAGGAGGCCGTCGACAGCCTCCGCCAAATGCTCAACCGGGCGCTGGTGGGCAAATGGCTCACCGACGTCCCGTTCGCGGTCGAGGACCTGCCTGCTCAGGTACCGCCGGACGACCGCGCGCTTGCGGTCGCCGTGCTTTCGGTACTGCTGGAGAGTCTGGTCGAGCGTCACGACGAGAAGATCGTGCTAGGCGGGACTTCGAATCTCGCCGCGATGGATTTCTCGGCTAGCCTGCGGGGAGTACTCGAGGCATTGGAAGAAAACGTCGTCCTGCTCCGTTTGCTCGGGGAGATGGGCGACGCATCATCCATGCTGACAGTGCGCATTGGCGCCGAGAACTCTCACGAGGGTCTGCGGACCACGTCGATCGTCTCCGCCGATTACGGAATCGGCGACCAGCCTCTGGCCAAGATCGGTGTGGTGGGCCCGACCCGAATGGACTATCCAGGAACGATGGGAGCGGTACGCGCTGTGGCTCGGTACCTCGGACAGATACTTGCGGGGCAGTAAGTGGCGAGAGACTACTACGAGATCCTCGGGGTGCGGCGCGACGCATCCAAGGACGAGATCAAAAAGGCGTATCGGCGGCTCGCCCGCGAACTCCACCCGGACGTCAACCCGGACCCGGCCACGCAGGATCGCTTCAAGGAAGTGACCCAGGCCTACGAGGTCCTCTCCGACGACAGCAAGCGCCGGATGTTCGACATGGGCGCCGACCCCTTCGCGCCCTCCGGCGGGGGTGGCGGCGCAGGCGCCGGCGGGTTCGGCGCCGCGGGCGGATTCCCCTTCGACGACATCATGAACGCCTTCTTCGGCGGCGGTGGCCAGCCCGGCGGTGCCGGGCGCAGCCCCCGCGACCGGGCGCGGCGCGGGCGCAGCATCAAGGTCCGCATCGAGATGGACCTCTCCGAGACCGCGTTCGGCGTGACCAAGGACGTCACCTTCCCCACAGCGGTGTTGTGCAACACCTGCCAGGGCGAGGGCACGGCCAAGGGCAGCCAGCGCAAGACATGCGACATGTGCCAGGGCCGCGGCGAGGTCTCGCAGGTCGCGCGTTCCTTCCTGGGCCAGGTCATGACCACGCGGCCGTGCCCGCAGTGCTCCGGCCAGGGCACGATCATCACCGACCCCTGCGCTGATTGCTCCGGCGAGGGCCGGCAGCGCGAGAAGGTCACCCGCAAGGTGCAGATCCCTGCGGGTGTCGAGGACGGCACCCAGATCCAGCTCGCCGGCGAGGGCGAGGTCGGACCCAACGGCGGCCCGCGCGGCGACATCTTCCTGGAGATCGTGCAGCGGCCGCACCCGACCTTCGAACGGCGCGGCGACGATCTGCACTGCACCATCACGGTGCCGATGACCGCGGCGGCCCTGGGCGCCTCGTTCACCTTCGACACCCTTGACGGCACCGAGCAGATCGACCTGCGGCCGGGTACCGGTTCCGGGCACGTCATCACGCTGCCGGGCCGCGGTACGCGCCACCTCGACTCCAGCGGGCGCGGCGACCTGATGATCCAGGTCGACGTCGAGACCCCCGCCAAGCTGGACGAGGAGCAGGAGGCGCTGCTGCGCAAGTTCGCCGAGCTTCGCGGCGAGGACCAGCCGCCCGGCAAGTTCAGCCCCGGCCACGGCGGCCTGTTCTCCAAGCTGCGCGACGCCTTCGGCGCGCGCTGACCATCTGCCCGCCACAACAGCAGCGACCTGCTGCCGGGTTGCCGACTACAGCGGGCCGGTGCCGCCCTTCGCGCGGCGCCGGCCCGCACTTGTGCCGGGCCGTTGCGCCCGGCAGGAGCGCCCGTCAGTGGAATCGGGGTAAGCGTGACACCTCCGGTCTTCCTCAGCGAGCCCGGTGAACTGGCCGGCGACACCGTTGTGCTGTCCGGACCCGAGGGCAGGCACGCCGCTGCGGTGCGCCGTGTCGCGGCGGGCGAGACCATCCACCTGGTCGACGGCGCGGGCACCCGGGCGCGCTGCCGGGTGGTCGAGGCCGGCGGCGACCGCGTGGTCTGCGCGGTCCAGGAGCGCGGTGCCGACCCCCGGCCCAGTCCGAGCCTGACCGTGGTCCAGGCGCTGCCAAAGGGCGACCGGGGGGAACTCGCGGTCGAGGTCATGACCGAAGCGGGCGTCGACCGCATCGTGCCTTGGGCCGCCGAGCGGTGCATCACGCGCTGGAAACCGGAGCGCGCGGCCAAGTCGCTGGCCAAGTGGCGCTCCACGGCCCGCGAGGCCGCCAAGCAGTCGCGGCGCAGCCGGATCCCCGAGGTGGCCGAGCCGGCCGGGATCGGCGAGGTCTGTGCGCGGGTGGCGGCGGCCGGAGCCGGGATCGTGCTGCACGAGGACGCCGGCAGCCGGCTGTCGGGCGTGCCGCTGCCCGATCCGCTGGTCGCGCCGGAGGGCCCGGGAAGCGGCGGCGATCCGGTTGCCGATGAGATCGTCGTGGTGGTCGGCCCCGAAGGCGGTTTCGCTGAGGGCGAACTGCGCGCGTTGGACACCGCCGGAGCGATGCGCGCCTTGCTGGGCCCGACGGTGCTGCGCACCTCGACAGCGGGGGTGGCCGCCTTGGCCGTGCTGCAGGCCCGCTGCGGCCGGTGGTGACACCGGCCCGGTCGGCCGCAGCACACGCGGCCGCGCGCCGCCCGCTTAGCCGGCGGACAACCGTTCGGTCGTCGCCGCGTGCCCCGCATGCACCGCGTTCCGGCGGGGCGCGGCGGTCCGGGGGGTCACTCGGTGTCGAGGATCGGGTCGTCGCCGGTGGCGGTGTCGTCGGGGCCGGTGGTGGGCGTGCCGCCATCGCCGGCGGAGTCGTCCTCGCCGGAGGTGTCGCCGGGCGGTGTGGTGGAGTCGCCGGTGGAGCCGTCGCCGGGCTGCTCCGGCGGGGGGTGCTCGCCGGGGGCGGTGGGCCGGCCGCTAGGGCCGCACCCGGAGCGGGAGCCGGACGTGCCGGATCCCCCGCCGGGACCGCCCGTTGCCGTGCCGCCTGCCGACGACGTGGGTTTCGGGTTGTGCGTGGGTTCGGTGCCCGAGATGCAGTGCTCGGTGGTTCCGTAGGACTGCGTTTCGTCGTCGGGATCAGCGGGTGTGCCGGGGTCGGCGGTGGGTTCGGCGCCGCCGCTGGGGCGGTCGGCGGGGTCTTCCTGCTCGGGCGGGGTTTCGCCGGTGAGGGCGTCCTTGTCGCTGGCGCCGTTGTCGCCGCCGCCCGAGCCGCCCTGGCCGCTTTGGGCCGGTGAGGTCAGCGACTGCGGCAGGATCTGGTCGCGAACCTGCGGCGCGCCCATCAGCACCGAGCCGACGATCAGCGCAGCGGCCCCCACCGCGAGCGAAGGGCGCAGCCACGGGGCGTTGAACAGCGCGGCGAACCAGCCGCTGCGCTGCTGGGTGCGGGCCCGGATCGCGTTCAGCGCCTCCGGGGAGGAATCGACGGAACCGGCCTCGGCGCGCAGGATGGCGCGGAGCCGTTCTTCGATGGAGTCGTCGGGTGGTTCGGTCATGTCGTCTGCTCCAGAACCGAGCGGAGCGCGGCTATCCCCCGTGCGGTATGACTCTTGACTGCGCCGCGGCTGATGCCCATCGCATCGGCGATCTGCGCCTCGGAGAGGTCGCCGTAGTACCGGAGCACGATCGCCTCACGCTGGCGGGTGGGCAGGTCGCGCAGAGCGTCGATGACGGCCGCTCGCTCCAGTTCGCCCATGGCGCCCTGTTCGGCGCTGGGAGCGTCGGGCATGGCTTTGGGCGCGTGCTTTTCTACCACGGCCCGGTGCCGGAGCACAGACCTGGCCCGGTTGACGACCGATTGGCGCAGATACGACAGGGCCTTGTTCGGGTCGCGCAGCCGCCGCCACGCGCCGTGCATCGCGACGAAGGCGTCCTGGACGACTTCCTCGGCGGTGGCGATGTCGCGAACGAGCAGGGTGGCGAGCCGGACCAGCGGGCGGTACTGCGTGCTGTAGAGCTGGGTGACGGCTTGGTCGGCATCCCAATCGACCGCTACCGGCGCTGCGGGGGCCCCTGCGACCATTGTTTCAGTCACGTCCGTTTGACGCGCGCCCTTGTCGTCCGGTTTACGAAAGGGCATACCTGTACTTCTCGTTCCGCCTCGTTGTCGCCGAGACGCGGTGCCGTCGACCGGCCACCGCATCCTGTCCTTGGCACGCGGCACGACATCGCCCCACCGCCTGAGTCCCTCCACCGAACCGCCGACCGTACGGGCGGCTGCACCCGAAGTTGCGCGGAGCAACAGAATAGCCCGAGCCCCGGCGGCTGCGGCGCGGCCGGGCGTCCGGCCGCTCGCCCGCGCCGGCGGGGGAGCGGACGGGTGGACGGGCGGGCGTGCGGGGAGGCCTCACGGAAGCACCACCTGGCCGAGGGGACGGCTGTTGAGGGGACGACGGCACGACGCACACCGTAGAAGATCGTGCACGCGCTTGGCAGCAGGACCGTCGAACAGGGCCGCCAACGGGGGCGCCGGCCGCGGGAACGGAACCCGGCCGCAGCACCTGGTGCGCTGTGCACCACCCCCTGCTGGGGCATCATGGAGGCGCGGCCTGCACGCCCGGGCGCAGCCCGGCCGCACCGGCGGCGGCGAACGCCCGGCGGCCAGTGGCCGTAGATTGCACCCAGACCACGGAAAGGCCCAACGGTGACCACGACCGAGCCCGACTGCCTGTTCTGCAAGATCGCCGCAGGCGAAGTGCCCGCCGAGATCGTCCGCGAGGGCGAACGAGTCCTGGCGTTCCGCGACATCAACCCGCAGGCGCCCACGCACGTGCTGGTCATTCCGCGCCGGCACTATCCCGACGCGGTCTCGGCGGCGCGGGAGGACACCGGCGTCATGGACGAGATCGCCCGCGAGGCCCACGCCATCGCCGCGGCCGAGGGCATCGACTCGACCGGCTACCGCCTTGTCTTCAACACCGGGCCCGGTTCCGGGCAGACCGTATTCCACCTCCACTGCCACCTGCTCGGCGGCCGCGGGATGGAATGGCCCCCCGGATAAACCGCTCGGGAGCGTTGCGGCGCCGTTGGTAGACTCGGATACGACGACAGAGTTCGCTGCGATCACTGCGGCCACGGTGGTCACGTCCCCCGCACAACGGGGCCGTGCGACGGGGCGAACCGACTCCAGATCGCGAGAGGCAGGGGCGAGACGGCCGCAAGGCCACATCATGGTCGAGTCAACACAACAGAGCACGCAGGTCAAGATCGCGGTGCCCGAAGAGCACATGATGGTCAACCTGCTGGGCTCGGGCGATGAGCTGCTCCGCACCGTGGAGCGTTCGTTCGACAGCGACATCCATGTTCGCGGCAACGAGATCACGATCAGCGGCAGTCCCGAGGAGACCTCGGTTGTGGTGCGGCTGATCGAGGAGCTGCTCGAACTCGTGAAGAACGGCACCGTGGTCACCCCCGATGCCATCGACCGCACACTGGGCATGCTGCGGTCCCCAGGCGGCGGCGAACGCCCCGCTGACGTGCTCACGCACGACATCCTCTCGGCGCGCGGGCGCACCATCCGTCCCAAAACCCTCAACCAGAAGCACTACGTCGACGCCATCGACCGCCACACGGTGGTCTTCGGCATCGGCCCGGCCGGTACCGGAAAGACCTACCTGGCCATGGCCAAGGCGGTCAAGGCGCTGCAGAACAAGCAGGTCAACCGGATCATCCTGACCCGGCCGGCCGTCGAGGCCGGCGAGCGGCTGGGGTTCCTGCCGGGCACGCTCTACGAGAAGATCGACCCCTACCTGCGGCCGCTCTACGACGCCCTGCACGACATGCTGGCGCCGGAGTCGATCCCCAAGCTGATGTCGGCGGGCACGATCGAGGTCGCACCGTTGGCCTACATGCGCGGGCGCACGCTCAACGACTCCTTCATCATCCTCGACGAGGCGCAGAACACCTCGCCCGAGCAGATGAAGATGTTCCTGACACGCCTGGGCTTCGACTCCAAGATCGTGGTGACCGGCGACGTCACGCAGGTCGACCTGCCCAACGGAACCTCCAGCGGGCTGCGCACGATCGAGCACATCCTGCACGGTGTCGACGACATCGGGTTCTGCCGGCTGAACAGCACGGACGTGGTGCGGAACAAGCTGGTCAGCGCCATCGTCGACGCCTATGGTCGGTATGACAGCCAGCAGAACGGCTCCCAGGGCGCGCGCGGGCGCACAGGCGCGGCCCGGTCCCAACCGAGCACCGGCACCCCGGGGTGACCGGCGCGGGCGCCCCGCCGCACAGCGCGGTCGGGGCGCCCACGCGTTCCCGTCTGCGGTACCGACCACGAAACGAAGGCGCACTGAGCAATGAGTATTGACGTCGCGAACGAGTCCGGCGTCCCCGCCGACGAGGAGCGGCTGGCCCGGTTGGCCCGCTACGTCCTGGACGCCATGCGGATCCACCCGCTGGCGGAGCTGTCGCTCGTCCTCGTCGACGAGGAACCGATGACGGAGCTGCACGTGCGCTGGATGCAGGAGCCCGGCCCCACCGATGTGCTCTCGTTCGCAATGGACGAGCTGCGCCCCGGCGGGCAGGAGCGCGTCTCCGAGCCGGGCGTGCTGGGCGATGTCATCATCTGCCCGCAGGTCGCCGAGCGCCAGGCCGACAAGGCCGGCCACAGCACGCAGGAGGAGATCGACCTGCTGTGCACGCACGGCATCCTGCACCTTCTCGGCTACGACCACGCAGAACCCGACGAGCACAAGGAGATGTTCGGGCTGCAGGCCGAACTGCTGACGGGTTGGCGGGCCGCTGACACCGCCGCGGCCGATCGAGAGCAGGAGAGGGAAGACACCGCCCGATGATCCCCGGATCACCGGGGCCGGCCGCTGCGGCCGGCCCGGGACACCTGGCCGCAGCCGCGGCGCAGGCTCCGTTCGACCCGGTCTACGCGTTTCCGGCCGCGGCGGTGTTCGCCCTGGCCGCCGCGTTCTTCGTGAGCGCCGAAGTGGCCGTCACCCGCACCGCCGGGATGGAGAGCGAGACCCCCGACGACGACAGCGCAGGCGCCCGCCGGCTGCGCAAGGTCGCCGCCGACCCCACCGCGCACCTGAACACGGTGCTGCTGCTGCGGGTGGCCTGCGAGGTACTGGCGGCGGTTTCGCTCGCAGTGGGCTTCATCGGCTGGCTGGGCGCGGGCTGGGCGGCGGCGCTGTGCACGGTGCTGCTGATGATCGTCGTCGACTACGTGTTCGTCGCGGTCACCCCGCGCATCCTGGGCCGGCAGTTCGCCGCCTCGGTGGCGGCGGCCAGCGTGAACGTCCTCGCCCCCGCCGCACCGGTGGTGGGGCCCCTCGCACAGGGCCTGGTCAAGGTGGGGCGCTCGCTGACGCCGCGCAACATCGGCGACCGCAGCGGCCCATTCACCAGCGAGAGCGAACTGCGCCGCCTGGTCGACCTGGCCGAGCGCGGCCACGTCATCGACGCCGACGAACGCCAGATGATCCATTCGGTGTTCAAACTCGACGACACCTCGGTGCGCGAGGTCATGGTGCCGCGCACCGACATCGTCTTCGTCGAACGCGGCGCGTCCCTGGACGAAGGGCTCTCCCTGGCGCTGCGCAGCGGGTTCTCCCGGATCCCGGTCACCGGCGAAGACGAGGACGACGTCGTCGGCATCGTCTACCTCAAAGACGTGATCGCCCGGCTGCGCCGGGAGTGGGGGCGCGGGACCGTCCCGGAGCCGGCGGCCCCGGCCGGGGAGTACCCCGGCGCCGCAGGCGGCACCGAAACGGTCGGCGAAGTGATGCGCGCCGCCTCCTACGTGCCCGACACCAAGCCCATCGACGAACTGCTGCGCGACATGCAGCAGCGGCGCATCCACGTCGCGGTGGTCATCGACGAGTACGGCGGCACGGCCGGACTGGTCACCATCGAGGACATCGTCGAGGAGATCGTCGGCGAGATCACCGACGAGTACGACGACGAGGTCCCGCCCATCGAGCGCCTGGACGAGCGCCGCACCCGCGTCACCGCCCGCCTGCCGCTGGGCGAACTGGCCGAGCTGTACGGGACCGAGCTCGATGCGCCCGACGTCGAGACCGTCGGCGGGCTGCTGGCCTATGCCCTGGGGCGGGTGCCCATCACCGGGTCCCAGGCCGTCTACGCTGGGTTGCGGCTGACCGCCGAGGACACGGTGGGACGCCGCAACCAGACCGCCACCGTCCTGGTCGAGGAACTGGAGCCCGCGCACACCGAAGAGGAGTGAGACCGGCTCCCGCCGCCTGCGGCGTCCTACCGCCGCCGGCGGTGCCGCCGTGCGGGGCGCCAACGTTTCCGACCGCGCCCGTATCGGTGCAACCGGCAGGCCCGTACGGGCCGGTGCAAACCGGGTGCACCCGCGGGCCCGCCAACCGCCGCCCCGTGACCGCGAACCCGCTGCAAGGAGAGTGCAGACCGTGACCGAAACCGCCGTCCCCGATGAAATCGGCCCCGAGGACGAGAAGCTGATCACCCTCGCGCGCAGCTCCCGCGCCCGCACCCAGGCCGTCGAAGGCGCCGCCGTGCGCGACGAGACCGGCCGCACCTACACGGCGTGCACGGTTGCGCTGCCGTCGCTGAAACTGACCGCGCTGCAGGCCGCCATCGCCGCTGCCGTCTCCAGCGAGGCCGGCGCACTGGAGGCCGCGGCCGTGGTCACCCAGGCCACCGAAGTCGCCGACGCCGATCGGGCGGCGGCAGCCGACATGAAGACGCCCCTGGTCGTCCTCGCCGCCCCCGACGGCACACCCACCGCCGCCCTGCGCACCTGAGCGCACCGGCGCCCGACCCGCGGCGGTGGCGTCCGCCGCGGTAGCAGACGAGACTGGAGAGATGGACGACCTCGACCTGGAGAAGCTGCGGACCCCGCTGGAGATGCCCTCTTACCCCGAGGGCTTCCGCAGCGGGTTCGCCTGCTTCGTCGGCCGGCCCAATGTGGGCAAGTCGACCCTGATGAACGCGCTGGTGGGCCAGAAAGTGGCCATCACCAGTACCCAGCCGCAGACCACCCGCCGCACCGTGCGCGGGATCGTGCACCGCGACGACGCCCAGCTCATCGTCGTGGACACCCCCGGACTGCACAAGCCGCGCACGCTGCTGGGGGAGCGGCTGGACAGCCTGGCGCGGTCGACGCTGGTCGAGGTCGACGTGATCGGGTTCTGCATCCCCGCCGACGAACCGATCGGGCGGGGTGACACCTACATCGCCCGCGAACTCGCGGCGCAGCGGCGGACCCCGGTGGTCGCGCTGGTCACCAAGACCGACCGCACCGACCGGGCGGCGGTCTCCGCGCAGCTGCTGGCCGTGTCGCAGCTCGGCGAGTGGGCCGACATCGTGCCGGTCTCGGCCGAGTCCGGTTTCCAGACCGACACGGTCGCCGACGTGCTCTGCGGGCACCTGCCCGAGGGGCCGCCGCTCTACCCCGGCGGCGACCTCACCGACGAACCCGACGAAATGCTGGTGGCCGAGCTGATCCGCGAGGCCTCGCTGGAGGGCGTCCGCGACGAGCTGCCGCACTCCATCGCGGTCGTGGTGGAGGAAATGGCGATGCGCGCCGACACCCGCCCGGGGCGCGAGATGGTCGACATCTATGCGTCGCTGTACGTCGAGCGCCCCAGCCAGAAGGCGATCGTGATCGGCGCGAAAGGGGCGCGGCTGCGCGAGGTCGGTTCGGTCGCGCGCCGCCACATCGAGGCGCTCCTGGGCTGCAAGGTGTACCTGGACCTGCGGGTGCGGGTGGCCAAGGACTGGCAGCGCGACCCCAAGCAGTTGCGGCGGCTCGGGTTCGACCAGCAGACCTGAGCGCCGGGCCGCGCGCCGGCCCGGCCGGTTGAGCCGCTTGAGCCGCCGGCAGGGCGGCACCGCTGCGGGGCTCGGTCCTTCGCGGCCGGGCGCGGCCGGCTGGGGGCGGGCGGCGCCGTACCTCTGGTCGGGCGCTCCGCCGACTCTTTGGACTTGGGGCCAGGGCGCCGCGGTCAATCGCGGTGGTCGAGGTCGCCGGCCAGGGCCAGTGCGGCCCGGCGCACGATCGGCGCGGCCCGGTCGACGAAATCCCAGCTCACCCGGGCTTCGGGTCCCGAAATGGAGACCGCCATCATCGCCGGGCCGCCCTGCACCGGAACGGCGACGCAGCGCACCCCGATCTCCTGTTCGCCGTCGTCGATGGCATATCCCCGCTCGCGGATGCGGTGCATCTCGGCGAGGAAGGTGTCGGCGGTGGTGATGGTGCGGTCGGTGGCGGCGGGCATGCCGGTGCGGCGCAGGGCCGCCAGCGCCTCCTGCTCGGGGAGCTGGGCGAGCAGCGCCTTGCCCACGCCCGCCGAGTGCACCGGCACGCGTCTGCCGACCTCGGTGAACATCCGCATCGCGTGCGGGGACGGCGCTTGGGCGACGTAGACGACCTTGTCGCCGTCGAGCATGGCGAGGTTGGCGGTTTCGCCGAGTTCGTCGACGAGGTGGCTCAGATGCGGCCGCGCCCAGGTGCCCAGCATCCGCGAGGCGCTGTCGCCCAGCCCGATCAGGCGCGGCCCCAGCGCGTAGCGCCGCGACGGGAGCTGGCGCACGTACCCGTTGGTGAGCAGGGTGCGGATGATGCGGTGGATGGTGGGCAGCGGCAGCCCGGACGTTTCGGCGAGCTGGCTGAGCGAGACCTCGCCGCCGGCATCGGCCATGATCTCCAGCAGGGCGAACGCGCGGTCCAGCGACTGCACACCGCCCGAGCGCACCTTGGGTTCGGGGTCGGCGCCGGCCGCCGCCTGTGACGTAGCCACGTTGCTGCTCCCATCCGCTCGGTGCCGGCGGTCGCGGCGCCCGGTGCGCAGCGAGGGCCCGCCGGCCGCTGTGTCTGTTGCGCAGTTCGATCCTTTTCGAATTGTAAAAGCCGCCGTTCGCCATATGGAAGCGGGGCGCCAACCGGCCTCTCTAGCGGCCCCTTGGCCTGCCGGTGTCCGCCCGAGTCCGCCCGCGGATCCGGTGGCGGCCGGTCGCGACCCTAGGAGTCCCGGCCGTGTGCCGTCACGCGGATCGGCCGGATCAGGCGCTGCGGGCGGTCCGGGCGGGCAGGCGGTCGGGCGGAGGCGCCTGCCGGTGGCGGGACGGATCGGGCGCCGCGGAAACCACCGCGGATGGTTGACAACCCTGCGGGCGTGCCGCAAACTCCGATTGATTCCTTGAAGTGAAAAGTGAATTCCACATTACGAAAACTAACAAGGAATCAATGATTGCCCCGGATGCCCATTCGAGGAGGCGGGCGATGAGCCACTCGCTGTCCTACACCGTCAACTGTTCGCTGCTGTTCACCGAACTCCCGCTGCACCGGCGGCCGGCCGCCGCCCGGCAAGCGGGGTTCGAAGCCGTCGAGTTCTGGTGGCCCTTCGAGACCGCCGTGCCCCCCGACGCCGAGGTCGACGGGTTCGTCGCCGCCATCGAGGACGCCGGCGTCCGCCTCACCGGGCTGAACCTGTTCGCCGGGCGCCTGCCCGGGCCCGATCGCGGGATCCTCAGCCATCCCGACCGGGTGGCCGAGTTCCGCGACAACCTCGACGTCGTCGCCGGCATCGCCGAACGCACCGGGACAACGGCCTTCAACGCGCTCTACGGTCTGCGCCAGGAGGGCGTCGACCCCGCCGAACACACCGAGACCGCACTGCAGAACACCGCCGCCGCGGCCAAGACCCTGGCGGCCGCCGGCGGCACCGTCCTCATCGAGCCCATCAGCGGCGCCGCCGACTACCCCCTGACCACCGCCGTCGCAGGGCTCGCCTTTGCGGCCGCCGCGCGCGAATCCGGCGCGGCCAACGTCGCGCTGCTGGCCGACCTGTTCCACCTCGCGGTCAACGGCGACAACGTCGCGGCCGTCGTGCGCGACCACGCCGCCGCATTCGGCCACATCCAGATTGCCGACGTGCCCGGACGCGGCGAGCCCGGCAGCGGCGAATTGCCGCTCATGGACCTGCTGGCGGTGGCGCAGGAGAACGGCTACAGCGGGCACGTGGGCCTGGAGTACAAGCCCACGGTCGCCACCGCCGAAAGCTTCGGCTGGCTGCGCGGCTGAGCCCGGCACCGCCCGCCGCCGCTCCCACCCCCACCCCCGGCGCTTCTGCGCAGGAGAAAGGCGAGGAACAGCCATGTCCCAATCCCGCACCATCGCATTCATCGGGCTCGGCATCATGGGCCTGCCCATGGCCGCCAACCTGGCCGCGGCCGGGTTCGACGTACGCGGCTACGACCGCAACCCTCAACAGGCCGACCGCCTCGCCGCCAAGGGCGGCACCCCGGCCCGGACTCCCGCCGAAGCGGTCGCCGGCGCCGGCACCGTCATCACCATGGTCCCCGACTCGCCCGATGTCGAAGCGGCCATGTTCGCCGCGGGCGGCGTCTTCGACAGCGCGGCCCCCGGCACGCTGGTCGTCGATATGAGCACCATCCGACCCGACACGGCGCGCGCCGTGGCCGCCCAGGGCGCCGAGCGCGGCCTGCGGGTGCTGGACGCGCCCGTCAGCGGCGGCGAGGCCGGGGCGGTCGAAGGAGTGCTGTCGATCATGGCCGGAGGCGACCCGGCCGACTTCGGCGCCGCTGCGGAGGTGTTCGCCCCGCTGGGCACCGCCGTGCTGGTGGGTCCGGCAGGCGCCGGGCAGACCGTCAAGGCGGCCAACCAGCTCGTCGTCGCCGGCAACATCCAGCTCGTCGCCGAGGCGCTGGTGTTCCTGGAGGCGCACGGTGTCGAGACAGAGGCCGGCCTGCGCGTCCTCAACGGGGGACTGGCGGGCAGCACCGTGCTCACCCGCAAGGGCGAGGCCATGCGCCACCGCCGGTTCGAACCGGGATTCCGCATCGAGCTGCACGACAAGGACATGGGCATCGTCACCGCCGCCGCACGCGCGGCCGGCGTGCCCGTGCCGATGGGTTCGCTGGTGGCGCAGTTCATCGGCGCGCTGAAGGCCCAGGGCCACGGCGGCCTGGACCACTCGGCGCTGCTCAAGGTGGTCGACCAGCTCGCAGCCGAGCAGAAATAGCAGCAGTAGCAGAAGCAGCAGTACGGACAGGGCCGCCGGCAGGAGCGGACCCGTGCCGCGGTGTCCGCGGCCGGGCGCCCCGGGTGTTGGCCGCACCCGGTGATCCGCCGGCGGCCCCGGCACCCCCACTGAACAGAACCACTGGCAACAGAGAGGCGCAGCAAACCATGGTACAGATGCCCGCGATGAACGCCGTGGTCGAAGTCCTCAAGTCCGAGGGCGTCGACACCGCGTTCGGTTGTCCGGGAGCAGCCGTCCTGCCGCTCTACAAGGCACTCGAAGAGGTGGGCGGTATCGAGCACCTGACCGTCCGCCACGAGGAGGGCGCCACCCACATGGCCGACGGTTGGGCACGCACCACCGGCGGTGTCGGGGTGGCCATCGGCACCTCCGGTCCCGCCGGGACCAACATGATCACCGGCCTTTACACCGCGATGGCCGACTCCGTCCCGATGGTCTGCATCACCGGCCAGAACGTCTCGACCAAACTGCACCAGGAGGCCTTCCAGGCGGTCGACATCACCGCGATCGCCGCTCCGGTGACCAAGTGGGCGGTCCAGCTCAAGGAAGCGGGCCAGGCACCGTGGATTTTCCGCGAGGCGTTCCGGATCGCCCGCCAGGGGCGCCCCGGGCCGGTGCTGGTCGACCTGCCGCTGGACATCGCGCAGCAGACCATCACCTACGACCCGGCCATCGACGCGCCCCTGGGGCTGCACCCGGTGCTGCCGCACCCGCCGCGCGTCGAACGCGCCCTGGACATGCTGCTGGCCGCCGAACGGCCGCTCATCCTGGCCGGCGGCGGCGTGGTCATCGCCGAGGCCGCCGACGCGCTGCGCGCGGTCGCCGAGTACTTGAGCGTGCCCGTACAGACCACGCTCATGGGCAAGGGCGCCTTCGACGAGGACAGCCCGCTGTTCGCCGGCATGGCCGGGATCCAGACGTCGCAGCGCTACGGCAACGCCTCGTTCCTGGAGTCGGACCTGGTCCTGGCGGTGGGCGCGCGTTTCGGCGACCGCCACACCGGCACGCTGGACGTGTACCGCGGCGAGCGGGCGTTCATCCACGTCGACGTCGAACCCACCCAGATCGGCCGGGTCTTCGAGCCCGACCTGGGCGTGGTCTCCGACGCCGGGGTGTTCCTGCGGGAGTTGGCCCGCAGCGCCGCCCGGCGCGGCTGCGCCCGCGAGTCCGGTCGGTGGGTGCAGCGGGTCGGCCGGCTCAAGGCGGAACTGGGCCGCCGCGAGGACTTCGACTCGGTCCCCATCAAGGCGCCGCGGGTCTACAAGGAGATCAACGAGGCGTTCGGGCCGGAGACCTACTTCGTCACCGCGATCGGCCTGTACCAGATTTGGGGCGGCCAGCACCAGAAGGCCCACCTGCCGCGCCACTACCAGGTGTGCGGCCAGGCCGGTCCGCTGGGCTGGGAGATCCCCGCGGCCATCGGCGTGCAGAAGGCGCTGGCGCGCACCGATCCCGAAGCCGAGGTGGTCGGGGTCGTCGGCGACTACAGCTTCCAGTACACAGTGGAGGAGTTGGCGGTTGCCGCCCAGTACGACGTGCCGTTCGTGGTCATCATGCTCAACAACGAATACCTCGGGCTGATCCGCCAGGCCGAGATCCCCTACGGCATGAATTACCAGGTCGACATCCACTACGACACCCACGGCACCGACAACGTCGCGATCATGGCGGCCTACGGGTGCACCGGGTGCCGGGTCACCGAGCCCGGCGCCATCCGCGGCGCGATCGACTGGGCGCGCAAGGAGGCCCGGCGCACGTCGCGGCCGGTGCTGGTGGAGGTCATGATCGAGCGCGAGGCCAACACGCCGCACGGACCGGCCATCGACGCCGTCAGCGAGTTCGAACCGCTGCCGGGCGCCGCCGGCTGACCGCGGTCCGGCCGCGGCCCGAACGGCGAGCGGGCCGCGGCCGGAACCCCCGTTGGCGGGCGCAGCAGGCGCAGCGGCCCCCGGTCGGCGAAGCGGCGCCCGGGGGTCTGCTAGTGTGGCGGGCACTATGCTGCGTGAGCTGCTCCTCCTTAGTGGCCGCGGCGGGGGTCGGTAGACAGGTCGGCTCCCTCGCCGCGGAGCTTTGGCGTGTTCAGGTCGGCCGTCACACCGCGAGCCCTCGCAAGGAGCCTTTTCCATGGTCCCGCAGCAGCAACCCAGTTCCATGCCTTTCCAGCGCTACCGCCCTTTCCCCGCGGTCGATCTGCCCGACCGCGCCTGGCCGGCCAAGACCATCTCCGCCGCCCCGCGCTGGCTGTCGACCGACCTGCGCGACGGCAACCAAGCGCTGATCGAACCGATGGATCCCCAGCGCAAACACGAGATGTTCGCGCTGCTGGTCAGCATGGGATACAAGGAGATCGAGGTCGGCTTCCCGGCCGCCAGCCAGACCGACTTCGACTTTGTACGCAGCCTGATCGAGGGCGACCTCATCCCCGATGACGTGCAGATCTCGGTGCTGACCCAGGCCCGCCCCGACCTGATCGAACGCACCGTGCAGAGCCTGGTGGGCGCCGAGCGCTCGACCGTGCACCTGTACAACGCCACCGCACCGGAGTTCCGCCGCGTCGTCTTCGGCGTCGACCGCGACGCCTGCAAGGCCATCGCCGTCGACGGAACCCGCGCGGTCATGGACTGCATCGAGCGCTACCTGGGCGACTCCGCCTACGTTGGCTACGAGTACTCGCCCGAGATCTTCATCGACACCGAGCTGGACTTCGCCCTGGAGGTCTGCGAGGCCGTCATGGACGTGTGGCGGCCCGGACCCGGCCGCGAGATCATCCTCAACCTCCCGGCGACCGTCGAACGGGCGACCCCCAACGTCTACGCCGACCAGATCGAGTGGATGAGCCGCAACCTGTCGCGGCGCGAGCACGTGTGCCTGTCGGTGCACCCGCACAACGACCGGGGCACCGGCATCGCATCGGCCGAGCTGGGCGTGATGGCCGGCGCCGACCGGGTCGAGGGCTGCCTGTTCGGCCACGGCGAGCGCACCGGCAACGTCGACCTGATCACCCTGGGCATGAACCTGTTCAGCCAGGGCGTCGACCCCATGATCGACTTCTCCGACCTGGACTCCGTGCGGCGCACCGTCGAGCACTGCACCCAACTGCCCGTCGCGCCGCGCCACCCCTACGGCGGCGACCTGGTCTACACCGCCTTCTCCGGCTCCCACCAGGACGCCATCAAGAAGGGCCTGAGCGCGCTGGAGGACGACGCGGCCGCCGCGGGCACCCCGGTGGCCGACCACCCGTGGCAGGTGCCCTACCTGCCCATCGACCCCAAGGACGTGGGCCGCGACTACGAGGCCGTCATCCGGGTCAACAGCCAGTCGGGCAAGGGCGGGGTGTCCTACATCCTGTACCGCGACCACGCGCTGGAGGTGCCGCGCCGCCTGCAGATCGAGTTCTCCCACCAGGTCCAGGAGTTCACCGACGCCGAGGGCGGCGAGTTCACCGGCGACCGGATCTGGGAGATCTTCTCGGCCACCTACCTCGGCGACGACGGGCCCGTGGGCGTGCTGGCGCACCGTTCGCAGCCGGCCGGCGACGGCGCCTACCGCATCAGCGCCGACGTGCGGGTGCACGATGAGATCCGCGAGGTCGCCGGTACCGGCCAGGGGCCGATCTCGGCGTTCTGCGACGCGCTGACCGACGTCGACATCAAGGTCCAGGTGCTGGACTACGTCGAGCACTCGCTGGACGTGGGCAGCGACGCGCGCGCCGCCGCCTACGTCGAGGCCGAGATCGACGGGCGCACCGTGTGGGGCGTGGGTATCCACCACAACATCACCACGGCGTCGCTGAAGGCGGTGTGCAGCGCCATCGGCCGGGCCCACGCCGAAGCCGCCAAGACCCGGCAGGGCTGATCCGGCGGGATCGGCAGGCCGATCCGCCGCACGGTGGCGCCGGCGGCCCGCGCCGGCGCCACCGCAGCGCCGCGGAAACGGTCACCGCGCCGCCGGCCGGTACTTAATCGCGGCCGAAGTTCTGCGCCCACTTGGTGTCGGTTTCGCCGACCCCCACCTCGGTGTTGTCGCAGTTGAGGATGTTGGCGCGGTGGCCGGGGCTGTTCATCCACCCCTCCATCACCGCTTCGGCCGAGGAGTAGCCCGCGGCGACGTTCTCGCCGGACCACGCCTGGTAGCCGACCGCTGCGGCGCGCTCGGCGGGGCTCTCGCCGTCGAGGCTCTCGTGGGCCATGTAGTCGTGCTCGGCCATGTCGCGGCTGTGGGCCTCGGATGCGGCGGTCAGTTTGGGATCCAGGGACAGCGGCCCGCACCCGGCCTCGGCGCGCTCGTCGTTGGCGAGGGCCACGACCTGCTTGGCCAGCGGCGAGGCCGATGAGCCGCCGCCGGGGCCGCCGCCGGAGCCCGGGGAGCCGCCGGAATCCTGCTGGGAGTCCCCGGAACCGGAGTCCTCCTGCTCGCCGTCGGGCTGCTGCGAGGGAGCGATGGTGGCGCCGCCCTCGGCCACCCCGTCGGGTGTGGGGGATCCGCCACCGCCGGTGCCCGAACCGGGGCCCGATCCCGCGCCGCCGCCCGGTGCCGGGCTCTGGCCGCCGTCGCCGCGGTCATCGAAGAAGTCGTCCGGAGCGGTCGGCGGCAGGGCCTCGTCGGCCCCGTTGGGCGCGCCCGCTCCGGCTTGGGCGCCCTGGGTCAGCGGGTTGGCGGTGGGCGGCCCGGCGGCAATGACCAGCGCGGCCGCGAGTCCCAGGCCCACCGGTACGGCCACTAGTGCTCCGATGAGCGGCCGCCGCAGGCCGCGCCCGCTGCGGGGTTCCGGTGCGGAAGGGCGGCGCGGGGTCCGCTCGTGGTCCCGGTTGCCACTCGTCCTGCGCTGTCGGCGCCGTCCTCGTGCCATGGCGTCGAGCCCCTGTCCGGTCGGGAATTGTGAGCTGCCAGGCCGTGATCGTAGAGCAAATCGAGATAGAAGGGGAGTATTAGCCGTGATTTGCCGGATTTACGCTTGTCTCGGGTGATAAGCGGGGCGGTTTCGTGCGCGGGCGGCCGCCCGCGGCCCGCAACGGCCGCGCGGGCCCGCGTTCCGGCGCCCGCGGCGCGTCCGTTCCGCCCGACGTGCACGTTCGGGCCCGCGGATCCGCGACAATGGAAGGGTGAGCCTTTACCGTGACGAAGGAGTCGTCCTCCGCGCCCAGAAGCTGGGCGAGGCCGACCGCATCGTCACGCTGCTGACCCGGCGCACCGGCCTGGTCCGGGCGGTGGGCAAGGGCGTCCGGCGCACCAAATCGCGCTTCGGCGCCCGCCTGGAGCCCTTCAGCCACGTCGACCTGCAGCTCTACACCGGCCGCACACTCGACGTGATCACTCAGGCCGAGACCGTGCGTGCCTATGGCGAGTCCATCGTCAGCGACTACTCGCGCTACACCGCGGCCACCGCCATGCTGGAGACCGCCGAGAAGGTCGTCGTGGTCGAGAAGGACCCCGCCCTGCGGCAGTTCCTGCTGCTCATCGGGGCACTGCGCACCCTGGGCGAGGGCACCCACGACTCCCGGCTGGTCCTGGACGCCTACCTGCTGCGTTCACTCGCGGTCGCCGGCTACGCCCCCGCGCTGCAGGAGTGCGCGCAGTGCGGTTCGCACGGCCGGCACCGCGCCTTTGCCGTGCACGCCGGCGGGTCGGTGTGCTCGGTGTGCCGTCCCCACGGCGCCACCCACCCCGCCGGCGAGACCCTCCAACTGATGCTGGCCCTGCTCGGCGGCGACTGGCCCGCGGCCGACACCAGCCAGGAGCGCCACCGCAACGAGTGCAGCGGGCTGGTGGCCGCTTACCTCCAGTGGCACCTGGAGAACGGAATCCGATCGCTGCGTCTTGTGGAGCGCTCTTGAGCCTGTTCGATACATCAGCCCGGGCCTACCGGCCGCCCAACCCGCATCCCAGCGGGGTCCGGCCGCCGCAATTGCCCAAGGAGCTGACACCCGACCACGTTGCGATCGTCATGGACGGCAACGGCCGCTGGGCCAAGGAACGCGGCCTCGCCCGCACCGAGGGCCACCGGGCCGGCGAAAGCTCGCTGTTCGACGTCGTCGAAGGCGCGTTGGAACTGGGCGTCGGCAACCTGTCGGCCTATGCGTTCTCCACCGAGAACTGGAAACGCTCGCCCGACGAGGTCCGCTTCCTCATGGGCTTCAACCGCGAGGTGATCCGCCGCCGCCGCGACGAGCTGCACTCCATGGGGGTGCGGGTCCGCTGGGCCGGGCGGCGCGGGCGCCTGTGGAAGAGCGTCATCTCCGAGCTTGAGGACGCCGAGGAGATGACCAAGGACAACACCGCGCTGACCCTGCAGTTCTGCGTCAACTACGGCGGCCGCGCCGAAATCGCCGACGCGGCGGCGGCTCTTGCCCGCAAGGCAGCCGAAGGCCGCCTGAACCCCGACCGCATCACCGAGTCCATGCTCGCCAAGCAGCTCGACGAGCCCGGAATCCCCGACGTCGACCTGTTCCTGCGCTCCTCCGGCGAGCAGCGCATCTCCAACTTCCTGCTGTGGCAGTCGGCCTACGCCGAAATGGTGTTCCTGGACACCCTCTGGCCCGATTTCGACCGGCGCCACCTCTGGCACGCCTGCGAAATCTACGCCAGCCGCGACCGCCGCTATGGCGGCGCCGTGCCCAACCCGGTCGAACCGCAGCCGCAGAGCGCTGAGGACGCGCAATGAGCCTGCTCGACCCCAGCCGCCGCACCCTCGACTACGTCGCGTTGGGCGACAGCTTCACCGAAGGCGTGGGCGACCCCTACCCGGGCGGGCCCGGCGGCGGGCCGCTGCATTACCGCGGCTGGGCCGACCGCACCGCCGAACACCTGGCCGCGCGCGTGCCGGGCCTGCGTTATGCCAACCTCGCCGTGCGCGGCAAGGTGATGCGCCAGGTCGTGGCCGACCAGCTTCCCCGCGCCGCCGAACTCGCCCCCGATCTGGCCAGCATCTCCGCCGGCGGCAACGACCTGCTGCGGCCCGGCGCCGACCCCGACCAGCTCGCCCGCGTTCTGGAGCAGGCGGTGCGGCGCCTGCGCGGCGCGGGAGCCGACGTCGTGCTGTTCACCGGGGTCAACTTCAGCGCCGGCTACATGCGGCTGCGCATCGGCATGTTCGCCCGCTACTATCTGAACATCCGCGCCATCGCCGACCGCAACGGCTGCTACCTGGTCGACCAGTGGTCCATGCAAGCGCTGACCGACCCCCGGGCCTGGGACGCCGACCGGCTGCACATGTCGCCCGAGGGCCACCGCAGGCTGGCGTTGAAGGTCTGCGAGACCCTCGGTGTCCCGGTCGAGGGCAGCGGCGACGATGCCTGGCCGCCGGCGCCTGCGCCGGACCGCCGTTCGGCGCGCCGCGCCGATGTGCAGTGGGCCCGCGAGCATTTGGTGCCGTGGGTGGGGCGCCGGCTCACCGGGCGCTCCTCCGGCGACTCGGTCGCGGCCAAGCGCCCCGATCTGGAGCCGGTCGCCCCGCCCGAGCACACCGGTGCGCCCGCCGCCGAGGGCGGCCGCACGGACCGCCGAACCGAGTAGCCGCCGCCGGTGCGGCCACCGCCCGACCGCACGTGAGAGTCGTTACAGTATGCGCCCGACCCCGGAACCTACCGTCGCGTAACCCGAGGCCCGAGGTGCATCATCGATTGACATGAGCGGTTTTGCGAACGGGAGCGGCATCATCTCCTACGTCGCGTTGGGCGACAGCTTCACCGAGGGCATGGACGACCCTTACCCCGGCACGGCCGAGACCGACCCGGCACGTTTCCGGGGCTGGGCCGACCGCCTTGCCGAGCATCTGGCCACCACCTGCGGCGAGGTCCGCTACGCCAACCTCGCCGTGCGCGGGCGGCTCATCCGCCAGGTCGTCGAGCAGCAGGTACCGCGCGCCGTGGAGCTGCGCCCCGACCTGGTCACCCTGTGCGCCGGCGGCAACGACATCATCCGCCCCGGCGGCGACCCCGACCTGACCGCGCGGATCTTCGAGGCCGCGGTAAAGCAGCTTGCCGCCACCGGGGCGCACATCGTCATCTTCACCGGGATGGACACCGGCTTCCAACCGGTGATGCGCCACCTGCGCGGCAAGATCGCCACCTACAACATGAACCTGCGGGCGATCGCCGACGACCACGGCTGCGACGTCGTGGACCTGTGGGGAATGCGGGTGCTGCAGGACCGCCGCGCCTGGAGCGGCGACCGGCTGCACCTCTCGCCCGAGGGGCACCGCCGCATCGCGCTGCGGGTCTGCGAGCTGCTGGACGCCTGCCCCACCGCCGACTGGCGCGAGCCCTGGCCCGCCGAGCAGCCGCGGCCCTGGAGCGCGGCCCGCCAGGAGGACCTGCACTGGGCCCGGGAGTTCCTGGTGCCCTGGATCGGCCGCCGGCTGACCGGGCGTTCCTCCGGCGACGGCCGTGCGGCCAAGCGCCCCGAACTCGAGCGGCTGCAGCCCGCGCGGCGGTCAGGCTGAGCCCCGCGGCCCTTGGCCGTGGGCGTACCTGCCCGCACTTGTTCCGCCGGCCCGGTTCTGCAGGCGGGCCGGCAGGGCGCCCTAGCGGCGCCGCGCAAAACCGCCCGCGCCGGCGGGATCAGCGCGCGGCGCAGGCGCCGCAGGTACCGAAGACCTCGACGGTGTGGGTGACGTCGGTGAATCCGTGCTGGGTGCCCACGGTCTCGGCCCACCGTTCGACGGTCGGCCCCTCGACCTCGACGGCCTTGCCGCAGCTGCGGCAGACCAAGTGGTGGTGGTGGGACTCGGTGATGCAGGCGCGGTAAACGGCCTCGCCGTCGTCGGTGCGCAGGACGTCGATCTCGCCGGAGTCGCTGAGGGCCTGCAGCGCCCGGTAGACGGTGGTCAGGCCGATCTTGGAGCCCTCGGAGCGCAGGTCCGCGTAAAGGTCCTGGGCACTGCGGAACCCGGTGCTCTCATTGAGGGCCTGGCGTACGGTCTCGCGTCGTGTGCTCATGGTGTTACGCCCCCCTCATCGGTCTGGGGAATGGTACCCGGATCCGGCGGGTCGGCGCTCCGCCCTGTGGCGCGGACGGCTCCGCGCATACTGCGGAGCAGGTACCCGCCGACGACCGCAACCGCGAATACGGCCAGCGCGATCAGCACGATGGCGGCCCCGGGGGCGACGTCGACGTAGTAGGCGGTCGAGAGCCCGCTCAGCGCGGCAACCGTGCCGATGGCCACGGCCACCGCCAGGGTGACCCGGAAGCTGCGGCTGAGCTGCTGCGCGGCCGCCACGGGCACCACCATGAGCGCGCTGACCAGCAGCACACCCACCACCCGCATCGCAAGGACCACGGTCAGGGCGGCGGTGATGGCCAGGATCAGGCTCAGCAGGCGCACCGGCAGGCCGTGGGCGCGGGCGACCTCTTCGTCCTGGCAGAGCACGAACAGTTCGCGGCCGAAGTAGCCGATGGTGCCCAGCACCAGCACCGCCAGCGCGATCACCAGCACGATGTCGCCGCTGCTGACCGTGCTGACCGATCCGAACAGGTAGGCGGTCAGGGTGGCGGTGGTGGCGCCCGGCGCGAGCCCGATCAGCAGCACCCCGCCGGCGATGCCGCCGTAGAACAGCAGCGCCAGCGCGAGGTCGCCGCTGGTGCGCGCACGTACCCGCACGAGCTCGATCAGCGCCGCACCCGCAGCGGCCACGATCGCGGCGGTGGCGACCGGGGAGGTGCTGGTGAGAAAGCCGAGCGCGACGCCGGTGAGGGCGACGTGGCCGATGCCGTCGCCGAGCAGCGCCAGCCGCCGCTGCACCAGGAACGTGCCGATGATCGGCGCGACCATGCCCACCAGTGCCGCAGCCAGCAGCGCCCTGCGCATGAAGTCGAGCTGGAGCATCTCAGCCACGGGGGGAGACCTCGATGCCGGGCAGGGCCGCAGCCGCGGACGGGGGATCGGCGTGGGGGTGCACGTGCTCGTGGCCCGGCCGCGCGCAGTCGCCCTCGGGCGGGGGAGGCGCGCCGTCGTGGGTGATGTGCCCGCCGGAAAGGGTGATGCTGCGCTCGATGAGCGGTTCCAGCGGGCCGAGTTCGTGCAGCACCAGCACGATGGTGGCGCCCTGGCGGCCGAGCAGCGTGATGGTGTTGGCGAGCGCCCGCTGGCTGGCGGAGTCGACCCCGGCCATGGGTTCGTCCATGAGGAAGGTGTCGGGCTTGGCGGCGAGGGCGCGGGCGATCAGCACCCGCTGCTGCTGGCCGCCGGAGAGTTCGTGCACGGAGTCGCGGGCGCGGTCGGCGAGGTCGACCGCCTCAAGCGCCTCGGCGGCCGCGGTGCGGTCGGCGGCGGTGGTGCGGTGCAGCCGGCGCCGCCGCGACACCTGGCCGGAGGCCACGACCTCGCGCACGGTGGCGGGCACGCCGCCGCCGGCGGAGAGCCGCTGGGGCACATAGCCGATCCGGGGCCAGTCGCGGAAGCGGCGCAGGGCGGTGCCGTGCAGGTCGACACGGCCGGCGGTGAGCGGGACCAGGCCCAGCATCGCGCGCATCAGCGTGGATTTGCCCGAGCCGTTGGGGCCGAGGATGGCCAGGGTCTGGCCCGCGGGGACTTCCAGGCTCAGGCCGTCGAGGACGGGGACGCGGTCGTAGGCGACCGCGGCGTCGACCACGCGGATGGCCGGCGCGGCACCGGAGGAGGTGCGGCCGGCGGCGGAGCCGGTGGCGGTAAGGGTGGGCACTCCCCAAGTATGGAAGAAAACGAAAACGGTTGTCAAAATGTGACCCTCAGGCCTTGCGGTACACCGGCGGGGTTGGCACCGCCGCCGCGCCTGAGCCGAGCGCCTCCCGGCCCGGCAGCCGCGGTGCCCGGACCGGCGGTGCCCGGCGCGGCAGGTCCGGCTTCCCGCCGCATGCGGCCGGGGCGGGTGGCCGACTCTGCGGAAATGCTCAAGAATCTAAGCTGAGATGGGCATTTCGCCATGATCATCGCCGGAAACCCGCGACATAATCAAACAGGGCTCAGAACAACCCGCTCTGCACCACACCCAGCCCCAGCAGGACCGCGACCGCCCCCGCACGCATCGCCCGCTCGCCCGTGCGCAGGCGGGGCCAGGTCAGATACGCCAGCCAGCCGAAGAACGCCGCAAGCAGCACCAGCAGCACCGCGCCGACCGCGCCAGCCAGCGCCAGGCCCGCTATGAGCACCGCGCCCATGACCGCCGGAAGCAGGAGGCGCGGCGCGTTGTGCAGCCAGACCAGCGGGGCGGCGCTGCGGCGTTCGACCTCGCTGCGCAGCCGGCTCGCGCCGGGGGTGTAGAACGTGTCACCGGAGGGCAGGGGCCGCGATGCCCCGGCCGCGCCCGCCGTACTGCTGCGGGGCCGGCCCGCGGCCCGATTCTTGCGCTTGGCTGCCACTGTCTCCTCCGCCGTCGCCCCGCCGCCGCGCCCTGCCGCGGCGGCTCCTTTGGTGAAGCCTAGGGCGTGTGCGGCGGGTCCGTCCGTAGCGTGCGGCGCACTCGTGCGTGCCCGCGCGGGATGTGCGGGACGCCGCGGTGCGCGGGACGGGCGGGTGCTGCGCCGCACCGACCAGGCGGCCTGTGCGGTGCCGACTCGCGGACCGCGTTATTTTGTATGGGCGCCTACCGCAGGAACGGCGGCAGCGGCCCGGTAGAGATTCACCTGACTCGGATTTACCGGTCACTTACGCACGGTGACCTAGGTTTGACTCCTCCACCGCCGCAGGACACCCGTTGTCCGAATCCTCGGGCTCCGCAGCAGCAACGTCGGGAGAGTAGTTTTTCCGTGCCCAAGTTCAGTGTCATCGTGACCTTCGACGTCACCGAACCGCATCTGCAGGACAGTCTCGACTCCCTGGCGCGCCAGGACCAGGGCCGCGACGACATCGAGCTCGTCCTCGTGCCGGTTGCACACCACACCGGTCCGGGCGCCGGCGGCGCCGCGGTGGAGCCTGCGGCCTCGGGCGAGCCCGCCGAGGGCGCGGCCGGCGCCGCGGACCACCCCGCGGGCGCCCCCGCGGCCGAGGCCGACGACACCGACGACGAAGACCCCGACACCGACGCCGCCGCCGACACCGACGGCGGCGAGGACGCCGAGCGCCTCCAGGACACCCCCGACGAAGACAGCGACGAAGCCGTCGACACCGTCCGGGACGAAGGGCTCGCCGCCGCACGCGCCTTTGCCGCGGCCCCGCCCACCGGGCTTGCGGTGTCGCTGCGCGAGGACCCCGCCGGATCCCACCGCGAGGCCCGCAGCCGGGGCGCAACCGCCTCCAGCGGCGAATACCTGATGTTCGTGCGCGGCGGCGACACCCTCAGCAGCTATGCGCTGTCCTACCTGGCGGGCAGCCTCGACTCCTCCGGCTCCGATATCGCCGCCGGCGGGGTCTACCGCTTCAACGACCTGGGCACCCGCCCGTCGGCGGCCCACCGCAAGCTCTTCGCCACGACCCGCACCGGGGTCGACGCCCACGAACTGCCCGGGCTGCTGTCCGACCGGCGCCACGGCAACAAGCTGTGGCGCCGGTCGTTCTGGGACCGGCTGCCCGCCGGCACGTTCGCCCCAGCCCCCGAATCCGGCCAGGACCCCGACCACGACACCGACCTCGACGTGGTCCGCGCGCTGTTCGCCGCCCGCTCGGTCGACGTGCTCGCCGCGCCGGTCCACCTGCTGCGCGACCGCACCGCCACCGACGACCTCAGCTCGGCGCCGGCCCTCGCCCGCCGGCTCGCCGCGCTGACCGAACTCTCCGCCGCTCTCAGCGGCCCCGACCGCGACCTGTGGGACTCCCGGGCGCTGCGCAGCGACGTGCGCTCGGTCCTGCTGCGGCTGGACGACGCCGACGACGCCGCCCGCAAACTGTTCCTGGACCTGGCCAACGCCTACCTGGGCACGGTCTCGCGCACCGTCCTGGACTCCCTCGCCCCGCTGCACCGGCTCAACTACTTCCTGGTCCGCAAGCGCCAAGAAGCCCGCCTGCTGGAGGCCGTCACCTTCCAGAAGAGCGTCGAGCTGAAGAAGGCGCGTGTCGTGCGGCGCGGGCTGCACTACTACATGCGCTACCCGTTCTTCGAGGACACCGACGCCGGCGTGCCACGGGAGATCTACCGGGCCGATACCGAGCTGAAGGTCCGGCAGAAGACCGAGTCCATCGAATGGCGCGACGGCCGGCTGGTGGTCTCCGGCCGGCTGGGTATCCCGCACCTGCGCGCGGCCCGCCGCTGGCACCAGCACGTGGCCGCCTTTGCCGTCGACCGCGGCACCGGGCGGCGCATCCCCGTGCCCGTGAAAGTGCGCCGGGCCGCCGAGTACCGGCTGCCCGACCTGCCCTCGGCCGCCCGGCACGATTTCGGCGGCTTCGAGATCAGCGTCGACCCGCAACGCCTGCGCACCGGCGGGCGGTGGGAACCCGCCCACTGGCGGCTGGAACTGGTCGTGGTCAACCGCGGCCTGGTGCGCCGGCGCACTGTGGGCAACCCCGTCAGCGGCCCCCCGGAGCGCCCGCCTTACCACCAGGTGGCCGAGGACGTTTGGGTCCGCCCCAGCTGGAACCAGAGCCGGCAGCTCACCATCGCGGTCGCTCCGGTGCAGGCCCGCCTGACCGAACACCGCATCACCCGTGTGGGCGCCGGGCCCGAACTCGCGCTCAGCGGCGACTTCGTCGCACCGCCCGCAGCCGAGACCCGCCGGCTGCGGCTGGTCCGCTCGCCCGGCACGGCGCAGCTGGAGTACCCGCTGGAGGTCGACGGCGCGCGTTTCAGCGCGCGGGTGCCGATGGACGACCTGGTCGACAACGCGGTCGACGAGGGCACCCGGCTGCTGCGCCAGGAGCACTGGCACGCCGAGCTGGTCACGCCCGACGGCCGCACCGCTCCCGTGGTGCTGCCCGACGCCATCGAGTCCGCGGCCTACGAGGCCGTCGACGGCTACCACGAGGTCGCCGTGCAGCGCACCAGCACCGGCTACCTGCGCCTGCGCGGCGGCTGGGCCCACCCCGTGGTGCGCGACGTGTCCTGGTCGGGCCGCAACCTGGTGCTCGAGGGCGGCTACTGCGCCGATGCCCGTGCCGAACTCGTGTTCAAGGCCTTGGGACGCGACGAAGAGCACCCGGTTGCGCTCCAACGCGAGGCCGGCGGGTTCCGCGCGAACTTCACCCCTGCCGACATCCCCACGCTCTCGGGCACACTGCCGCTGCCCGCGGGCAGCTACCAACTGTGGGCGCGGGTGCGCCGCGACGACGGCACCTCCACCGACATCGGCGGCGAGATCGCCTCCGACCTGCTGCGGCGGCTGCCGCTGCGCATGGAGACCCCCGAACGCACCTTCACGTTCGAGGACTCCGGCAGCGAGATGCCCGTGCTGCGGGTCGGCAGCGACCTCCGCCCCGAGGAGAAAGGCACCTTCGCCCAGCAGCGGCTGCGCGAGACCGTCTACCCGGCATTGCGCAGCGAACCCCTGCAACCGGGCATCCTGTTCGACAGCTACACCGGGCGCCAGCTCTCCGACAGCCCGCACAGCATCTACGCCGAACTCCGCTCCCGCGGCGACTGGGCCGACCACCCGATGTCGTGGCTGGTCAAGGACGGCCAGGTGAACCTGCCCGGCGACCTGGCCCAGGTCCGCCACAACGGCCGCGACTACTACGAGGCGCTGGCCCGCAGCTCCTACCTGGTCACCAACTCCCGCCAGCCGTCGTGGTTCACCCGCCGGCCCGGCCAGGTGGTCGTGCAGACCTGGCACGGCTCGATGCTCAAGCGCATCGGCTTCGACATCGAGAACATCCGCGGCAAGTCCCGCGACTACCACGAGAAACTGGCCTGGGAGACCAAGCAGTGGGACTACCTGGTCTCACCGAGCCCGTGGGCGACCCCCATCCTGCGGCGCGCGTTCCGCTTCGAGGGCGAGATCCTCGAAACCGGCTACCCGCGCAACGACATCTTCTTCTCGCCCGAGCGCGGCGCCATCGCCGAACGCACCCGGCGCCGACTGGGCCTGCCCGAAGGCAAGAAGGTGGTGCTCTACGCACCGACCTGGCGCGACGACAAGTACTACACCCGCGGCAAGCACAAGCTCGACCTGCACCTGGACCTGCGCCGGATGTACGAAAAGCTCGGCGACGACCACGTGCTGCTGGTGCGGCGCCACCCGCGCGTCGTCGACAGCGTGCCGACCGTGGGCAGCGACTTCGTCTACGATGTGTCGCTCTACCCCGAGATCATGGAGCTGTTCCTGATCACCGATGTGCTGGTCACCGACTACTCGTCGATGATGTTCGACTTCGCCAACACCGGCCGCCCGATGCTGTTCTTCACCTACGACATCGAGGGCTACCGCGACAACCTGCGCGGGTTCTACTTCGACTTCGAGGAGACCGCTCCGGGGCCGCTGCTGACCACCTCCGACGACGTCATCGGCGCGCTGCTCGACACCGGCGGGGTCGCCGAGTCCTACAGCGGCAAGTACCGGGCCTTCACCGACCGGTTCTGCCCCTTGGACGACGGCAACGCGGCTGCGCGCGTGGCCGACCGCGTCTTCGGCGCCGCCGGCTGAGCCGGGTGGCCGCGCCGCCGCTCCGGGGGCTGCCCGCGGGTGAGAGGATGTGCCGGTGTTCGTCATCACCCGTTTCACCGTCCCAGCGGGCGAGGAGGACGGTTTCGTCGTCCGCGCCGAGACCGCCGTGGCGGCGCTCGCCCGGCGCCCCGGGTTCCGCGCCTCGCGCATCGGCCGCGCCGCCGACGACCCGCAGCTGTGGTCGGTGGTGACCGAATGGGACGGTCCCGGCGCCTACCGCCGGGCGCTGTCGAACTTCGACGTGCGTGTTGCCGCGGTACCGCTGCTGTCCGAGGCGCACAACGAGCCAAGCGCCTTCGAGCTGGTCTCGTCCCGCAGCGGCCCGGAGGCGGCCGAAGGCGGGCCCGGGGATCCCGCGGAACGGTAGCCGCCGCCGCGGGAATCGGCCCCGGCCGAATACCGGCCCGGCCGATACCGGTGCGGCGCGTATGGCCGTTAGTGCACGCCCGCTCGCACCAGTCCCTTAAGCTGGGCACTCACCCTTAGGCATTCCAGGTACACCAGGTACATCGCGTTGTGCGCGATCCGCCGACCGCCAGCCGGATGGAGAATCGAGAGAAGTTATGGCCGCCAAGTCAGAGGCATTGGACGCCCTCGTCAACCTCGCCAAGCGCCGGGGCCTGGTCTACCCCTCCAGCGAAATCTACGGGGGCCTGCGCGCCTCGTGGGACTACGGCCCGTTGGGCGTGGAGCTGAAGGGCAACGTCAAGCGCGAGTGGTGGCGTTCGATGGTCCAGGAGCGCGATGACGTCGTGGGCCTGGACTCCAGCGTGATCCTCGCCCGCGAGGTGTGGGAGGCATCCGGTCACGTAAACGCCTTTGTCGACCCGCTCACCGAGTGCCAGTCGTGCCACAAGCGCTTCCGCCCCGACCACCTCATCGAGGCCTACGAGGAGAAGCACGGCCACCCGCCGGAGAACGGCGTCGACGACCTTGCCTGCCCCAACTGCGGCGCGAAGAAGTCCTTTACCGAGCCGCGCATGTTCAACGCGATGCTGCGCACCTATCTGGGTGCCGTGCAGGACGACGAGTCGGGCCTGGCGTTCCTGCGGCCCGAAACCGCCCAGGGCATCTTCATCAACTACCTGAACGTGCAGCAGAGCTCGCGCAAGAAGATCCCGTTCGGTATCGGCCAGATCGGCAAGTCGTTCCGCAACGAGATCACGCCGGGCAACTTCATCTTCCGTACCCGCGAGTTCGAGCAGATGGAGATGGAGTTCTTCGTCCGTCCGGGCGACGACGAGGAATGGCACCAGTACTGGATCGACGGCCGCATGCAGTGGTACGCCGACCTGGGTATCTCAAAGGACAACCTGCGCCTTTACGAGCACCCGCAGGACAAGCTGTCGCACTACTCCAAGCGCACGGTCGACATCGAGTACCGGTTCAACTTCACCGGTTCGGAGTGGGGCGAGCTCGAAGGTATCGCCAACCGCACCGACTACGATCTGACCACCCATTCCCGGGCCTCGGGCGCCGACCTGACCTACTTCGATCAGGAGACCGAGGAGCGCTACACGCCCTACGTCATCGAGCCGGCCGCCGGTGTCGACCGTGCGGTGCTGACGTTCATGCTCGACGCCTACAACGTCGACGAGGCCCCCAACGCCAAGGGCAAGCTCGAGAAGCGCGCGGTGATGCGCCTCGACCCGCGCCTGGCGCCGGTCAAGGCGGCCGTGCTGCCGCTGTCGCGCAACACCGATCTCTCGCCCAAGGCCCGCGACCTTGCCGCGGCGCTGCGCAAGCGGTGGAACGTCGAGTTCGACGACGCCGGCGCGATCGGCCGCCGCTACCGGCGCCAGGACGAGATCGGTACCCCGTTCTGCGTGACCGTCGACTTCGACACCCTTGAGGACAACGCGGTCACAGTGCGGGAGCGCGACACCATGTCCCAGGAGCGGGTGTCGCTGGACCGGGTCGAGATGTACCTGGTGGAGCGCCTGCCCGGCTGCTGACGCGGTCCGGTTCGCGGGGCGGCGCCCGGCCGCCCCGCTGCCCGCCGACCGGGGCGCAGCGGCGGTGCGGCGGCGGGCCGCAGAACGTGAAGAGGCGACCGGACCCGGGGGGATTGGTCTCCGGTCGCCTCATCCTGGCTGCCGGATGCCCTGCACCCGGCGTACCGGTTCTCACGGTATATCGGGTATGCGGGCAGAGCGGGGACTTCGTGCCCGCTCGTCCGTTCCCGTAAGTGAATCGTGATTGATCGGACGTGCGCCGTACCGGCCGCCGGCGCCGTCGGCGCACGCCCGCGCCGGCCCGCGCGGCAACCCTGCCGCGCCGCCGGGAGACCGGCTCAGCCCGCCGTGTAGACGACGAACGAGACGGCGATGTACTGGCAGATGTAGGCGGCGATGGTCAGCGAGTGGAAGACCTCGTGGAACCCGAACCACCGCGGCGAGGGATCGGGCCGCTTCAGGCCGTAGACCACCGCGCCGGCGCTGTAAAGCAGCCCGCCGACCAGGACGAGGATCCAGGCGGCCGGGTGCGTGCCGCCGATCAGCTGCGGGATGAACAGCACCGCCACCCAGCCGATCGCCAGGTACAGCGCCGTGGACAGCCAGCGGGGCGCGTTCAGCCAGAACATCTTGAACAGCACCCCGGCAATGGCGCCGGTCCAGATCAGTGTCAGCATCGCGGTGCGCAGCCCGCCGCCGAGTACCAGGGTCACGAACGGTGTGTAGGTGCCGGCGATGATCAAGTAGATGTTGGCGTGGTCCATCCGCCGCAGCACCGCCACCGCGCGTGAGGACCAGCGGCCCACGTGGTAGATCGCCGAGGTGGAGAACAGCAGCACCGCGGTGGCGGCGTAGACGGCCGCCGCAATGCGGGCCGGCATGGTGGGGGCCAGGCTGACCAGGACGATCCCCGCCGCGAGTGCCGGCGGTGCGGTGCCCAGGTGCAGCCAGCCGCGCAACCGCGGCTTGACCGCCTCCATGATGTCGGCCGCGATCCCCATCGCGCCGTCGTGCTGCTGGCTGGGCGGTCGGGGGTCGTGACGCGTCCCCGACTCATCGGGCCGCTGTGCGCACACCTGGCTGCTCCGTCCTCCCTCGTGCCCTCCGCGGCGCGGGCGTCTGTGCAAGCCAACCGGGATCAGCGGGCCGGTGCGGGCGGACGCGCCGCGGTGTAGGCGCCTGGCTGGTCAGTCTAACCTACGCAACCGTAGGTTACCCAAGGGTAGGGGTGTGGCTCTCTGCACTCTCCGTACCGGCCGGGGGCTCCGCAGCGGCCGGCCGGTACCCGGGCCCACGGGGCTCCGGCCGGCCTGCGGCGCGCGGGAAGCTAAAGGTAGCTGCGCGCGCTGCGGGTGGACTTCACGCCGGGGATGGCGTTGTTGCGGAACGCGTCGACGAACAGGGAGCGGTCCTTGCGGGCCTGCTCGGCGTACTCGCGGGCGAAGGCGGTGTTCCAGGCGATGAACTCCTCCTCGCGGCCGTCGAGCAGGTTGATGATGGCCTCCTCGGTCTGGAAGGACACCAGCGACTGGTCGGAGTCGCGGTCGGAGACGCAGTGGGCCTTGGCCGTGGCCCGGCCCAGGTGGGCCACGACCGGGCCGATCTCGTCGGGCTCGGTCAGGTCGCTCCAGTCCAGGTCGGAGACGTAGGGGGAGAGCTCGCTGACGATGAAGCCGGTGCCGTCCATCTCGGTGTGGCCCAGCAGCGGGTCGGCGTGGGCCTGCAGCGCGCGCTGGGACACCGCGGTGCGGTGCCCGTGGTGCAGGAAGTAGTTCTTGATCTCGGGGTCGGTGACCACGCGGGAAGGTGCGGCCACGTTGCCCTGTTTCATCGACAGCACGATGTCGTTGTCGAGGGCCTCGCTGAAGCCCTCGATCAGCACGTTGTAGGCGGGCAGGCCGGCACTGCCGATGCCGAACCCGCTCTTGCCGACGACGTCCTTCACCCGGTAGGCGATCGAGTTGTAGCGCTTGTCGTCGGGGATCGTGGCGCGGTAGGCGTCAAAGGCCGCGCACACCCGGTCGCGCTCGCCGGGGTCCAGTTGGCGCACACCCGAGCCGTCGCGGAAGCGGCGCTCGTAGTTGTCCAGCTGGGTCATGGAGTCCAGCAGCGCGACGCGGCTGTTCATCCTGCTGTGCTGGAGCACCTCGCGGATCGCGCCGTCGGTGGTGTCCAGCCGCAGCGAGAACGCCTCGTCGCCGCTGTGCTCGGCGAACCAGCGCACCTGGTCGACATAGGCGCGCACGTAGGTGCCCACCAGCGCGTTGATGTCCTCGTCGGACAGCGCCTTGCGCCAGCTCAATAGGGCCACACTGGCCACGAACCGGCGGATGTCCCAGGTGTAGTGCCCCAGGTAGGCCTCGTCGAAGTCGTTGACGTCGAAGATGAGACGGCCCTGGGAGTCCATGTAGGTGCCGAAGTTCTCGGCGTGCAGGTCGCCCTGGATCCACACCCGGGAGGTGCGCTCGTCCACCCACGGGTCTTCGAGGCCGTCGACATCGGCGTAGAACAGGCAAGCGCTGCCGCGGTAGAAGGCGAAGGGGTCGGCCGCCATCTTGCGGAACTTGGTGCGGAAGGCGTCCGGTGCGGCCTCCATCAGCTCGGAGAACGCGTCGACGAGGGTTGCGGTGATCTGCTCTTGGCGCTCGGAGTCGGACGAGACTGGCACCAGTGTGTTGAATTCGGACATGGCCACATACTCCCAGCGCACTGTGGCGCCGCACACCACCGCTGGGCACGGGGCGGATAGTGCGACTGGTCACTTTTTTCCCGCCGGGTTCGGGGGTGCAGCGGCGGGGCCGGGGCCCGGGCGACTGGACCAGTAACGGCCGCGTCGCCCGCCACCGCGTCAGGTGCCGTGTCCGGCAGCGGAGCATACCTTTTCCACCTGCGGTTATGTCCCTGGTAGCGCCTCTTTCGGTTCGGTCTCGTCCGAGGGAGCGTCGATATTCGTCCAGACCATTGGTTTAGACCTTTTGGAATGACTCTACCTGCAAAAACTCTGTTTGTAGGGTGGGGTGCGAGGTCCGAACGCGTTCGCTGGGTAGAGTCGCGCGCATCCTAGGACGAGCGGCCGTTTCCGGTCCTTCCGACAGCAGGGAGCCACCGTGCCCAAGTACGTTTACGAATTCGCCGAGGGCAGCAAGGACCACAAGGACCTTCTCGGCGGCAAGGGCGCCAACCTCGCCGAGATGACCAACCTCGGCCTGCCGGTGCCCCCGGGGTTCACGATCACCACCGAGGCCTGCCGGCACTTCCTGACCCACGGCGACATGCCCGAAGGGCTCGACTCCGAGATCGCCGCCAAGCTCGATGCACTGGAACGGGCCATGGGCAAGCGGCTCGGCCAGGCCGACGACCCGCTGCTCGTCAGCGTGCGCTCCGGCGCCAAGTTCTCCATGCCGGGGATGATGGAGACCGTCCTCAACATCGGCCTGAACGACGAGTCGGTGCACGGCCTGGCCGCCCAGTCCGGTGACGAGCGCTTCGCCTGGGACTCCTACCGGCGGCTCATCCAGATGTTCGGCAAAACCGTCCAAGGCATCGGCGGCGAAGTGTTCGACGACGCCTTCGACGAGGTCAAACGGCAGAAGGGCGTCACCGGCGACCTGGATCTGGACGCCGCCGACCACCGCAAACTGGTCGACGTCTTCAAGGGCATCGTCGCCGAGCACACCGGCCGGGAATTCCCCGCCGACCCGCGCGAGCAGATGGACCAGGCCGTCCGGGCGGTGTTCGGATCCTGGAACGCCCCGCGCGCCGTGCTCTACCGCCGCCAGGAACGCATCCCGGTCGACCTGGGCACGGCGGTCAACGTCTGCGCCATGGTGTTCGGCAACCTGGGCATGGACTCCGGCACCGGAGTGGCCTTCACCCGCGACCCCGCATCCGGGCGCCAGGGCGTCTACGGCGACTACCTGCAAAACGCCCAGGGCGAGGACGTCGTGGCCGGCATCCGCAACACCGTCCCGCTCGCCGACCTGGAACGCCTCGACGCCGACAGCTACGCCGAGCTGCTGGCGATCATGGAGAAACTGGAGAACCACTACCGCGACCTGTGCGACATCGAGTTCACCATCGAGCGCGGCAAGCTGTGGATGCTGCAGACACGCGTGGGCAAGCGCACCGCCGCGGCGGCCTTCCGCATCGCCGACCAGCTCATCGACCAGGGCATGATCGGCCTGGACGAGGCGATTTCGCGCGTCACCGGCGACCAGCTCGCGCAGCTCATGTTCCCCCGGTTCGCCGAGGACGCCGCGGGACACCTGCTGGGTGCCGGCATGAACGCCTCGCCCGGCGCCGCGGTGGGCAAGGCCGTCTTCGACTCCTACACCGCCATCAAGTGGTCGCGCAGCGGCGAGGACGTCGTGCTGTGCCGCCGCGAGACCAACCCCGACGACCTGGAGGGCATGGTCTCGGCCGCGGGCATCCTCACCAGCCGCGGCGGCAAGACCAGCCACGCGGCCGTCGTCGCCCGCGGCATGGGCAAGACGTGCGTGTGCGGCGCCGAGGAACTCTCCATCGACACCAAGAACCGCCGGCTCACCGCCCCCGGCGGCGAAGTCGTCGAAGAGGGCGACGTCATCTCCATCGACGGCACCAGCGGCCGGGTCTACCTCGGCGCGGTGCCGGTGGTCGCCTCGCCGGTGGTGCGCTACTTCGAAGGCGAGATCGATCCGGCCTCCGACGAAGCCGACGACCTGGTCCGCGCCGTCGACCGCATCATGCACTACGCCGACGCCGCACGGCGGCTGCGGGTGCGCGCCAACGCCGACAATGCCGAGGACGCCTCCCGCGCCCGGCGCATGGGTGCAGAAGGCGTCGGGCTGTGCCGCACCGAGCACATGTTCCTCGGCGACCGCCGCCAGCTCGTCGAGCAGCTCATCCTCGCCGACACCGATGCCGAGCAGCAGGAAGCCCTGGACCGGCTGCTGCCGCTGCAGCGCGACGACTTCACCGAGGCCTTCGCGGCCATGGACGGCCTGCCGGTGACCGTGCGGCTGCTCGACCCGCCGCTGCACGAGTTCCTGCCCGACATCACCGAGCTGTCGGTGCGCGTGGCCGTCGCCGAGGCCCGCGGCGAGGGCCACGAGAACGACCTGCGGCTGCTGCAGGCCGTGCACAAACTGCACGAGCAGAACCCCATGCTCGGGCTGCGCGGGGTGCGCCTGGGGCTGGTGGTGCCCGGCCTGTTCACCATGCAGGTGCGCGCGATCGCCCAGGCCGCCGCCCAGCGGCTGCGCGACGGCGGCCGCCCCCGCCCCGAGGTGATGATCCCGCTGGTGGGCACCGTCCAGGAGCTGGAGATCATCCGCGAGGAGTCCACACAGGTGCTGCGCGAGGTCGGCGCCGCCTACGGCGTCGAGCTGGACTTCCCTGTGGGCACGATGATCGAGCTGCCGCGCGCCGCGCTGACGGCGGGGCAGATCGCCGAGAACGCCGAGTTCTTCTCGTTCGGCACCAACGACCTCACGCAGACCGTGTGGGGGTTCTCCCGCGACGACGTCGAAGCCTCGTTCTTCTCCGCCTACCTGGAGAAGGGCGTCTTCGGAATCTCGCCTTTCGAGTCGTTGGACATCGAGGGCGTGGGCCGGCTGATCGAGATCGCCGCCGCCGAGGGGCGCGCCGCCCGGCCCGGCATCAAACTGGGCGTGTGCGGCGAGCACGGCGGCGACCCCGACTCGGTGCACTTTTTCCACCGCGCCGGACTCGACTACGTATCGTGCTCGCCGTTCCGCGTACCCGTCGCCCGGCTGGAGGCGGGCCGGGCGGCGGCCCGCGGCTGAGGCAACGCCCCCTGCCGCCCCCGGGGATGGCCGCCGCAGGCCGCGCACCGCGTTGCGAGCAACGCAGCGCGCGGCCTGCGGCGGCCCCGTCCTGATACGGCCGCGCGTGTGCGCTGGGTGGTCGCCGGAGTCGATTATCGTCAGGCAGGTCCGACGATCACGAACCGGGGGTGACAGGTGCCAGCAGGGGGAGACGGCCGCGGTGCCGCCTGGCAGGACGGGGACGAACGGAACGGCGGCGAGGCCACGCGTGCCTTTGCCCGCTCCGTGCCCCACTCCGGACAGCCGGGCGTCTCCACCGGCGACACCCGGCCCTTCCACGGGGACCGCGCCGCGGCCACAACCACCGAGGACGCACCCGCACACGGTGCCCCGGACGGCCCCGACCGCCCCGACCACCCGGACCAGTCGGACCACCCGGATTCACCGCACGCGGAATCCGGTGGCGGTACCGGCGCGGGCGGAGCGGCGACCGCGGGCACCGGCGGCGACCGGACCCGCGTTCTGCGGCGGCCCGCTCCGGCGCCGGCCACGGAACCCGGGCCGCCGGAGGAACCCAGTCGGCCTGGGCGGGCCGGCCGGGCCGGCACATCCGGCGAATCGGACGGCCCGGACGAGCCAGGCGGCCGTGATGCGCCCGACGGCCCGCCCGCCCCGGCTCCCCGTCGGCGCCGCCGTGTCCGCATCCGCTGGATCGTGGCGCTCGTGCTGCTGCTCGCGGTGGGCACTCCGCCCGCCACCTGGGCGTGGGTGTGGTACACGGCGCGCATGGACGACCGCCCCGCATCCGACGCGATCCTGGTCCTGGGCGCCTCCCAGTACAACGGCCGCCCCTCGCCGGTCTTCGAGGCCCGGCTGTCCCACGCCGAGGAGCTCTACCGCGAGGGCGTGGCGCCCGTCGTCATCACCGTCGGCGGCAACCAGCCCTCCGACCACCACACCGAAGGCGAGGCGGGTCGGACCTGGCTGGTCGAACAGGGCGTGCCCGCCGGCGACGTCGTCGCCGTCGAGGAGGGCAACGATACCCTGCAGAGCATCGCGGCGGTCTCCGCGGTCGCCGACGCGAACGGCTGGTCCAGCATGGTGATCGTCAGCGACCCCTGGCACAGCCTGCGCTCCCGCCTGATGGCCGAGGACCGCGGCCTGGAGGCCGCCACGTCGCCGGCACGCTCGGGACCCGCGGTGATCGAGCGCGAAACCCAGCTCTGGTACATCACCCGCGAGACCGCCGCCCTCTGGTACTACTGGCTCTTCGGCGACAGCAGCGACATCGAGGTCGACGCGGTGTGATGGCGGTAAAGCCGGTGCGGGCGGGGCGGCCGGTGCCGCCCGCGGCGGAGTCCGGCAGGTCACGGTGCCGGCAGGGGCGGTCCCGGGCTCCCGTTGCGTAGAGTCGACTGTGACCATGTCAGCGAGCGACGAGACCCCACCGCCCGGCTACACCGCCCGCGACCTGCAGCGCTGGGCGCCCGAGCCCGCCAAGAGCCGCGCGCGCGGCCACTTCGAGCGTGACCGCGCCCGCGTGCTGCACAGCTTCGCGCTGCGCCGGCTGGCCGCCAAGACCCAGGTGGTGCAACCGGGCGCAAGCGACTTCCCGCGCACGCGGCTGACCCACTCGCTGGAGTGCGCCCAGATCGGCCGCGAGCTCGGCGGGTCGCTGGGCTGCGACCCCGACCTGGTCGAGGCCGCCTGTCTGGCCCACGACCTCGGGCACCCGCCCTTCGGCCACAACGGCGAGCGGGCGCTGGACACCGCCGCGGCGGCCTGCGGAGGTTTCGAGGGCAACGCGCAGAGCCTGCGGTTGCTCACCCGCCTGGAGGGCAAGATCGTCGTGGCCGGCGCCGCCGACCCGGCCGGGTCGGGCCCGGCCGGCCCGACGGGCGGATCGCCGCCGGCCGAGCCGGCCAGCGCAGGTCTCAACCTCACCCGGGCGACACTGGACGCGACCCTCAAGTACCCCTGGCCCCGGGACGGAGGCGGCGGCCACGGCAGCGGTCTGGACGGTCCGGCCGACGCCCGGGACGGCGCCGGCGACAGCGGGAAGTTCAACTGCTACCCCGACGACCTGCCGGTCTTCGAGTGGATCCGCGCGGGCGCCCCGCCCGCCACCGCAGGCGCCGCGCCGCCGATCTGCTTCGAGGCGCAGGTGATGGACTGGGCCGACGACGTCGCCTACTCGGTGCACGACCTGGAGGACGCGCTGTATGCCGGCATGATCCGGCTGCCTGCGCTGCATAGCTCCGCCGAACGCAACGCGGTGTGCGCGGTGGCCGCCGGTCTCTACACCGACGCCGGGGCGGGCGAACTGGAGGAGGTCTTCGCCGAGCTGATGGCCGAAGCGTTCTGGCCCAAGGAGTTCTCCGGCGACCTCGGCTCGCTGGCGGCGCTGAAGAACCTCACCAGCGAGCTCATCGGGCGCCTCTGCCGCTCCGCCGAACAGGCCACCCGCGCCGCGTGGGGGCCCGGACCCGGCACGCGCTACGCCGCCGACCTCGCCGTCCCGCGCCGCAGTCTGCTCGAATGCGCGCTGCTCAAGGCGCTGACCGCCCACTACGTCATGGCGCGCTCGGAGGCGGTGGCCTACCAGGCCCGCGAGCGCGAGATCATCGCCGAACTGGTCGCCGCGGTCCGCCTCGGCGCTCCCGCCACCCTCGACGGCCCCTTCCGCGCCGCCTACGAGCGGGCCCCCGACGACGCCGCGGCGCTGCGCGTGGTCATCGACCAGGTGGCCTCCCTGACCGACACCTCCGCCCGCGCTTGGCACGACCGGTTGGTGACCTGACCGACCGGCACTGCGGTTGGCGCCGACCGGGCGATCCGGGGCGGGCCGGGCCCGTCGGTCGGCACCAGGGCAGCGGGCTGGCCCACGATCACAGGCGCCGCCACCCGCTCGGCGCGCCACCTGGCCGTGAGTCGTACACTGGCCCGGCAGACCGTGCAGTCGCGCCCGTTTACGGGTGCACGACCGAGGAGGTGGTACCCCATTCCCGCTGTACCGGGTAGGGCGCTCCCCTCCTGCGGTCTTCGGCCTGCACTGGCCTAACGGGCCGCGGGGGGTGCCCCTTCGGCTCCCCTGGAAGGTCCCGATGTCGGCTTCACCAGCATTGATTTCCCAGTTTTCCCACTCCGCCGCCGTCGCCAGGCTGCGGGCCGCGGGCTGCGTCTTCGCTGAGGACGAGGTGCGCATGCTCGTCTCCGCCGCCCATGATCCCGGCGAATTCGGCGCGCTGGTCGAGCGGCGCGCCGGCGGGCTCCCGCTCGAACACGTCGTCGGCTGGGCCGAGTTCCGCGGCCTGCGCATCGCCGTCGACCCCGGCGTTTTCGTGCCCCGCCGCCGCACCGAGTCGCTGGTCGAACTGGCGGCGGGGCTCGCGCCCGAGCGTCCGCTGGTGGTCGACCTGTGCTGCGGGTCCGGCGCGCTGGGCGCCGCCCTGGCCGCGGTGCGGCCCGGCGCCGAACTCCACGCCGCCGACGCCGATCCCGCAGCGGCGGCCTGCGCCCGGCGCAACGTGGTGGATGCTTGCACGGCCATCGCGGGACGGGTCTACGAGGGCGACCTCTACGATGCCCTCCCGCGCCGGCTGCGCGGCCGCGTCGACGTGCTGCTGGCCAACGTGCCCTACGTGCCCACCGGCGAGATCGGCCTGCTGCCCGGAGAGGCGCGCGACCACGAGGCGCGCATGGCGCTGGACGGCGGCGCGGACGGCCTGGAGACCCTGCGCCGGGTCAGCGCCGGGGCAGCGGACTGGCTGGCTCCGGGCGGCTGCCTGCTGTTCGAGACGAGTGAGCGCCAGGCGTCCGCGGCGGTGGCCATCGCCGCCGGCGACGGCCTCCTTGCCCGCGTGTCGGTCGACGACGAGGCCGAAGCCACGGTCGTCGTCGCACACCGCCCGTCCGCTGAGCGGCCTTGCCACCGGTCGACCGACAGGTGATCCGGACTCAATAGCAGCACAGACGACCGCAGGCGGCCCGGGCACGCGGCCATCAGTCCCACGCAGGTGGCGAGGTGCCCGCCGCGGCCGCGGACAGCCCGGGGCATGCGGCGCGCTGGGCAGGCGGGCCGCCGCCCGCCGCCACCAACGCTCCATCATGCGGAAATGCCCAAATCCAGCGCTGCATTTGGGCATTTCCGCATGATCATCGCCGAACCCCGCCCGCCCCGCCGCCCCCAGCGCCGGTCCTGCGCTCCTGCGCGGTGCACGGAGTGGCGGGCGCCGGGTGGGCGGGGCTCGGCCGCCGCCGGTCTGTTTTGTGACTCGGATTACGTTCCCCTCTTGACGCCCCTGAATGTTAGCGCTAACAATGTTGGCCACATCACTCAGACGTCAAGCCGCAGGCCGAGTAGGTGGAGCACGCATGTCGGTACCCGTTGGGCGCAGTCCGGTCATGGCCGACGTTGCGCGGCTGGCCGGGGTCTCCCATCAGACCGTCTCGCGCGTGCTCAACGGGCACCCCAACGTCCGCGCCGAGACGCAGGCCCGGGTCCAGGCCGCGATCGAGGAACTGGGCTACCGCCGCAACTCCTCTGCGCGGGCGCTGGTCACCCGGCGCACCGGCGTGATCGGCGTCGTCGCCTTCGACACCACGCATTACGGCCCGGCCCAGACCCTGTCCGGAATCGAGCACGCCGCGCGCGCCGACGGCTACTTCCTCAGCGTGGTGACCCTGCAGACCGTCACCCGCGAGGCGGTCAGCGAGGCGATGGACTACCTCGCCCAGCAGTCGGTCGAGGGCTACATCGTGATCGCACCCAAGCGCGCGGTCGTCGAAGGGCTGGCGGGCCAGCCCGCCGAACGCCCCGTGGTGGCCGTCGAGGGCGGCGAGGCCCCCGATCTGCCGGTGGTCTGCGTCGACCAGGTCGGCGGCGGCTACCTGGCCGCGCGCCACCTGTTGGACCTGGGCCACCGCACGGTCCACCACATCGCCGGCCCCGGCGACTGGCTGGAGGCCGAAGGGCGCGCCGCCGGCTGGCGGCGCGCGCTGGAGGAGGCCGGCGCGCCGGTGCCCGAACCGCTCTACGGCGACTGGCGCCCCCGGTCGGGCTACCGGATCGGCTCCAAGCTGGCCGGTTCCACCGAGGTCAGCGCCGTGTTCGTGGCCAACGACCAGATGGCGCTGGGGGTGCTGCGGGCATTGGGCGAGTCGGGTGTGCGGGTGCCCGAGGACGTCAGCGTGATCGGTTTCGACGACATCCCCGAGTCCGAGTTCTTCACCCCGCCGCTCACCACGGTGGCCCAGGACTTCAGCGAAGTCGGCCGCCGGGGGATCGGGCTGCTGATCGACCTGTTGGAGGAACCCGACGACACCGTCCCGGCGGGCCCGGCGCGCAGCGTGGTCCCCGCGCGCCTGGTCACCCGGGCCAGCACCGCACCCGTCCGCGCCTAGCCGCACCGCGCTTGGAGGAACCCCCAGTGGCCAATACGAGTGTTAGCGCTCACAACGGCGCTCATCCCGGCGCCCCCGACCCCGGTGCCGAGCACGGCGACGTCGTGATCGGAGTCGACTTCGGAACCCTTTCGGGGCGCGCGGTCGTCGTCCGGGTCGCCGACGGCGCCGAACTCGCCAGTGCCGTGCACGAATTCGAGCACGGCGCCGTCTCGCAGACCCTGCCCGGCTCCACCGTCCCGCTCGCCCCCGACACCGCGCTGCAGGTTCCCGCCGACTACCGGGCGGTGCTGCGCCACACCGTCCCCAAGGCGCTGGCCGCTGCGGGCGTGGCCGCCGAACGCGTCGTCGGCATCGGCACCGACTTCACCGCCTGCACCGTGCTGCCCACCACCGCCGACGGCACCCCGCTGTGCGAGCTCGCCGAGTTCGCCGACCGCCCGCACGCTTACCCCAAGCTGTGGAAGCACCACGCAGCCCAGCGCGAGGCCGACGACATCAACACGCTGGCGGCCGAGCGCGGCGAGCCCTGGCTGTCCCGCTACGGCGGCAAGATCAGCTCCGAGTGGGAGTTCGCCAAGGGCCTGCAGGTGCTGCGCGAGGACCCCGAGGTCTACCACCGCACGGAGCGCTGGATCGAGGCCGCCGACTGGATCGTGTGGGTGCTGTGCGGCGCCGAGACGCGCAACGTCTGCACCGCCGGATACAAGGGCATCCACCAGGACGGTGCCTGGCCCGACCGCGAGTATCTGGCCGCGCTGCACCCGGACTTCGCCGGCTTCGCCGACGACAAGATCGCCCACCCGCTCATGCAGCTCGGCGAGCGCGCCGGCGGCCTGTCCGCCGAAGCGGCGGCGCTGACCGGCCTGCCCGAGGGCACAGCGGTGGCCGTGGGCAACGTCGACGCCCACGTCACCGCCGCCGCCGCGCAGACGGTCGAACCAGGCCGGATGCTCGCCGTCATGGGCACCAGCACCTGCCACGTGATGAACGCCGAATCCTTTGCCGAGGTGCCGGGCATGTGCGGCGCGGTGCGCGACGGCATCGCCCCCGGCACGTGGGGCTACGAGGCCGGCCAGAGCGGAGTCGGCGACATCTTCGGCTGGCTCGCCGACAGCCACGTGCCCGCCGCGTACCAGCGCGAGGCCGAAGAGCTGGGCATCTCAGTGCACGACCTGCTCTCGCGCAAGTCCGCCGACCAGCCCGTCGGCGCGCACGGGCTCGTCGCCCTGGACTGGCACAGCGGCAACCGGTCCGTGCTGGTCGACCACGGCCTCTCCGGCGTCATCTGCGGCCTGACCCTGGCCACCCGGCCCGAGGAGGTCTACCGGGCGCTGGTGGAGGCCACCGCGTTCGGCACCCGCACGATCCTGGACGCCTTTGCCGGCTCCGGTGTGCCCGTCGAGGAGTTCACGGTCGCCGGCGGCCTGAAACGCAACGCGTTCGTGCTGCAGATCTACGCCGACGTGCTGAACCGGCCGCTGCACGTCGCCGACTCCGACCAGGGTCCCGCCCTGGGCTCGGCCATCCACGCCGCGGTCGCCGCCGGTGCCTACACCGACATCCGCGCCGCCTCGGCGGCGATGGGCGGCGCCACCCGCGACGCCGTACTGCCCGACCCCGACCGCGCCGCCGCCTACGACGGGCTCTACGCCGTCTACACCGAGCTGCACGACCACTTCGGCCGCGGCGGCAGCGACGCGCTGCACCGGCTGCGCGCCATCCGCAACCAGAGCCTGACCCGGTGAAGGACGCCATGACAGCCACGACACCCCCCGCAGCCCGGTCCCCCCGACTCGCCGCCCAGCTGTCCACCCACGCCGCCGCGCTGGACAGCGCCCGCGCCGAGGTGTGCGCACTGCACACCGAACTGACCCGCTGGAACCTGGTCACCTGGACCAGCGGCAACATCTCGGCCCGCGTACCGGGCACCGACCTCGCCGTCATCAAACCCAGCGGTGTCACCTACGAAGACCTGACACCGGAGTCGATGGTCGTCTGCGACCTGCACGGCAACGCGGTCGAGGGCGACCATGCCCCCTCCAGCGACACCGGCGCCCACGCCTACGTCTACCGCCACCTGCCCGAGGTCGGCGCGGTGGTGCACACCCACAGCACCTACGCCACGGCCTGGGCCGCCCGCAACGAGCCGATCCCGTGCGCCATCACCGCGATGGCCGACGAGTTCGGCGCCGACATCCCCGTTGGGCCGTTCGCGCTGATCGGCGGCGACGACATCGGCCGCGGCATCGTCGCGACCCTCACCGGGCACCGCTCGCCGGCGGTGCTGATGGCCAAACACGGGGTCTTCACCATCGGCAGGGACGCCAAAGCCGCAGTCAAGGCGGCCGTGATGTGCGAGGACGTCGCCCGCACCGTGCACCTGGCCCGCCAGCACGGCCCCGTTGAACGGCTGCCCCAAGAGGACATCGACGCCCTCTACGACCGCTACCAGAACGTCTACGGCCAGAGAGAAGGTACCGACTCGTGAGCGAACGCCTTCCCACCATCGGGATCCTCGGCATCATGCAGCCCCTCTACGACGACATGATCCCGGGCATCACCGACCGGCAGGCCGGATACGCCCGCCGGATCGCCGACAGCCTGGCCGATGTCGCCGACTGCGTCGTGGCCGACCCGGTGCGCGGCCGCGCCGACGCCGAGACGGCCATGCGGGCCTTCGAGGGCGACGACCTCGACGGCGTGCTGATCGTCATGCTCACCTACGGCCCGTCGCTGCGCGTCACGCGGGTGCTGCACGAGGCGCGGATGCCGCTGTGCCTGGCCAACATCCAGCCCGACCCCGAGGTCACCCCCGAGTGGGACATGGCCGACATGACCTACAACCAGGGCATCCACGGTGCGCAGGACACCGCCAACGCCATGGTGCGGGCCGGGCGCCCCTTCGACGTCATCACCGAGGAGTGGCACAGCGACGCGTTCAAGCAGCGGGTGGGCCGCTGGGCGCGCGCCGCCCGCGCGGTCACCGCCTGGAAGCGGCTCCGCGTCGGCATCTTCGGCTACGCCATGAACGGAATGGGCGACGCCCGGGTCGACGAGACGGCGTGGATGCGCAAGCTCGGCCCCGAGGTCGAGGTCATCGCGCCGGGCGCGCTGCACCGTGCGATGGCCGAGCTGCCCTCCTCGTCCGTCAGCGCGCTGATGGCCGAGGAGGACGAGCGCTTCGCGGTCGACGAACGCCTGTCCAAGGAGGAGCGCGAGGACCACGCCCGCATGCAGTTGGCCATCGCCCAGCTGCTCACCGAGCACGGCTGCGGCGCTTACTCCACGCACTTCGACGCCATCGGTGAGGACGGCCGGTTCGCCCGGCTGCCGATGGCGGCCGCCTCCACGCTGATGGCCCAAGGCTACGGGTTCGCCGGCGAGGGCGACGCGCTGGCCGCTTCCATCGTCTACGCCGGGCACCAGCTCGCCGGCGACGGGCACTTCACCGAGATGTACGCGATGGACTTCCCCACCGACTCGATCCTGATGAGCCACATGGGGGAGGGCAACTGGAAGGTCGCCCGCGGCGACGAGCCGGTGCGGCTGATCAAGCGCCCGCTGGGCATCGGCGGCCTGGACGACCCGCCCACGCTGCTGTTCCGCATCCAGCCCGGACCGGCGACGCTGGCTTCGCTGGTCGCCCTCGGCGGCGAGCGGTTCCGGCTGGTCGTAGCCGAAGGGGAGGTCCTGGACTCCGCGGTGCTGCCGGCTCTGGAGATGCCCTACGGCCAGTTCCGCCCCTCTTCGGGGGTGCGGGGCTGCATGGACGGCTGGCTGCGGGCCGGAGGCACCCACCACATGGTGATGAACCTGGGCCGCACCGCCGCCGACTGGCAGGTCTTCTGCGAACTGGCCGGAATCGAGTTCGTCCAGGTCTGATCCGCGCCACGGGCGGCCGGTCCGGCCCATCGGGGCCGGGCGCCCGCGGTCACCCGGGCCGCAGCGGCGGGTGCCCCAAGCACCACCCGCATACCGGAGACAACATACGCAACACAGGCACCACCCGCACCCCCAGCACCGGGAACGGGCAAACCGGCCGGGCGGTCCGCCAACCCCGGACCGCCCGGCACCGCACGACCCGCACCACGCACCACGCACCACGCACCACGCCGACACCGCGCGGACCCGTCCGCGCGAAGGCCGGCCGGGAGCGCCCCATTCGCCCCCGGCCCGGCCCGCACGGGGCGGCGACCGGATCGGTCCGGACCGGATCCGCCCCCACCCAGCGGCCCCGGGGGATGGCCGCATCAGCGCAGCGAGAGCAGAGGAGTCGCCATGCGCATGAGAGACAGCACCGGCCCTACCGCGGCCCCCGCCCTGCGGCGGCGCGCGTTCCTGGCCGGCGGCATGGCCGCGGCCGGCACGGCCCTGGCCGGATGCGGTCCGGCCGACACGGTCCTGGCGGGCCGGCGGCGGCTGCGCCAGTGGAACCTGTTCACCGGCGGCGACGGCGCCCGCATGGTCGAGATGCACGAGGCGTACCGCAAACAGCACCCCGGCATCGATTTCCAACCCTCCACGTTCCTGTGGGGCAACCCCTTCTACACCAAATTCGCGATGGGAGCCGCGGGCGGCCGCGCCTTCGACATCGCCACCCTGCACGTGTCGCGCATCCGCGGCATGGGCGCGGGCACCCTCATCGCGCCGGTGCCCACCGACCTGCTCGCCGAGCACGGCATCACCCGCGACAACGTGCTCAGCACCACGTGGGACAAGTGCACGGTCGACGGCGAGCTCTACGGCATCCCGCTGGACACCCACCTGGTGGTGACCTACTACAACCGGACCATCTGCGAGCAGGCCGGCGTGCTCGACTCCGGCGGCGAACTCATCGACATCGCCGACGAGGACGCGTTCTTCGACGTCTGCGCCGCGATCAAGGAGGTCACCGGCCAGTACGGCGTCGTCATGGAGACCAGCGGCTCCTGGAGGCAGTTCTGGTCGCTCTACCGCCAACTCGGCGGCGAGATGACCTTCGACGGCCAACTGGGCATCGACGACGACAAGGCGCTGCGCGTGTTGGACCTGCTGCGCCGCCTGTGCGCCGAGGGCCTGGCCCCCAAGGCCTCCGACGCACCCGGCACCCCCGCCAACTTCCAGAACGAGGTCGCCGGGCTGCTGTTCGCCGGCAACTGGGAGATCGCCACGTTCCAGGACGCCGGCATGGACTTCGGTATGCGGCCCTTCCCCGGCATCTACGGCCCCGAACTGGGCCAGGGCGACTCGCACTGCTTCGTGCTGCCCAACCGCCGCGAACCCGACGAGGAGGCGGTGGCCAACGCGGTCGAGTACGCCGCCTGGATGCTCAAGAACAGCATCACCTGGGCCGGCGGCGGCCACACCCCCGCCTACCTGCCGGTGACCGAAAGCGAGGATTACGCCGGGCTGCAACCGCAGTCGGAGTACCGCCACGCCGCCGAGGACGTCCAGTTCGATCCGCAGGCGTGGTTCAGCGGGTCGGCCGCCCGGTTGCAGGCCGAGGCCAACGCCGTCTTCAACGGTGTCCACACGGGCGCGGCAACGCCGGAGACCGCGCTGCGGCGGTTCAAGAGCGCCGCCCAGAAGCTCATCGACACCCCCAACCCGGTGTAGCCGGTGCCCGCCCCCTTCGTCCTCCGCGGAGCGTGAAATGACACTGCACGCAAGTGCGGCGGGAACGCCGGCCGCAGCGCCGCCGCCCCGCACCGGTCCCGGATCCGCCGCCGGTCCCCGGCGCGCCGGCCGCGCCCGCCGCGACCTGGCCGGGCTCTGGCTGGTGCTGCCCTTCACCGCCCTGTTCGCCGTGTTCATGGTCTGGCCGCTGCTCGCCGGGCTGTGGACCAGCTTCACCGACCGCAGCCTGGCCAAGGCCGAGATCTCCTTCGTCGGCCTGGCCAACTGGGCCGAGATGCTCGGCGACCCGTCGGTATGGCAGTCGCTGTGGGTGACACTGCTGTTCACCCTGTTCTCCACACCCCCGCTGGTGGCCATCGCCCTGGCCATGGCCCAACTCACCCACCGCGCCACCGCCCGCATCGGCTGGTTCCTGCGCTTCGCCTACTTCGCGCCGTTCCTGCTTCCGGTGGCCGTGGTCGCCCTGATCTGGGAGTGGATGTACCAACCCGGATTCGGCATGGTCAACGGGCTGCTGACCTCGGTCGGCCTGGCAGAGGTCGCCTGGCTGACCGACGAGAACACGGTGCTGATCGCCATCGCCATCACCACCGTGTGGTGGACGGCCGGGTTCAACTACCTGCTGTACCTGGCCGCCCTGCAGGGCATCCCCGACTACGTCTACGAGGCCGCCGCCATCGACGGCGCCGGCGCCTGGCAGCGGTTCCGGGCGATCACCCTGCCGCTGCTGCGCCGCACCACCGGACTGATCGTGCTGCTGCAGATGGTGGCCTCACTGAAGCTGTTCGACCAGGCCTACATCATGACCAACGGCACGGGCGGACCGAACTACGCGGCCCGGCCCATCATCGGCTACATCTTCGAAAGCGGGTTCACCGGGCTGCGTATCGGTTACGCGTCGGCGATCTCCTACCTGTTCTTCGCCGTGATCATCGCCGTCTCCGTCCTCCAGCTCCGCATGTTCTCGCGAAAGGAGGACGCGGCATGACCTCCGCGACCCTTACCGCAGCCGAGCGGCCGGGCACCCCGGCCGGCCCGGCCGCGCCGCGCCCCCGCCGCCGCTTCAAGGTGACCCCGGGCGGCGCAGCCGTCGCCGTGCTGGCGCTGTTCCTGGCCGTGGTGTGGCTGATGCCGCTGGTGTGGGCGGTGCTGACCTCCATCAAACCCGAGGGCGAGACCACGGCCGTTCCGCTGCGGTGGCTGCCGCTGGAACCCACCTTCGAGGCCTACCGCACCGTGATCGCCCGCGGCGACCTCCAGCAGTGGCTGATGAACAGCGTGGTCATCTCCGTGCTGGTCACCGCGCTGACCCTGGTGCTGTGCGTGATGGCCGCCTACGCGTTCTCCAAGACCGAGTTCCCGGGGCGCCGGTGGCTGTTCGCGCTGTTCGTCGCCGGGATCCTGGTGCCGCCGCAGGCGCTGATCGTGCCGCTGTTCGACGAGATGACGTTCCTCGGCCTGGTCGACACCTACTGGGGTGTCGCGCTGCCCCAGGTCGTCGCGCCGGTGATGATCTTCATCCTGAAGCGGTTCTTCGACGCGATCCCGCGCGACTACGAGGAGGCCGCCCGCCTCGACGGCGCCGGGCACCTGCGGGTGCTGTGGAGCGTGGTGCTGCCGATGTCGGGGCCCGTGCTCGCCGCGGTGGGCATCTTCACCTTCGTGCAGGCCTGGAACAACTTCCTGTGGCCCTTCGTGTCGACCACCGACCCGGCGCTGATGACGGTCCCGGTGGGGCTGGGCACCGTCCAGGGCGCCTACGGGATCCTCTACGCCCAGCAGATGGCCGCCTCGGTCCTGGGCGCCCTCCCGCTGATCGTCGTGTTCATGCTCTTCCAGCGCCAAGTGGTGCGCGGCGTGACCGACGCCGGCCTGAAGTGACCGCCCGACCCGCCGACCGCCCGACAGCCTGATCCCGTCCGACCTCCCGCCCCGTCCACCGAGCACACCCTGGGGGAAGCAGACCATGCTCAACGCGTCGATGACCATCGACCCCGCGTTCCGCGTCGCGCCGGTGCGCCGCCGCACCTTCGGCTCCTTCGTCGAGCACATGGGCCGCTGCGTCTACACCGGCATCTACGAGCCCGACCACCCCGCCGCCGACGCCGACGGCTTCCGCACCGACGTGGCCGACCTCGTACGCGAACTGGGGGTCACCGCGGTGCGCTACCCCGGCGGCAACTTCGTCTCCGGGTACCGCTGGGAGGACGGGGTCGGCCCCGCCGACCAGCGGCCGGTGCGGCGCGAACTCGCCTGGCACTCCACCGAGACCAACCGGTTCGGCCTGGACGAGTTCGCCGCCTGGACCCGCAAGCTCGGCATCGAGCCGATGATGGCCATCAACCTGGGCACCCGCGGCGTGCAGGAGGCCATCGACCTGCTGGAGTACGCCAACCACCCCGGCGGCACCGCGCTTTCGCAGTGGCGCATCGACAACGGCAGCCCGCAGCCGCACGGCATCGGCATGTGGTGCCTGGGCAACGAACTGGACGGGCCCTGGCAGATCGGGCACAAGACCGCCCACGAGTACGGCCGGCTGGCCGCCGAGACCGCGCGGGCGATGCGGATGAGCGACCCCGGCCTGGAGCTGGTCGCTTGCGGCTCCTCGGGCTCGTCCATGCCGACCTTCGGCGCCTGGGAGGCCGAGGTGCTGGAGCAGACCTACGAACACGTCGACTACATCTCGCTGCACGCCTACTACCAGGAGCACGACGGCGACCTGGCCAGCTTCCTGGCCTCCGCCACCGACATGGACCACTTCATCGAGTCCGTGGTGGCCACCGCCGACGCCGTCCGCGCCAAGCTGGGCGCCCAGAAGCGCATCCAGCTCTCCTTCGACGAGTGGAACGTGTGGTACCAGAGCCACCACCACGCCCAGGAACCGCCCACCGACTGGCCGGTGGCGCCGCGCGTCATCGAAGACCAATACCACGTCGCCGACGCGGTGGTCTTCGGCAGCCTGCTCATCTCGCTGCTGCGCCACAGCGACCGGGTGACCGCGGCCAGCCTGGCCCAGCTCGTCAACGTCATCGCGCCGATCATGACCGAGCCCGGGGGCCCGGCCTGGCGCCAGACCACCTTCCACCCCTTTGCGCTGACCGCGGCCAACGCCTCCGGCACAGTGCTGCGGGTCGAGCCCGAAAGCCCGCTGCTGGACACCGCCCGCTACGGCGCGGTGCCGGCCGTCGACGCGGTCGCCACCTACGACCCCGAAGCCGGCGAGGCCGCGGTCTTCGCCGTCAACCGCTCCACCGACGAGTCGGCCGAGCTCGACGTGGACCTGCGCGGGCTCAGCGCCGACCGCGTCATCTCCTGCTTGACGCTGCACGACGACGACGTCTACGCCGCCAACACCCGAGAGCGGCCCGACCGGGTCGTGCCCCGCGACAACACCGATGTCCGGCTGGAGGACGGCCGCCTGCGCGCCGTGCTCCCGCCGGTCTCGTGGACGGTGCTCAAGCTCGCGCTTGCGCGCGGCTGAGGGCACCGCCCACCGCCGCAGTACCCGCCGATCCCCATCCCCGACCCCGAACGGACACCGCTCCACCCGAACAGACCCCCGCTACCCCCCGATGAAGGAGCTACACGATGAAGCGGACCCCCACCGCCATCCTCGCCGCGGCCCTGTCCGCGGTCCTGGCACTGGCACTGACGTCCTGCGGCGGCGTAGGCGACGCCGCCGACCAGGGCGGCGAGAACGGCACCGTCGGCATCGCAATGCCGACCAAGTCCTCCGACCGCTGGGTCGCCGACGGCAGGAACATGGTCAAGCTGTTCGAGGAGGCCGGCTACGGCACCGACCTGCAGTACGCCGAGGACGTGGTCGAAGACCAGGTCTCCCAGATCGAGAACATGATCACCCGCGGTGTCGACGCGCTGGTCATCGCCGCCGTCGACGGCGAGGCGCTCACCGACACGATGCAGATGGCCGCGGACAACGACATCCCCGTCATCGCCTACGACCGCCTGATCCGCGGCACCGAGCACGTCGACTACTACGCCACCTTCGACAACTTCCAGGTGGGCGTGCTCCAGGCCGAGTACATCGAGCAGTCCCTGGACCTGGAGAACGAGGAGGGCCCCTTCAACATCGAGCTGTTCGGCGGCTCGCCCGACGACAACAACGCCTACTACTTCTACGACGGCGCGATGTCGGTACTGGAGCCCTACATCGACGAGGGCAAGCTGGAGGTCCGCAGCGGGCAGACGGACATGAAGCAGATCGCGACCATGCGCTGGAGCGGCGCAAAGGCGCAGTCGCGCATGGACAACCTGCTCAGCTCGCACTACTCCGGCGAGGAGATCGACGCGGTCCTCTCGCCCTACGACGGCATCAGCATCGGCGTGCTGTCCTCGCTGAAGGCCGTCGGCTACGGCGGCGACGACCGGCCGCTGCCCGTCATCACCGGCCAGGACGCCGAACTGGCGTCGGTCAAGTCGATCATCGCCGGCGAGCAGACCCAGACCGTCTTCAAGGACACCCGCAAGCTCGCCGAGGTCGCCGTGAACATGACCGACGCCGTTGTGCAGGGTGAAAAGCCCGAGGTCAACGACACCGAGAGCTACGACAACGGCAAGAAGACCGTGCCCTCCTACCTGCTGGAGCCCGTTTCGGTCGACGAGGACAACTACCAGGAAGAGCTCATCGACAGCGGTTACTACTCCGAGTCGGAGCTGTCGTGAGGCGGTGCCGCAAATGAGCGATGCCATTCTGCGGATGCGCGGCATCGGCAAGGAGTTCCCCGGCGTGGTCGCGCTGGACGACGTCGAGCTGAAGGTCGAGCGCGGCGAGATCCACGCCCTGATGGGCGAGAACGGCGCCGGCAAGTCGACCCTGATGAAGGTGCTCAGCGGCGTCTACCGGCACGGCGAGTACACCGGTGAGATCTACGTCGACGGCGAAGAGTGCGCATTCGGCGGCATCAGCGACAGCGAGCGGGCCGGGATCGCCATCATCCACCAGGAGTTGGCGCTCGTCCCGCAGCTGTCGGTGGCCGAGAACATCTACCTCGGCAACGAGCGGACGCGCGGCCCCGGTCTACTCGACTGGGGCCGCACCGCGGCGATGGCCCGCGACGTGCTGCGCCGCGTCGGTCTGGACGAGGACCCCACGGTCCCCGTCTCGGCGCTGAGCGTGGGCCGCCAGCAGCTCGTCGAGATCGCCAAGGCGCTGTCCAAGCAGGTGAGCCTGCTGATTCTGGACGAGCCCACCTCGGCGCTCAACGAGGCCGAAAGCGCCAACCTGCTCCAGCTCCTGCGGGAGCTCAAGGACCAGGGCATCACCTGCATCCTCATCTCGCACAAGCTCAGCGAGGTCACCCGGGTCGCCGACACCGTGACCGTGCTGCGCGACGGCCGGACCGTAGAGACGCTGTCGATGGCTGCAGGCAGTGTCGACGAGGACCGGATCATCCGCGGGATGGTGGGCCGCAACCTCGACGAGCGCTATCCCGAGCGCACCGCCGACATCGGCGAAGTGCGTTTCGAGGTGCGCGACTGGAGCGTCGACCACCCCACCCAGGTGGGCCGCCGGGTGGTCGACGGCGCCGGCCTGGACATCCGCCGCGGCGAGATCGTGGGGCTGGCCGGGCTGATGGGCGCGGGCCGCACCGAACTGGCGATGAGTGTGTTCGGCCGCTCCTATGGGCGCTACGTGCACGGCGGCGTCTACAAGGACGGCACACAGCTGCAGGTGCGCGACGTGGGCGAGGCCATCGCCGGCGGGATCGCCTACGTGCCCGAGGACCGCAAGGAACTCGGGCTGATCCTGGACGACGACATCCGGCGCAACCTGACCCTGGCCGGCCTGGGCCGCGTCAGCAGGCGCACGGTCATCGACCCGGCGCGCGAGGCCGTCGCCGCCGAGGAGATGCGCACGCGCATGCGGGTCAAAAGCAACGGCGTCTTCCAGACCACCGGCGACCTCAGCGGCGGCAACCAGCAGAAGGTCGTGCTGGGCAAGTGGATGTTCGCCGAACCCGAGCTGCTGATCCTGGACGAGCCCACCCGGGGGATCGACGTCGGCGCCAAGTACGAGATCTACCTGATCGTGCAGCGCCTGGCGGCCGAGGGCGCCAGCGTGCTGCTGATCTCCTCCGAGCTGCCCGAACTGCTGGGCATGTGCGACCGCATTTACGCCATGTGCGAGGGACGCATCACCGGCCAGGTCGAGCGCGAGGAGGCCGACCAGGAGTCCCTGATGAAGCTGATGACCATGACGAAGGCGTGACGGGCCATGCAATCGACACCTCTACTGCGCACTCTGCGCGATCTGGTGCGCAACAACGCGCGGCAGTACGGCATGGTGATCGCGCTGGCGGTCATCGTGGTGCTGTTCCAGATCCTCACCGGCGGCCTGCTGCTGCAGCCGCTGAACATCACCAACGTGATCATGCAGAACTCCTACGTGCTGATCCTGGCCGTGGGCATGATGCTGGTCATCATCACCGGCCACATCGACCTGTCGGTGGGGTCGGTCGTCGCGTTCACCGGCGCGGCCTCCACCGTGCTGATGACCAGTTGGGGCCTGCCCACGCTGGTCGTGGTGCCGCTGGCGCTGGCCATGGGCGGGCTCATCGGCGCCTGGCAGGGGTTCTGGATCGCCTATGTGCGCATCCCGGCGTTCATCGTGACCCTCGCCGGGATGCTCATCTTCCGCGGCGCCACCCTGATCGTGCTGGGCGGGCGTTCCGTCGGGCCACTGCCGCCGTCGCTGCGCACCTGGGCCAGCGGGTTCGTGCCCGGTTTCACCGATGGCCCGCACCTGCTGACCCTGGCGCTGGGCGCCGCCGGTTCGGCGGTGCTGGTGTGGATCCAGTGGCGGGCCCGCGCCCGCAACCTGTACCACGGGCTGCCCGCCACCTCTGCGCGCCTTACCGCGGTCAAGTCGGCGGCGACGGTGGCCGGGGTCATGCTGTTCGCCTATGCGCTGGCCGACTACAACGGGATCCCGATCATCGGACTGCTGCTGCTCGTGCTGATCGCGGGCTATGCGTTCCTGATGAAGTCGACCACCGCGGGCCGGCGCATCTACGCGGTGGGCGGCAGCGAGAAGGCCGCCCGCCTTTCCGGGGTCAAGACCCAGCGCACCACGTTCTGGGTGTTCGTCAACATGGGCGTGCTCTCGGCGCTGGCGGGTCTGGTCTTCACCGCGCGGCTGAACGCCGCAACCCCGGGCGCCGGCGAGATGTTCGAACTCGACGCGATCGCCGCGGCGTTCATCGGCGGGGCCTCGGCCGCCGGCGGTGTGGGCACGGTGGTCGGTGCGATCGTGGGCGCGCTGGTCATGGGCGTGATGAACAACGGCATGTCCATCATCGGGCTGGGCGTCGACTGGCAGCAGGCCATCAAGGGCCTGGTGCTGCTGGCCGCGGTCGCCTTCGACATCTACAACAAGCAGCGTGTCGGATCGGGGCGCGCGGGCGGCCGCGCAGCCGCGGGTAAGGGTAACCAGGGCGGCGGTTCGCAACCGCCCGAAAACGCACAACAGGCCGAACCCGGCAAGGACCAGGGCGGGGAACCGGCCGCCGCGGGCTCCGGGCGGTCGGGGAGCGAACCCTCCGGCTAAGGCCTGCCCGGCGCGCGCCGCAACCGCGCCGCAGGGGTGTGCAGCAGCCGGTACCGCGCACCCCTGCGGCACGGGGGCCGGCCGTGCACAGCCCGGCCTACCGGCGTGGCCGGTCGTCGGCGGCACGAACTAGGCTGGGGCCGTGGCCGGCCGGATTAGAGACGAAGACCTAGACCTTGTACGCGAACGCTCGCCCATCGCCAACGTGGTGGGGGAGTACCTGCAGCTCCGCAGCGCCGGCGGGGGTTCGCTGAAGGGCCTGTGCCCCTTCCACGACGAAAAATCGCCGTCGTTCAACGTCACCCCCGCCCGCGGGCTCTACTACTGCTTCGGTTGCGGCGAGGGCGGCGACGTCATTCGCTTCATCCAGAACCTTGAGGGCCTCAGCTTTGTCGAGGCCGTCGAATCCCTCGCCCAGCAGGCCGGCATCCGGCTGCGTTACGAGGCCGGCGGCTACACCTCCCGCAGCGACCACGGCCAGCGCCAGCGGCTCATCGAGGCCCACCGCGAGGCCCAGCGCTTCTACGCCGAACAGCTGCTGTCCCCGGCTGCCCAGGAGGGCCGGCGTTTCCTCAGTGAGCGCGGGTTCGGCCGCGCCGACGCCGAACACTTCGGGGTGGGCTATGCCCCCGGCGGGTGGGAATCCCTTACCGGGCACCTGCGCCACAAGGGCTACACCGACCAGGAGCTCATCACCGCCGGGCTGGCCGGGCAGGGGCGCCGCGGCGCCTACGACAAGTTCCGCAACCGGCTGGTGTGGCCGGTTCGCGAGGTCACCGGCGACATCGTGGGTTTCGGTGCGCGCAAGCTCGACCCCGAAGACGACGGCCCCAAGTACCTCAACACCCCCGAAACCCCCATCTTCAAGAAGGGGCATCTGCTCTACGGCCTCGACCTCGCCAAGCGCGACATCTCGCGCGAGCGCCGGGCGGTCGTCGTCGAGGGCTACACCGACGTCATGGCCTGCCACCTGGCCGGAGTCCCCACCGCCGTTGCCACCTGCGGCACCTCGTTCGGCGAGGACCACCTCAAGGTCCTGCGCCGGATGCTGCTGGGCCGCTCCAACCAGGGCGGCGAGGTCGTGTTCACCTTCGACGGCGACGCCGCCGGGCGCAAGGCCGCGGTGCGCGCCTTCGCCGAGGAGCACGGGTTCGCCTCCGAAACCTTCGTGGCCGTGCAACCCGAGGGCCTCGACCCCTGCGACCTCCGCCAGCGCAGCGGCGACTCCGCGGTGCGCGATCTCGTCGCCAACCGCAAGCCGCTGTACGAGTTCATGATCCGCACCGTCATCGAGCAGTACGACCTCGACACCGCCGAGGGCCGCATGGCCGGGCTCGACGCCGCCGCCGAGATCGTGGCCAGCATCCGCAACGAGGGCGTGCGCAAGCTCTACGGCGTCAACCTCGACCACTGGCTGGGCATCATGGACGAAACGTTCGTGCAGCGGCGCGTGGCCCAGCACATGAACGGCCACCGCGGCGGTGCCGCCGCCGGGCGGCGCCCGGCTCCGGCGCCGCCGCCCGGCGCCGCCGATTCCGCGCCCTACGACCTGCGCGACCCCTCATTGCAGCGCGAACGCCAGGCGTTGAAGATCGCCGTGCAGTACCCCGACCTCGCCGGCGAGTTCGACGACCTCGACTCCGAATCGTTCTCGGTGCCCCAGCACCGCGCCGTCTACGAGCTGATCAGCGCGCAGGGCGGGGTCGCTGCGGCCGACGGTTCGGGCCACTGGGCGGCGCGGCTGCGCGACGCCGCACCCAACGAACCGCAGAGCGCGTTCGTCACCCGGCTGGCGGTCGAGCCGATCGAGATCTACGGAGAACTCGACGAGCATTACGCCCGGGTAATTCTTGGCACAATCAAGATTCATTCCATCAATCGCCGAGTTGCAAACCTGAAATCACGGCTGGGCCGCCTCGACCCCACCGCTCAAGCCGCCGAATACGAGAGCGTATTCGCCGAACTCATGGCCGTTGAACAGCAGAAACGCCTGATGCGCGAGCGTTCGGGCGGTGCCACGTAGCACGCAGGTGACAAAAATAGACCTCACCATTGCGCAGCCTCATCGGGCACACTGTAAGCGTGGCTCCAACGGTGCTGCCCGGCGAAACGCCACCGATCGCCCAGGTGGTGCAACAGGTCGCGGGTGCAGGTTCCGGCGAGATGGTGACCGTCGCCGACGTCGCCGCGGCCCTGGACCGCCTCGATGCCCCATCCGAGTCCCTGGACCAGGTGGTGCGCGCTCTGGCCCAGCACGGTGTCGACGTTGTCGACCCCGCCGCTGAAGCCGAAGAAGATCCCGCGCCCGCCCCCGAACTCGGCCCCAGAGCACCCGCCAACGACCTGGTGCGCATCTACCTGCGTGAGATCGGCCGTGTTCCGCTGCTCACGGCAGAAGAAGAAGTAGACCTCGCCAAATCCATCGAAGCCGGCCTGTTCGCGGCCGAGAAACTCCGCCGGGCCGGCGGACCCGCCGCGGCCGGAGCAACCGGAACGATCGGCGCGGCCGGCGCCGACCCGTTCGACCTCCAAGAGCTCGCCGACGAAGGCGAACGCGCCAAGCAGCGGCTGATCGAGTCGAATCTGCGGCTGGTCGTCTCGATCGCCAAGCGCTACCTCGGCCGCGGCCTGCTGCTGCTGGACCTGGTCCAAGAGGGCAACCTCGGCCTGATCCGGGCCGTCGAAAAGTTCGACTACGCCAAGGGATTCAAGTTCTCGACCTATGCCACCTGGTGGATCCGGCAGGCCATCACGCGCGCCATCGCCGACCAGGCCCGCACCATCCGCATCCCGGTGCACATGGTCGAGACCATCAACCGGCTGATGCGCGTGCAGCGCCAGCTCCACCAGGAACTCGGCCGCGAACCCAGCCCCGCTGAGATCTCGCGCGAACTCGGCTTCGCCGGCGAGCGTGTGCAGGAGATCCAGCGCATGGCCCAGGAGCCGGTCTCGCTGCAGGCGCCCATCGGCGAGGAGGACTCCGACTTCGGCGACTTCATCGAAGATACCGACGCGGTCCTTCCGGCTGAGGCCGCCGCGTTCACCATGCTGCAGGACCAGCTGCTGGTGCTGCTCGGCGCCCTCACCGAACGCGAACAGCGCATCATCCAGCTGCGCTTCGGCCTGCGCGACGGCCATGCCCACACCCTGGAGGAGGTCGGACAGGAGTTCGGGGTGACCCGCGAGCGCATCCGCCAGATCGAAGCCAAGACCCTGGCCAAACTGCGCCATCCGTCGCTGGCCAAGACCCTGCGCGACTTCCTGCAGTCCTAAGTGCCGCCATCCGCCGACACGCACCGGTCCGTGCCGCGACCCGCCCGCCGCAAGGGCCGGGTAGGTGCATGCGACACCCGGCGTTTCGTTTTCGGCAGGATGCGGCCACCGTTCCACCCCGCGCCGCGCCCCTCGGAACCGCTACGTTGGCGGATGTGATGGCCGAGGCGGAGCCGCACCGGCGGCCGAGGGGACTGCGCGCGCCGCGAACGCGCGCCGGGCGGGCACTGCTCGGCGTGTCGGCCGCGGCGCTGGCCGTTGTGCTCGCGGCGGGGGTGGTGGCCGCCGTCGACGCGGTGCGCAGCGGGCCGGGCACCGCGCACCGGGTGGCCTATTTCGCCGAATGGAACACCGCGGCGCGCAGCTTCCGCGTCAAGGACGTCGCCGACAGCGGCGCAGCGGCGCGGCTGACCCGGATGCTGTGGGCCTTTGGCGAGGTCAGCGCCCAGGGCCGCTGCCACATCCCCGAGGACACCGACCAGGACTGGCGGATGTACCAGCGCCGCTACTCGGCCGCCAACAGTGTCGACGGCAACGCCGACTCCTACGAACAGCCGCTGGCGGGCAGCCTCAACCAGCTCCGCAAACTCCGCGAGCGACGCCCCGGACTGGGCGCGAGCATCTCGCTGGGCGGCTGGAACACCTCGACCCACTTCTCCACCGCTGTGCGCACCGAGGACTCGCGCGAGGCGTTCGTCGCCTCGTGCGTGGACCTGTGGCTGCGCGGCGACCTCCCGGTGCGCGACGGCGAGCCGCAGGGCGGGCCGGGCGCGGCGGCCGGGGTGTTCGACGGGATCGACCTGGACTGGGAGTGGCCCGGCGGCGGGGGCCACGACGACAACACCGAGCACCCCGCCGACCGGCGCAACTTCACCCTGGTCGTGCAGGAGTTCCGCCGCCAGCTCGATGCGCTGGAAGAGGAGACCGGGCAGGAGTACACGCTGTCGGCCTCGCTGCCCAACGGGCGCGAACGGATGCGGGACGGCTACGAACCGGAAGCCTTCGCACCCTTGGACTTCGCGACCGTGCAGGGCTACGACCTCACCGGGCCCTGGAGCGGTTCGACCGGCCACCACTCGCAGCTCTACGCCCCCGAGGCGGCACCCGGATCGACCGACGTGCACAGCGTTGTACAGGGCTATCTCGGACACGGCCTGCCAGCCGAAAAGCTCGTCCTGGGCTTCCCCGGCTTCGGGCGCGGCTGGCGCGGTGTCGAGGCGGGCGGGACCCGCGGCCTCGGGGTTGAGGCGCAGGGACCGGCCGAGGGCGACTACGGCGAAGGCGCCGCCTCCTACGAAGAACTGGAACAGCGCGACGCCCGCCGCTTCTTCGACCCCGAAAGCGCCGCCAACTGGCTGATGGACGGCGGCGAGTGGTGGACCTACGACAACCCCCGCGTCGTCGAGCGCAAGGGCGCCTACGCCGTCGAGCACGGCCTGGGCGGCCTCATGCTGTGGAACCTGGACATGGACCCGCGGGGCGAGCTGGTGCGCGCCATGGACACCGCCCTCAGCGGCGCCGGCGCGCCGCCGCCGCAGCAGTAGCACCGGCCGGTCTACCGGGCTGCCTACGCGCCGGCGGGGGATCGGGTGGGCGCTGACCGCGCTGACCGGGGCGGCAGCCGACGCGGCGCCGCGTCGGCTGCCGCCCCGGCCACGCCCGGACGCTTCAGCCCCAGGGCGTGATTGGTGGGTCGCTGCCCTACTGCGCGGCGCCCCAGCACCACTCTCGCGGCGTTCTCTGGGCCCCTGACGGGCATAATGGCGAAGCCGCCCGTTAGGGACGGTCGAAAGGGGCCCACCCTTACTCCCTCCTCGGCCTTGCGAGAGCGGCACGGGCCCCCGCTCGGCGAAAATGGCGAAGCCCGCCGAGTAGGGGCGTTCCTAACTCAGTGCCCCGCGCCGCACCGGCGCTTCGCGCATCGGGCGCGGGGCACACGCGAGTGCGCCGCTCGCTACGGACGGACCCACCAAACACGCCCTAGATGTGATGTCCCGGGAGGTTGGTAACGCGGCTGGCGGGAGTGCGGCCGCCGATCCCGGCGTGG
>NZ_BAAGYZ010000113.1:0-30083 GCF_054778995.1 Streptomonospora sediminis
CTCGTGAGACAGGGCCGGGTCCTTCACTTCGACGCCGCAGCCTCACGAAAGATCGAGGTTAGCGATCTTGATGACTCGCTGGCCATCGGTCTTTTCTAAAGCGGCCATTACCCCGCGGATTGCGAAGAGCACTGAAGCATAGGCGCGGGCGGCTCCGTCAAGCCCGTCATCCAACTCATAATGAATGTAGTGCAGCCCTGACCGTTTGATGGCACTGCAGATCTGAGGGTCGAGAAGCTGCTTTCCGTCATTGGTGACGAGCGCGTTCCACCCTGTTCGGTTGGCCTTCGCATAGAGGCCCGTGTCGGGAGTCTTTTTCCACCCCAGGTTTTCCGTGTGATCCACATCGTGAGATCGGAGGACCTTTTGCAGTGGGGCAAGTAGCTGTTTGGGGGTGTTTTCGTCGAGCAGGACCTTCACCCAGCAGCCTGTTCTAGCGGCCCCCGCGTCGCGCGATCGGAAACGTAATCAGCAAACGCCTTAGCTCCCACTGCTCCGGAAGCAGAGACCGACGGGTAGAATTCCGTGATCTCCTCGGGGGTAACTCCGTCCTCGATCAGCGATGAAACCTGGTCGTAGCGTACCCGGGTGCCCTCGACAACCGGGTAACCGCTACACACGTCTCTCTGGATACTCACGCCGGAGACCGGCCGACGCAGAGGCAGCACCTCGCCTGTACGATTCGAATTGAATCGGTCAAAAACATCTACGAGTGTGGCCACAACGTGGTTGCCAGGTTTCTTGAGCACATCGATCGCCTCTGGCCCGTGAGCGAGGATGATCGTGTCGCCCATCTTTACGAACTTGTACTCCGACAAGTGCTCGGTCTTCCCCAAACCCTTGGCATTGTTGATTGCCTTGCGGATGGCCTGGAGTGACAAGCCCTGCTGTTCGCGCAGGTAGACCAATGAACGGAGGGCGACGACATCGGCGAAGGAGTAGTAGACCCGGCTGCCGTCGCGGTAGGTCGGTTCGAGGACAGGGGGCTGGCGCCGCCAGTGCGCGAGTTGCGCGGGTGTGGCGCCTGAGAGGGCTGCCGCAAGAGGCGGGGGGTACATACGGCTCCCTCCATGTAGCCGGTCGCTAGGTGTCAACCGACAGCGTATCCCGTTCGCCCTGCTCAGCGGAGCACTGGCCAGTACAGGACATACCCGAACGATGGTGAACCTATCTCCTCCATAAGCGTCGATCATGTCCCACTGGTCGGGCAACTCGCCCTCGGCTTGGACGATCAACGACGACGGTCCACTTCACGACGGTCGTCAAATGCGTGGCGAGCTTCGATCCGGTGGCCAATGTGGATAAGGAGATCGGAGCGGCACCCTGGGGCACTCCCGCTGCAGCTTCACCGTCGACACCTACACCAGCGTGGTGCTGGAGGTTGCAGTGCGGCCGCTGAGCGAGCGCGGCGACCATGCCGCGGGCGTCCAGGGACGGTAGGGGCTGCAGTCCCGCGAACCGATTGGAGTCGCGCCGACCCCGGTGAGCACGAAAAAGGGGCCTCGGTCGGCTGACCGAGGCCCCTTTCCAGCACGCGGAGGCTCGGGGATTTGAACCCCGGATCGAGTTGCCCCGAAACCGCATTAGCAGTGCGGCGCCATAGACCGGACTAGGCGAAGCCTCCCTGGCTGCACTAAGACTACCGATGCCAGGGGTGTTGGCGCAAAGCGAAGGCCTGGTGGCGCTGCGGGTGCCGTTGGGCGGGCGGGTGGCGGGCGGTGAATCAGGTGGTGGCGCGGTCGATGGTGAGGTCGGCGTCCTGGCGCAGTTTGGTCGTCGCGCGCGAGAGCGTGCTCTTCACGGTGCCGAGCGTGACTCCCAGGTGGGCGGCGATCTGGGCCTCGGTCATGTCCTCGTAGTAGCGCAGCACCACGACGGTCCGCTGCCGGGCGGGCAGGCGCGCGATGGCGCGGTGCACCGTGTCGGCCAGGTCGGTTTTCCACGTGGCGTCGTCAACGCGCTGGTCGGGGATGTCCTCGGTGGGGTAGACATTCAGGCGCTGGCGGCGCCATTCGGAGATCTGGGTGTTGACCATGGCGCGGCGCACGTAACCGTCGCGGGCATTGGGGCTGGCGATCTTGTCCCAGGCGAAGAACGTCTTGATGAGTGCGGCCTGCAGCAGGTCCTCGGCGTCGGAGCGGTTGTTGGCCAGGGATCGGGCCATGCGCAGCAGCGCCGGGCCGCGATCGCTGACGTAGGCGGCGAACTCCTCGTATCTGGACTTCCGTGCTGTTTCCGTCACACGATCACCGACCCCGGACTCGTTGCGCGCAGACCGGCGCGCGCAACCGATTCGCCTGGTCATTTCACCTGGTCCTCGTGGTTCTCACTGTGTCACGAGTGGGGTAATTGCCAGCTTTCGTCGCACCCATCTCTGCGCAAATGGGGTGTTCGATGCCGGTGTGGGCGGTTGGTCCAACGATGGGGGCGGCCACTCCGCCGGGCGTTGCGCGCAATGCGGCCGGCCTCGGCGTGGGAGGAGGCCGCAGCGCTGCGGAAAGCGACAATGGGGCCAGAGGGGCCAGCCAGGAGACGGGGAGGAGGCCCGAATGCCGGTCGACGTGAGTGCCCGGCGGCGCCATACGGCCGCTGTGCTGGGCCGAAACGCCGCACCCGAACCGACCCGCCCTCCGGCCGCCGATCCCATCGTCCGCGGCGTGGTCTCCGATATCTCCCCGCACGTGATCTGCGTCGCCACCGACCAGGGCGAGGAACGATTCCTGTTCGAGGCCGCCACCACGTTCTGGTGCGGGCGCGAGTCGGGCCTGTCGGCGCTGCAGGTCGGCGACGACGTGCTGGTCAAATGCCGCGACGGCCGCTGGGTGGCCGAGCGGATCTGGGTGCGCCTCGCGCGGGTCACCGGGGTGATCGCCTCCCGCTCCGGCGACACGCTGGAGATCGACACCGGACACGCGGGTGCGCGCCGCTCGGTGGTGATCCCCTACCGGTCCTCGGGCCGGATCGGCGTGCGCCATCCGGTGATGGAGCCCGGCTACCTGTTCGACGCGGTCGGCGTGTGGCAGGACGGCGCTGTCCAGGCGGTCGTCCCGGCGACGACCCAACCGCCTTTCCCCATCTGGGACGCCGCACCGCCGCGGGCCGGCAAGGGGCGTCCCGGCCCAGGCAACCGTGTCCGCGGGGTGGCGACCTGGTACGACCCCGCCGTCGACGATCCCGCACGGGCCGATCTGCGCGGGACCGCCTACCCGGCGCTGGACCCGGGCGGCGACTGCGGCCCCGACTGCGACCGCGTGCACAGCTGCCGGCCGCTGCCGCTGCTGTCCTTGGGCACGACCGTCTCGCTGCGCAACGAGTGCACCGGGGATGCGGCCGTGCTGCCGGTGGTCGACTGCGCCGCGGCCACCTCGCACTTCTGCGACCCGTGCAACGCCTGCGGCTCCGGCGCGGACGGGCGGATCGCCCAGCTGACTCTGGTGAGCTTCCTCGCCTTGGGCGGGCGGCCGGAATCCGGCTGCTTCAACGCGACCTTGAACGTGGGTTGGTGATCGACGTGCTCGATGTTGTCCGCGAAACCCAGTTGGCAGTGCTGGCCGCGGTGCTGCTGCTGGGTGCGGTGGCCAAGCTGGTCGACCGGGCGCCGCGCGGCCAGGGGCCCGCGGTGCTGCTGCCGGCCCACTGGCGCCGGCCCGCCACCCTTGGCCACGGGGTGGCCGAGGCGGTGGTCGCGTTCGCGCTGATCGGCGCGCCGGGGCTTGCCGGCGGCGCGGCCCGGGTCGCCGCGGTGCTGTTCTTCACCGGCGGCGTTGCCGCGCTGGTGGTGCTGCGGCGCACCGCGCCGGACACCGGGTGCGGCTGCTTCGGGGGACTGAGCACGGCCCCGGTCGACGGGCGCAGCATTGCGCGCAGCGCCCTGCTGGCCGCGGCGGCGGTCGCGACGATCGGCGTGGGCCAGACCGCGTCGGCCGTGGTGGCGGGGGCCGGCCTGAGCCACGCCGGGGTGCTGGTGCTCGAAGTGGGGCTGCTCGGCGCGCTCTCGCCTGAGCCGGCCGAACTGGCGCGCCGGGTGCTGCGCCGCGCCCCTTGTGCGATGCGGGAGGTGCCGTTGAAACGCACCCTTGCCCGGTTGCGGGCCAGCGACGTGTGGCGCACCACCGCATCCGTGGTCGAGAGCCCCCGGCCCGCCGACGCGTGGCGCCAGGGCTGCTGGCGGTTCCTGCTGTTCGCGGGCCGGCGCAACGGGCGGGCCGTCGACGTCGTGTTCGGAGTCCCGCTGGACGGCCGCCGCCCCGCGGTACGCGCCGTGATAACCGACCGCGAGACCGGAGCCGTGCTGTCCGTGTTGGGCGGCCCGGCCGACGGCGGATCCGCCCGCGGGGCGGGCGGTGCCGGCCGGCCCGAGCCCGAGCTTGAGGAGACGCGGCCGCGGAGCGTGCCGCAGCGGGTGCACGGCTACGGGACCGGCGCGGTGCGCCCGCACCCGTAAGGCCGGGCCCCGGTAACGGCGACCGTGCAGTGGCGGGTTCGGTGCGGGTTCCACGCCGGCGATGGCAGCCGGGTCGGGGGCCATCGGCGGAATGAACGGCTATGCGGCCCTATAACGGTTTCTAGTGAATCTGTTATGCACCGGTAGAAATCGCTCGTTGGTAGGTCGGCCGCCGACCGGTCGGCCGGCCAGGCGGCCGGCAGGTCATGCGGCGAGGCGGGCTGCTTCGCGGGCGCAGCCCCAGGACAGGCTGACGCCGTGGGCGCCGTGCCCGTAGTTGTGGACGACGCGGAGGCCCTCGCGGTCCTCGGCCTCGACGCGGACCGCCGCGCGGCTCGGGCGCAGGCCGGTCAGGACGCCCAGCACCTCGGCGTCGTGCAGGCGCGGTTCGGCGGCGCGGCAGCGCGCCAGGATGGCCGCGGTGGCCTCAGGGTCGGGGGTTGTGTCCCACCGGCCGGGGCGGCTGACGCCGCCGCACACGACGCGGTCGGGATGGGGGACGAAGATGGTGCTGTCAGGCCCCCGGGAAAGGTCGACGAAGACGGTGTCGACGCCCGGGTTGGACAGGACCACGTGCTGGCCGAAGTCGGGCCCCAGGTGCGGGTCGCCGGCAAGGTCGCGGGCGCCGAGCCCGGCGCAGTTAACGACCGCGGCGGCCGCACCGGCGAGCTCGGTCAGGGACTCGACCCGGCGCTCCTCGACCGCGATGCCGGCCGCCGCGAGCCGTGCGGTCAGGTGGTCGAGGTATCGCGGCATGTCGACGGCCACCAGCAGCGACCGGTATCCGGGCCCGTACCCGGCGGGCAGTTCCTCGGGGCGCGCGGGCCGGAGTTCGGGGATCAGTTGCACCTGCGGCGGCAGCGCGGTATCGGGCGGCGGCCCGCCGAGGGACAACGCAGGCGCCATCCGCACACCGCTGGACGGGTCGGCGGCCAGTGCACGGAAATCCCGCAGCGACTGCTCGGTCCAGGCAAGCGTGCGTTCGGCCGGCTCGGCGAAACACGGGCCCCACAGCGCACCGGGCACCATCGAGGTGGTCTCGCGCGGCGGCGCCGCGGCCAGCACCCGTACGGGCCTGCCGGATTCGGCCAGGCAGCAGGCGGTGGTCAGCCCCGAGATACCGGCGCCGAGCACGATCACCGGTTCGTCAGTACTGGTCATAGCTTCAGTTGAGCACATGGCACGTCCGATGTCCGGCGGGCGGTCAACCGTGTCAGCGATGACTAGCGCTGTATATCGGTCTATAGAAAATTCGGTAGAATCGTTGATACAGCCCCAGACGCGCCGACACGCGGGAACGCCCGCCCTGCTGGGATCCCCTGCACCCTGATTCCCCGGTCAATCCGGCTGGCGGCGCAGGAAGCGGCCGAAGTGGGGAACCGTGAAGGCGATCGTGCCCCGTTCGGCGCTGTAGATGAGCCCCTTCTTGATCAGGCTGTCGCGTGCGGGGGAGAGGCTGGACGGGCGCCGCCCCAAGGAGGTGGCGACCTCGGTGGTCTGCACGGGGTCGTCGCCCAGCGACGCCATTGCGCGCATGTAGTCGCGTTCGGCCGGGGTGGCGCGTTCGTAGCGGCTGCCGAAGAAGCCGACCGCGAGTTCCTCTTCGGCCTCGGGCGCCGCGATCTCGACGTCCTCGGCGGAGATCGGGCTTTCCAGGGCGTGGTCCCAGGTGACCTTGCCGTAGGCCTGCACAAAGAAGGGGTAGCCGTCGGAGACCCGGTAGAGCGCCGCCAGGGCCTCGGGCCCGAAGGCGACGCCCTCGGAATCGGCCGGTGCGGTGAGCGCGTAGTCGGCGGCGCTGCGGCTGAGCCGGTCGATGCGGGTGTAGCGGAACAGGCGTTCGGAGTAGCTCTTACTGGCCGACAGCACCGCGGGCAGGTGCGGCAGCCCGGCCCCGACCACGATCAGCGGGCCGCCGTTCTGCGAGAGCTCGTGGCAGGCGGTGCACAGCGCCGAGATGTCGTCGGGCGTGATGTCCTGCATTTCGTCGATGAACAGCGCGATGCCGACGCCGAGATCGGTGGCCACGGACGCGGCGTCGAGGAAGAGTTCGGTGAGGTCGATCTCAAGATCGCCGGAGTCGGCCCGGCCGCGCACGGCCGGGGCGTCGATGCCGGGTTGCCAGCGCGGGCCGCCCTTTGCGGCCTTGGCCGCGGTCTTGCCCCCCGCGGAATCGTCGGTCTTGGCCTGGGCGAACGATTTCAGCACGCCCAGTACGTGTTCGATGCGGTCGGGCGCGCGGTGGCGCGGCGCGAGTTCGCGCAGGGCCATGTGCAGTGCCGCCGCAACCGGCCGGCGGATGGACTGGTCGGGGCGGGCCTCGATCTTGCCGGTGCCCCACATGCGCTGGATGGCCATCGACCGGAAGTTGTTCAGCAGCACGGTTTTTCCGACACCCCGCAGGCCGGTGAGCACCGTACTGCGTTCCGGGCGCCCCCGCGCCACGCGCTCCAGTACGACCTCGAACTGGCGGACTTCGCGCTCGCGCCCGGCGAGCTCGGGCGGACGCTGGCCGGCGCCCGGGGCGTAGGGATTGCGCACGGGGTCCATGCCATCGGACCCTATACGCGGTTCTAGCGCGGCTTCTAGAGAGCGGTAGAAAGCGGCAGACGAGCGTGCGCCCCAGTCGACGCGGCGCAGTGCGAGGCGGTCGTCGAATGGGGAGTGGGGGGCGCGCCCGGCCCCGCCGGGCCAGGGCGCGGTGCGACCGTGGACATGCGCTGCCGTGGCCATTTCCCCCACTCCCTTCTCGAACACCAGTTCGATCAGTGGGAACTCTACTGGATGGCGGGCGGCGGCGCCACCCGCCCCGCCCGGCCGCCGCGCCGCACCACCGCCGCCGGCACCCGTGCGGCGTCCCCGCCCCGGCCACACGGGGCCGGCCCTACGGTGCCGGCTAGCCGAGCACTTTGTCCTCGCGCTCGATCGCCTTGTCCGTGAAGGCGGCCAGTGTCTCGCGGTAGTCGTCCTTGCCGTTGGGGCCCAGCACCGAGGTGGTGCCCAGGTGGTCGCCGTTGCGGTAGACGAGGCTGTACAGCCACACCTTCTCGCCGCCGATCCCGGTTTCGACGGCGAACGCGCGGGAGCCGTCGCCGATCGGGTCGAGGTCGAGCTTCTTGAGCGCGTAGGACGTGGTGGAGCCGTCCTCCATGGTCGCCTCGTAGTCGGAGCACTCGGCGGGCGGCGCCGCCGCGACGACCTTGTCGGCCGTGTCGCCGGACACCTCGAACAGGGTGTGCGTGATGGTGTCGTGCCCGCGCGCATAGGTGGCCAGCGAGGTGGGCGCCTTGCGGACCGCGGGCAGGTCGGCCCACTGGTTGGCGGCGTCCATGCACTGGGGCTTGTCGAGCTCGGCGGAGGCGCGCAGCTTTTCGGTGCGCTTGGTGGTGCTCAGCTTGGCGTAGGTGCCGAGCTCGCTGCGGTCGGGCACCAGTTTGGCCTCGCCGAACTCCGCCAGTTGGGCGCTGTGCAGCTGCTCGGCCTTTGCGGTGGCGGAACCCTGCTGCCCGCCGCCCTCCTCCCCTTGCGCGCCGCCGCAGGCGGTCGCGGCGGCGAGGGTGCATACGGCCAGTGCCGACAATGCGACCCTTCGTGCAGTCAGGGGGTACTCCATGGTGCTGTTTCCTCTTCTGTGCGATATTGCCGCTGAGGTCGGCAGGCGTTCCTCCCAGGCGATGGTCGCCGAAAGTAGCCTGGATCTTGCACAGAGTATCGAGGAAGGACAACGGTGTCGGAGCCGAATTCGCCATATCTGCGGGACGTACTCGGAACGATCCCCGGCTACAAGCCCGGCCGCAAGGTCGCTGCGCCGAGCGGCCGCTCGGTCAAGCTCTCCTCGAACGAAAGCCCGTACGGCCCGCTGCCCTCGGTGCTTGAGGCCGTGGCCGCGGCAGCGGCCGACCTCAACCGCTACCCCGACACCGCGGCGACCGAACTGACCGAGGCGCTCGCCCGCAGGTTCGGCGTCGACACCGACCGCATCGCGCTGGGCGCCGGCTCGGTCGGCCTGCTGCAGCAGCTGCTGGAGGCCACCGCCGAACCCGGTACCGAGGTCGTCTACGCCTGGCGCTCGTTCGAGGCGTACCCGATGCTGGTCGACCTTTCGGGGGCCACCGCGGTCACCGTCCCGCTGCAGGGCGAGACCCACGACCTCGACGCGCTCGCCGCGGCGATCACCGACCGCACCCGGGCCGTCTTCGTGTGCAACCCGAACAACCCCACCGGTACCGCTGTGCGCGAATCCGAGCTGACCGCGTTCCTCGACCGGGTGCCCGAGCACGTGCTGGTGGTACTGGACGAGGCCTACCGCGAGTACGTCCGCGATCCCGGGGTGCCCGACGGCATCGCCCGCTACGGCGACCGCCCCAATGTCGCCGTCCTGCGCACGTTCTCCAAGGCCTACGGGCTGGCGGCGCTGCGGGTGGGGTTCCTGGTCGCCCAGCCGCACATCGCCGCGGCGGTCCGCAAGACCATGGTGCCCTTCGCGGTCAACCACGTCGCCCAGGCGGCCGCGGTGGCGTCGCTGGCCGCCGAGGACGAGCTGCTGGAGCGCGTGGCGGCCACCGTCAAGGAGCGCGAGCGGGTGCGCGACGCGCTGCTGGCCGACGGCTGGGAGGTCCCGCCGAGCGAGGCCAACTTCGTGTGGCTGCGGCTCGGCGAGGACACCGCGGCGCTCGCCGCGGCAAGCGAGGAGGCCGGTGTGGCCGTGCGGGCGTTCCCCGGCGAGGGCGCGCGGGTGAGCATCGGCGCACCCGACGAGAACGACGTGTTCCTCGGGGCCGCCCGCGGGTTCCCGCGCCGCAACCGCGGCTGAACCCGCCCGGCGAACCGCGCCCCGCATCCCCGGGCCCTGTTCCCCCGATGCGGGGCCGAACCCGGACCCGCTCCGGACACACCCGTGCGGGCCGGCCGCAGCCGGCCCGCACGCGGTTGCAACCAGCCGGTTACTTTCCGGCCTTGTCCTTGTCCAGTTTCTCCAGGATCAACCGGTAGAGCTGGCGGGGTCGGCCCGGCTGCAAAGTGCGGTTGGGCGGCAGCGGCCACGCCAGGCCCTCCTCGACCAGCGTGCGCAGCAGCCTGCGGGCCGTACGCGGGGTGACCCCGAGCATCCGCCCGGCGTTCTCCGCGTCGACCACGAGCGGGCCGTCCTCCTCGGCGATCTTCTCCGAGAGCCGCAGCAGGGTTTCGCGCCCCTTGGTGCGCAGCGGTTCGGCCGACTGGCGCTGAGGCGCCCGCTGGGCGGGCACCAGCGACCGGCCTTCCCGGTCGACCGCGAAGCTCTGCCGCGTGGCCTGTGCACGGCTCAGCGCGGCGCGCGCGTGGGTCTCGGCGTCCTGGGTGGTGCGGCCCATGCCGATCCCCACCTCGATCGCGATGCCGAGCTCGGACTTGATCCGTTCGACGAACGGCGGCTGGCGGAATCCCTCGGTCGCCGAGACCAGCGAGCCGCGCGTGGCGGTGACCATGAACGTGTGGTCGTCGACCGGATGCGCCGTGGCGTTGATGCGGTGCGCCTCCTGCAGCAGCAGCCGCTGCAGGGCTAGGCGCAGCTCGTCGCGCCAGTAGCGGGGGGTCGAGCGCCGCGTGGAGTCGCGCAGTGTGGGCACGTCGACGATCACCACCCCCAGCTGCGCTTCCTCCAGCCGGTGGTGGGCGCCCAGCAGACCGGCGGTCTGCAGCGCGCTGCGCACCCCGGCGTTGGTGGGCCGCAACCGGGTCACCGGCACGCCCATGGCCTCCAGCCGCTCGGCGACTCCGCGCACGCACGTGATGGCCATCTTGGTCGACTTGCGCCGCCACAGCCCCTCGTGGAACGAGGTGAGCTGCGCCGTGCTGGTGAGTTCCTCGTGCACGTGGATGCCGTCGACGGGCAGGTCGACCTCGGAGTAGGCCTCGACGACATCGGTACGGCTGAGGACATCGAGGCTGGCGCGAGTGGGGTCGAGTCTCTCGTCCAGCGTTGCCCGCAGCAGGGCCTCATGCAGGCTGGCTCCGCCCAGAGGCACGTAGGTGGCGGGCATGGTCAGCACGCCGGCCTTCCGTGCGAACTCGTAGGGGACGGGGCTGGCGAACAGATACGCGTCGATCGCCGAGCCCAGGCGCAGCACCTTGTCGGTCGCCTCTTGTTCATCTCGATACGCGGCGGCGATGAGTCTGGCGTTGAGCGGCCCTGTGGACCCCGGTCCCATGAGCATGACGCGCTCTACCACCTCATGGGGCCCGATGACACCAATCGTCAGATCGCCAGTTCGCTGCGCACTCACCTCGGGCTGCTCCCCGCTACCATTCCACGCTCTTCACTATGTGCGCCCACTGGTTCCCGAACCTGTTCCCTGTCACGGCATGGTTGCCGAGATCGTACCCATTGTGCGGGGCCAATGAAGATCGTTTCACATAGAACGCTAAAAGCCCGGGTGGGAGTTGGCGCTCCCACCCCGGCATGATCTGCGATATCGGTATTTAGTCGGCGGGTTCCCGTACCACGTCAGCGCCCAGAGCGGCCAGGCGCTGTTGGAACTGAGCGTGACCGCGGTCGACCAGGTAGCCAGGTGCCACGACAGTCTCCCCCTCGGCGACGAGCCCGGCAAGCACCAGCGCGGCTCCCGTGCGCAGGTCGTGGGCGACGACCGGGGTGCCGCGCAGCGCGGTGTGGCCGTGGACGATGGCGCGGGTGCCGTCGACCTCGATCTTCGCGCCCATCTTCGTGAGCTCGTCGGCCAGCGCGAAGCGGCCGTCGTAGATGGCCTCGTGCAGGTAGCTCTCGCCCTCGGCCATGGTCGCCAACGCCATCAGCGGCGACTGCAGGTCGGTGGCGAAGCCCGGGTAGGGGGAGGTGACGGCGTTGATGGGCCGCAGCGGCGCCGAGGCGTCGCGGCGCACATGCAGCACGGCCCCCTGCTGGGCGAACTCCACGCCCATCTGCTCCAGTTTCCAGCGGGCGACGCCCAAGTGCTCCAGGTGCGCCCCGACGAGGCTGACCTCGCCGCCGGTGGCGGCGGCCATCATCGCGAAGACCCCGGCGTCGATGCGGTCGGACATTATGGTGTGCTCGACCGCGGTGAGCTCGTCGACGCCCTCGACCGTGATGAACCCGGTGCCGCCGCCGCTGATCTTGGCGCCCATGCGGCTGAGGAACTCGATGACGTCGAGGACCTCGGGCTCCAGCGCCGCGTGCTCGATGACCGTGGTGCCGGGTGCCAGGACCGCTGCCATGATGAGGTTCTCGGTGCCCGTGTGCGACGGGGTGTCGAGGTAGAGGTGGCCGCCCCGGAGGTTGCCGGCCTTGACGTTGATGTGGTTGCGCTCGTTGTCCTCGGTGACCTCGGCGCCCAGCCGGGCAAAGCCCCGGTAGTGGAAGTCGAGTTTGCGGCTGCCGAGGTTGCAGCCTCCGACGCCCTCGATGCGGGCGGTGCCCATCCGGTGCATCAGCGCGGGGACGAACAGCACCGAGCCGCGGAACCGGGAGGCGATGTCGGCCGGCAGGACGGCGCGCTCCGGATCGTTGATCTTGGAAGCGTCGATCACGACCGTGCGCTCGGCTTCGTGGAACTCGACCTTGGCACCGATGTGCTCGGCGAGTTCCAACGCGCGCTGGACGTCCTCGATCAGCGGGACGTTGCGCAGCACCGTGCGTCCCTTGGCCGCGAGCAGGGCGGCGCCGATCATCGGCAGCACGGCGTTCTTCGCGCCCTGGATGAACGCCGTCCCGTTGAGGGGGCGGCCGCCGCGGACGCGGTAACGAACCTCCTGGCCCATGCTCATGTGCTCCTTCGTGAGGCGGTGTAGGTGTAGGGGTGGTTCTCGTCGGAAGTTCTGCGTTATGAGACGCGGATATCAGGCGGAGCGTTCCGACAAGCCGGGCTCAACCTGGTAGCCACCGCGGGGTGCCCGGAGCCGGTTTCGTGGCGTTGACTGGCACTACGGGTCGTGTGCCCGCTGAGGCCACCGTCATGCCGATCGTGGCGATGAGGGCGGTTTGCCTGGTCGCCGAGCCGGTTCCGGAGATGGCGGGTTGTTGGGACGCCTTTTGCGCGGCGCTGGGGTTTTCGGCGCCCGGGCAAAAGGCCGACACCACTCTATGTGCTGCGCGTTCTGTTCGTTGACAAGGTGGGCGGTATCACCCGCCCGCCGCGGCCGGCCGGCGGGGTGAGCGGGTGGGGCCACCGCTGTGACCGGCGCGGATGCGCGGTGCGAGCGCTTACCGTGCCCGGTTCCGGCCGCGAATGTGTGCCGGAGGGCACCGTCCGCCCGGCCGCGGCGGCCCGGCGGACGGTGGCATGGCCGCGGCCAAGCGGGTCCAAAGGAAATGTTTGGCGGGTGTGCGGCGGGTGTACGGGTGTGCGTTCGGGCCGGGTGTGCGGGGGCGCCGCCCACCCGGCCGGATTCGGCTCAGCTCAGCTTTGCCAGGCGGTCGAAAACCGGGCCGAGCCGGCGCACGAACCGCTCGGGCCGGCACACCTCGTCCAGCCGGTCCTCGTCGAGGGCCACAGCACGCTCTGCGGCCTCCTCGCGCAGCGTCTCGCGGAACGGCGTGCCCGAGTCCCAGGTGCGCATCGCGGCGGCCTGCACGAGGGCGTAGACGTCCTCTCGCGAAGCCCCGGTCTCGATCAGCTCCGAAACCACCGTGGAGGAGTAGATCAGCCCGTGGGTGGAGTCGAGGTTGGCCCGCATCCGGTCGGTGTCGACGACCAGGCCCGAGACCAGCCGCGTGGTCAGGTGCAGCAGGTAGTCGGTCGCGATGGCGGCGTCGGGCAGCGCGATGCGCTCGGTCGAGGAGTGCGAGATGTCGCGCTCGTGCCAGAGCGGGATGCCCTCCATGACCGGGACGATCTGGGCGCGGACGTTGCGCGCCATGCCGCAGATCCGCTCGGAGAGGATCGGGTTCTTCTTGTGCGGCATGGCGCTGGAGCCCTTCTGGCCCTTGCCGAAGGGCTCCCACAGCTCGCGCACCTCGGTGCGCTGGCCGTGGCGCACCTCCAGGGCGATCGCCTCGCACACGGTGGCGGTGATCGCCAGGCAGGACACCCATTCGGAGATACCGTCGCGCAGCACCACCTGCGTCGACACGTCGGCCGGGCGCAGACCCATGTGTTCGGCGACGTAGGTCTCGACGTGCGGGTCGATGTTGGAGTAGGTGCCCACCGGCCCGGAGATCGCCATCACGCCCACCTCCTCGCGGGCGCGGCGCAGCCGGTCGCGGGAGCGGGCCAGGCCGAAGGCGAAGTCGGCGACCCGGTGGCCCCACACATCGGGCTCGCCATGGATGCCGTGCGTGCGGCCGACGCGCAGCGTGGCGCGGTGCGCCAGGGCGTGGTCGCGCAGCGCGGCCACCAGCGTGTCGGCCTTGGCCAGCAGGATGTCGGTGGCCTCGACCAGTTGGGCGGCCAGCGCGGTGTCCAGCAGGTCCGACGACGTCATGCCGAAGTGCACCCAGGCGGCGGCCTCGCGGGGTTCGGTGTTGTCGGCCCATGCGGTGAGGAACGCGATGACGTCGTGCTGGGTCACGGCCTCGATCTCGGCGACCCGTTCGGCGGTGGGCGGCGGCGCGTTGCGCACCGGTTCGACCGCATCGGCGGGCACGGTGCCGTCGGCCGCGTGGGCCTGCAGGACCAGGTTCTCGACCTGGCACCAGAGCTCGTATTTGTGGGCGTCGGAGAAGACCCGCCCCATCTCAGGAAGGGTATAGCGCTCGATCACCCGCCCATTTTCGCAGGTGTCCGGTGTGCCGCCGCCCGCCCCATCGCCGGCGGGGCGGGCGGCGGGATCAGCCGCTGCCGGCGGCGGCGCGTTCGGCGATGTCGGTGCGGTGGAAGGAACCGCGCAGCTCGATGCGGTCGACCGCCTGGTAGGCGCGTTCGCGGGCCCGCGCAAGGGTGTCGCCGGTACCCACCACGTTGAGCACCCGCCCGCCCGCGGAGGTGACGTCGCGCGCCCCGCTCCAGGCGGTGCCGGCGTGCAGCACATAGGCGCCGTCGAGCGCCGAGGCGGCGCCGATGCCGCCGACGGGATCGCCCGTTGCGGGCGAGCCCGGATAGTTCTCGGCGGCCACCACGACGGTCACGGCCGCCCCGGTGCGCCACTCGAGCTTGGAGTTGGCGCCCAGCCCTCCGGTGTCGGCCGCCTGCAGGATGCCGCCGATAGGGGTGGACAGGCGGTCCAGCACCACCTGGCACTCGGGGTCGCCGAAGCGGGCGTTGAACTCGACCACGCGCAGCCCTTGGGAGGTCAGCGCCAGCCCCACGTACAGCAGCCCCTGGTAGCGGATGCCGCGCCGCGCCATCTCGGTGAGCGTGGGCCGCACCACGGTCTCCATGGTTTCGTCGACCAGCCCCGCCGGGGCCCAGGCCACCGGCGCGTAGGCGCCCATGCCGCCGGTGTTGGGGCCCTGGTCGGCGTTGTAGGCCCGTTTGAAGTCCTGTGCGGGCAGCATCGGCAGCGCGTGCATGCCGTCGCTTATGACGAAAAGCGAGACCTCGGGGCCGTCGAGGTACTCCTCGACGACGACCCGGCCGCATTCGCGCGCGTGGCGTTCGGCCGAGGCGCGGTCGTCGGTGACCACCACCCCCTTGCCCGCTGCCAGACCGTCGTCCTTGACCACGTAGGGCGGACCGAACAGGTCGAGCGCCTCGGCGGCCTGGGCGGGCGAACGGCACAGCCGGGAGCGCGCCGTGGGCACGCCGGCGGCCTCCATGACCTCCTTGGCGAAGCCCTTTGAGCCCTCAAGCCGGGCGGCCTGCTGGTCGGGGCCGAAAACCGGGATGCCGCGGTCGCGGAGAGTGTCGGCGACACCCGCCATCAGCGGTGCCTCGGGACCGATCACCACAAGTTCGGCGCCGATCCGCGAGGCGAGCTGGGTCACCGCGAGACCGTCGACGGGATTGATCACATGGTTTTCGGCGTGCTCTGAGGTGCCGGGGTTGCCGGGCGCGCAGTGCAGGCCGGTTACCCCGGGATCGAGGGACAGGGCGCGGACCAGGGCGTGCTCGCGGCCACCGCCGCCGAGAACCAGGGCTTTCACTTCACGGACCCTTTGTTTGTCGTGGGGAGGGCAAGGAACTACGGCGGAGTCAGACCAGCGAGCGCAGTTCGAGGGTCTGGTCGCGCCCGGGCCCGACCCCGATCGCGGAGATCGGGGCTCCGGCCATCTCTTCAAGGGTACGCACGTAGGCCTGGGCGGTCTTGGGAAGCTCGTCGAAACCCCGGGCGTGTGAGATGTCCTCGTTCCAGCCGTCGAGGTACTCGTAGATCGGCTCGGCGTGGTGGAAGTCGGTCTGGGTCATCGGGATCTCGTCGTGGCGGGTGCCGTTGGCCTGGTAGCCCACGCACACGGGGATGCGGTCGAGCCCCGAGAGCACGTCGAGCTTGGTGAGGAAGAAGTCGGTGATCCCGTTGATGCGGGTGGAGTAGCGGGCGATGGGGGCGTCGAACCAGCCGCAGCGCCGGTTGCGCCCGGTGGTCACGCCGTACTCGCCGCCCTTCTGGCGCAGCCACTCGCCCCACTCGTCGTGCAGTTCGGTGGGGAAGGGGCCCGAGCCCACCCGGGTGGTGTAGGCCTTGATGATGCCGACGACCTTGGTGATGCGGGTGGGGCCGATGCCCGCGCCCGAGGAGGCGCCCCCGGCGGTCGGCGAGGAGGAGGTAACGAAGGGGTAGGTGCCGTGGTCGATGTCGAGCAGCGTGCCCTGCGAACCTTCGAGGTAAACGGTCCGGCCGGCGTCCAGCGCGCGGTTGAGCTCCAGCGAGGTGTCGGCGACGAAGGGCCGCAGTTCCTCGGCGTAGCCCGTGTACTCGTCGAAGACCTGCTCAAGGTCGACACCGCGCCGGTTGAAGACCTTGGTCAGCACCTGGTTCTTGTCGTGCAGCGCGAGTTCGAGCTTCTGCCGCAGGATCTTGGGGTCGAACATGTCCTGCACGCGGATTCCGGTCCGCGAGATTTTGTCGGCGTAGGTGGGGCCGATTCCGCGGCCGGTGGTGCCGATGCGGCCCTTGCCCAGGAAACGCTCGGTCACTTTGTCCAGCGCCCGGTGGTAGGGCATGATCATGTGCGCGTTGGCCGAGACGAGCAGCCGCTCGGTGCTCACGCCGCGTTCGCGCAGGCCGCGCAGTTCCTCGAACAGCACCGCGGGGTCGATCACCACGCCGTTGGCGATCACCGGAACGACGTCGGGCGAGAGGATGCCGGACGGCAGCAGGTGGAGCGCGTACTTCTGGTCGCCGATGACCACGGTGTGGCCGGCGTTGTTGCCGCCTTGGTAGCGCACCACGTAGTCGACCCGGTTTCCGACCAGGTCGGTGGCCTTCCCCTTGCCCTCGTCTCCCCACTGGGCTCCAACGAGCGTGATCGCCGGCATCCGGGTCTACCTCTTCATTCGTTCGATCCGACCGAGGATGGTCGCGGTGGCCGCACAATGAAAAGCCCCTGGCGCAAGCAAGCGACAGGGGCCCTTGCGTATTGAGCGTACACGACGGCCGCGAGGGGCGTTAAGGGCGGAATGCCCGTACGGCGCCGCTGAGCTGCGGACTCTCCGGTCAGCCGCCCAGGACCTCGGCGGCGGTCGGGCTGCTGTCGCGCAGGAGGGTCGAGCAGCGCTCGGCCTCGTCGGATTCGCCGATGGCGTCGGCGGCCGAGGCGAGCACGTGCACGGCGCGCAGGAAGCCGCGGTTGGGCTCGTGCTCCCACGGGACGGGGCCGTGCCCCTTCCAGCCGGCGCCGCGGAGCTGGTCCAGCCCGCGGTGGTAGCCGGTGCGCGCATAGGCGTAGGCGGCGATGTCCTCGCCGGCGGCGAAAGCGCGCTCGGCCAGGTCGGCCCAGGCCGCCGAGTACTTCGGGAACCGGGCGGCGACGTCGGTGGGGTCGGCGCCCTCGGCCAGCAGTGCTGCGGCCTCGGGGTTTTCGGACAAGTGGGTGGCGGGCGGTTCGCCGAGCAGATTCTGATGCAGGTCCATGCCTCCATCCTGCCAGCGCCGCCGCGCCGCGCCCGGACGGTAGGGCGTGCCCGGCCGCCGCGTCCGCCCGTGGAAGTGAGGCGGCCGGGCACGCGAAGGCCCCTGGTTCGTGGGGAACCGGGGACCGGTCCGGGGGCGGTTACCGCATCTTGTTGCCCGCGCACTTGAGCTGCTGGCAGGCCTCGACGACGCGGGCGGCCATGCCGGCCTCGCCGGCCTTGCCGTGGGCGCGCGGGTCGTAGGCCTTCTTGTTGCCGACATCGCCGTCGACCTTGAGCACCCCGTCGTAGTTCTTGAACATGTGCTCGGCGATGGGGCGGGTGTAGGCGTACTGCGTGTCCGTGTCGATGTTCATCTTCACGACGCCGTAGTCGATGGCCGCGTGGATCTCCTCCAGCGTGGAGCCGGAGCCGCCGTGGAAGACGAAGTCGAACGGCTTGGTCTGGCCGTGCTTCTCGGCCACCGCGTCCTGGGCCTCCTTGAGGACCTCCGGGCGCAGTTTCACGTGGCCGGGCTTGTAGACGCCGTGCACGTTGCCGAAGGTCAGCGCGGTCATGTAGTAGCCCTTGTCGCCGGTCCCGAGGACCTCGGCGGTACGCAGCGCGTCGCCGGGCGTGGTGTAGAGCTTCTCGTTGATCTCGCCGACGACGCCGTCCTCTTCGCCGCCGACCACGCCCACCTCGATCTCCAGGATGGTGCGCGCGGCGTTGGACGCGGCGAGCAGTTCCTGGGCGATCTCCAGGTTCTCCTCCAGTTCGACGGCCGAACCGTCCCACATGTGCGACTGGAACAGCGGCTGCTGCCCCTTCGCGACGCGCTCGGAGGACTCGCGCAGCAGCGGGCGCACAAAGCCGTCGAGCTTGTCCTTGGGGCAGTGGTCGGTGTGCAGGGCGATGTTCACCGAGTACTTCTCGGCGACGATGCGCGCGAACTCGGCGAAGGCGATCGAGCCGGTGACCATGTCCTTGACGGTCGAACCGGAGAGGAACTCCGCGCCGCCGGTGGAGACCTGGATGATGCCGTCGCTCTCGGCCTCCGCGAAGCCGCGCAGCGCGGCGTGGAGGGTCTGGCTGGAGGTCACGTTGATGGCCGGGTAGGCGAAGCCCTGCGACTTCGCGCGGCCCAGCATCTCGGTGTAGACCTCTGGGGTAGCGATAGGCATGGTGATGACTCCCTGGTTGGCCTGGAGTGTCGTACGAGCGGCCCCGGCGGTCTCCGCGGAACCGCGTCTCTTCGCGGAAATACCCATTGGGTTGCCGGGGCAAGTATCGCGAAGTCGGCGGCCGAACGAAAGGTCTAGACCAAATCGGGCGGGGTGTCCTCCGACCGGGCAGGCGGCGCGGCACCGCACGGATGCCGGGCGTACGCCAACTGGATGCCGTCTGTTGCGAATTATCGCCCTATGTGGTTTTACCAGGGTGTTTCCGGGCGCGGGGCCAGGTTCGGACAGGTATATAGGTTCCTACCGTCGATTGTCCCCGGTGGTACACGCTACATTCAGCACCGTGGGACGACATCGCAATGATCCGCGGGGCATCGCCCAGATGCTGGCCATCGGCGGAGTGATCGTACTTTTCATCACTCTGGTGGTCCTCGGCGGCTACTTCCTTTACAAGTCGCTGCCCTCGGGCAACGACTCCGCCGCTGTGCCCGAAAGTGCGGGGACCCTTGCCGATCCCCGGGGCGAGGCGATCCAGACCGGGATCCTGTACATCGGGGTGACCGGCGAATCCAGTGACGTGGTCGTCCGCGTGCCCGGCGGGGACGTTCTCGCCGAAGCCACGCTGCGCACGGACGAGTACGTCTCCTTCGACGAACCCAGAACCCTCAGCGCCACGATCGGCCGGCCCAGCGAGGTCGAGGTGTACGTCCACGGCAATCAGCGGCACGTCTCCGATGAGGATCCCGGCTACAGCTTCACCGTCGACCCCGAACCGCGGTGATCCGCGGTACCCGCTGATCCGCACCGGCGGCACCGGCGGCACCGGCGGTACGGAACCGGCCGCCGCCCCGCTCCGGAGCCGCGGCTCAGATCCGCAGCTCCTCCGGCCGGAACGCCGCCCGGTACTCCAGCCCCGCCGCGGCCACGCGCTCCCGCGCCCCCCGGTCGACGATGACGGCGACCCCCGCCACCTCGGCGCCGGCCTCGCGCAGGGCCGTGACCGCAGTGAGCACCGAGCCGCCCGTCGTGGAGGTGTCCTCGACCGCCAGCACCCGGCGCCCGGCCACATCCGGACCCTCGATCCTGCGCTGCAGCCCGTGCGCCTTGCCCTCCTTGCGCACCACGAACGCGTCGAGCCTGCGCCCCTGCGCGGCCGCGGCGTGCAGCATCGCCGCCGCCACCGGGTCGGCGCCCAGGGTCAGCCCGCCCACTGCGTCGTAGTCCAGGTCGGCGGTCGCCTCAAGCATCGCCCGGCCCACCAGCGGTGCGCTGTCGCCGTCCAGGGTCACCCGGCGCAGATCCACGTAGTAGTCGGCCTCCTGGCCCGACGACAGGGTCACCCGGCCGCGTACAACGGCCTTATCGTTGATGTGTCGAAGGAGTTCGCCGCGGTCGCTCATGATCACCGAGCTTAGGGCGCGCCGGTCACTGCTTGCAGCACAGCGACCGGACCGGGCAGGGGTGCCGCGGCACCGCAGCGCTGCGGTGGGAATTGGGGATACTGCGGCGGCGGCCGGCGGATCGGACGGCAGCACTGCAGACTGGACGGCAGACCGAAAGTTGGGGCGGCATGGCAGCCGATGAGCGCAATCCGGGCGCGCACGTGCGCGTCGAGACCACCAGCGACACCCGCGAGTCGGCCGACGATCTCGCGCGCTCGGCAATCGAGCAGGGCCTGGCCGCCTGCGCCCAGGTCGAGGCGCCCATCACGAGCTACTACCGCTGGGAGGGCGAGACCTGCGCCGACCAGGAGTGGCGCGTGGTGCTGAAGACCGCGCGCGACCGCCTGCCCGACCTGGTCGACCACCTGGCGGCGGTGCACGGCTACGACGTGCCCGAGATCATCGCCGTGCCCATCGAGGGCGGCAACCCCGCCTACCTCGACTGGCTGATCGCGGAGACCCGGCCCTGACCGCGCCGCCGCCCGGCATCGTCCTGCTGCACAGCCCGCTGGAGGACCCGGAGGAGTGCCTCTGGGTGCGCGACGGGCTGCGCCTGCGCGGCGCGCACGCGGACCTGGCCGAGATCGCCGACGACGACAACCCGCCCTACGCCGCCCGCTACATCGCCCGCGCCGCACTGGAGATCCGGCGCCACGACCCGCCGGAGCCCGTCGTGCTCGCCGCACGCGGCGCGGCCGGCCCGCTGCTCCCGCAGATCGGCGCCGCCCGCCGCGCAGCGCACCGCCCGGTGTCGGGCTACCTGATCATCGACTCGCTGCTGCCTCAACCCGGCTCACCCAGCCGGCTCGACCTGCGGGCCGCACAGCTCGGCGGCGCCGAACCCGGTCCCGGGTCGGCCGGCGCCGCCCGCCGGCGGCCGCCGGAGTTCTACACCGAGCCGCTGCCCATGGCCGCCGACTGGCCCGACGCCCCCTGCGGCTACCTGCTCACCGACGGCGGCCCGGCCGCCTGCGCCCGCTTGGCCGCGCTGCGCGGCTGGCCGGTGCTGGACCGCACCGGATCGGGCACCCGCGCCGGCTCCGCGGGGGCGCCCGCGCTTGCAGCGGACCTGCTGGAACTCGCCGCCATGCTGTGAGCATGCGCTGATGGCCGGATCCGATGCCGGATCCGGGCGTTAGACCCTGTTCAATAACCCCTGATTGATCGGGTCTGCCCGGCATGCCGGTGCCTCCGCAGCAGCGGGGTCTCCAGTGGGCCGATCACCCCTGAAGAAGCCGACCCGCATGGAGGCACCGGTGGCGGCCCGGCCATGGCGGCCAGTGCGTCCGGGGACCGGGGCGGACACGGGGTCCGCTCGGCGGCCTTGCCCGTGGCCGACAAGCAGGTGGCCTGGGCTGAAAAGCAGCACCGAGGGCCGCGGGCGGCTGGGGGCGGGCGATCACCGGTCCCGCCCGCAGGGGGCCGGGGCGGGCGACGCACCGACCCTGCGGAAATGCCCAGATTTCAAAGCTGGGACCGGCATTTCTACCTGATCATCACCGGGAACCCGACATAACGGGCGCACCGCCACCCTGCAATCCGACACAACGGACACACGCGTGCCCGCCCGGGCCAACCGCGGCCCTCGGTGCCGTTTTTTCGTGCAGGCCGCCCGCCGCCCGGCTGCGGACAAGGCCGCACAGCCCCACAGCTGCCGCCGCCCCTGCCGCACAGCCGCCGCTCCCACTGCAGCCGGTTCCGGCGGCCGGGACGCCATGCACCCTCCGCATGGCGGAGGCGCGCCCGCCTCCCATACGGACGCGCCTCCTGGGCGCCGTGCGGCGCCCTGCCGCCGACCGGCCTGTGAGGCTGCCTCTCGGGGCCAGAAAGCCTTGCCGGTCGGCGGCTGAGCCGGGGCAGCGCCCCGGCGGGTCGGCCGAACGCGCCCGCCCCTCAACGGGCAGCGCCGGCCGGCGGCCGCCGGCACCGGGCCCCCTCCCCCCATCGGGGCAGCGCGATGCCGGCGGCGTCCGGTGGTGCTCAATCGGTCATCGGCGGACTCCCTGCGGCGTCTACGAGGGCCAGCGCCTCGGCGCAGCGCGGTGGGAGCGGCAGCGTCCACAACCGGGCGCTGTGTTCGGCGCACACCTGGTTGCGCAGCGCCTCCAGCCGTTCGGCGAGTCCGGCGCCGTCCGGTGCCAGTACCGCCATTCGGCTGCGGCTGAGCAGCGCCAGGGACTCGCCGCGGGTGAAGACCCGGCCCAGTTCGTGGCCGACCACGATCAGCCGGGCGGTGCGCCGCCACGGGTCCAGCCCTTCGGGCAGGGCCACCACGACCAGCCGGTGGCCGCCCGGGCCGGAACCGCCCGAACCGCCCGATTCACCCGGACTTCCCGGGCCGGAACCGCCCGGACTTCCCGGGCCGCCGTGGCCGGGCTCGCCGGAAGCGCCGCGGTACAGCTCGCCCAGCCGGGTGCGCAGGAAGGCGGCCGTCGCAAGGCCGGTGAGCGGGTCGCGGCACTCCTCCTGTGAGCGGCCGCCGTCGACCCACCCTTCGGTAAGGGCGGTGACCAGGCTGATCGGCGGTTGGGACCGGCCCAGTACGTCGCAGAAGGCCGCGAAGTCCTCCAGGGTGGCGCCGACGCTGATACCGGAACGCGCTCTCGCCTGCCCGAGCCGCCCGCAGGCTTCGGCCATGCCCCGGTTGCGGACCGCCGCCGTGCAGGCGGCGTCGACCGCCGGAGTCCACCAGTCACTGTCACCGTGCGGCGCGGCGCGCCGCACGCGGCTGCGGCTGCGCCACAACTCGCGCAGCCGGCGGCCGGCGGCAAGGTCGTCGGCGAGCTCGGAGCTGCCGGTCTCGCGTCCCCACATCGTCGTTCTGCTCCCGTAGTCGGCGGTACTCAGCGCCTTCACCCCTATTCACGGAGTTCGGTGGCGGTCATGACGCGAGTGCGGGAACATTTTTCCGCGGCGGTCTTCCGGGGAGCGGTCCCAGATGGGAAGCCTTCCCCGATCCCCCCGGAACCCAGCGGGCACCGCACGCGCACCGGTCGGCGCTGCATCGTCCACCGGCCCCCACACCTCAGTTGAGTCAGCGAGCAATCGAGCAACCGGCACATCGGAAGGCGGGCGCATGTCCGAGTCCCACGGCGACCACACCGAGCTACTCGCGGGTGACGACGAGCTGCTTGCACGGGTCCGCCAAGGCGACACCGGTGCATTCGAGGAGCTCTACGTCCGCCACGCCGACGCGGCCCGCGGTCTGGCCCGCCAACTGGTCCGCAGCGAGAGCGAGGTCGACGATGCCGTCGCCGAGGCGTTCGCGCGCCTCCTCGCGGTCTTAGGGCGCGGCGGCGGCCCCGCCGACGGGTTCCGGCCCTACCTGCTGACCGCGCTGCGCCACGTCGTCTACGACCGGTTCCGCGGCGAGAAGCGCCAGGTCGTCACCGACGACATGGAGAAGTTCGACTCCGGCGAGCCGTTCGTCGATCCGGCGCTGGCCGGGTTGGAGCGTTCGCTGATCGCCCGCGCTTACCTTTCGCTGCCCGAACGGTGGCAGGCGGTGCTCTGGTACACGGAGATCGAGGGGGTCAAGCCCGCCGAGGCGGCGCCCAGCCTGGGGATGAACCCCAACAGCGTGGCGGCGCTGGCCTACCGTGCGCGCGAAGGGCTGCGCCAGGCGTACCTGCAGATGCACCTGGCCGGCGGTGCCGCGGAGTCCTGCCGTCCGGCCATCGGCCTGCTGGGCGCCTACGTGCGCGACGGGCTGGCCAAGCGCGATACCGCGACCGTGGACCGCCACCTCGACGAGTGCGGGCACTGCAGCGAGGTCTACGCCGAGCTGATGGACGTGAACGTCGGGTTGCGGGGGATCGTCCTGCCGCTGGTGGCCGGGCCGGGCGCGGCCGGGTACCTGGCCGCGGCGGGCGGTGTCCCGGTCGGCTTCGGCGGCTGGTGGGACCGGCTGCCAAAGCGTGGGCAGCAGGCGGTGGCGGGCGGTACCGCCGTTGCCGCGGCTGCGGCGGCCGTCGCGTTCGCGCTCGTGAGCAACGACGAGCCGCTCGACCCGCAGCGGCCGTCCGCTCCGCCGGCAGCGGCCGCCCCGCCCGCGCCGCCGCCTCCTCCGCCCGAACCGCCCGCGCAGGAGGAGCCGCCCGCTGCGCCCGCCGAACCCCGGCCGCAGCCGCAGCCCGCCGGGGACCCGCCCCCGCCCGTTTCCCAGGACCCCGCCGAACCCGAACGCCGGGCGGACTCGCCGCCGCCCGAGCCGCCGCCTGCGGAGGTTCCCGAGTCGCCCGCGCCGCCGCCTCCTCCGCCGCCGTCCGAGCCCGCCGAACCGCCGCCTCCGCCTCCGCCCCCGGAACCGGAGCCGGAGCCCGAGCCGGACGTGTCGGTGCACGTGGGACCGGACGGCGTTTGGGTGCACACTCCTGGCGTGGACGTCGGGGTCGGGGTGCGCGGGCAGGGACCGCCCGGTGCCGGCGGACCTCCGGCGGCCGGACCGGGTCCGGTGCCACCGCCGGCGGACGGGCCGGGGCCGGTCCCACCGGAGCCGCCTGGACCGCCTGGACCGCCCGGACCGCCGGACCCCCCGGGACCGCCTGAGGGCGGACCCGGTGCCGCCGCGGGACCGGCGGCCTCCGCGGTTGCGGGCGGCGCCGTCGCCCTTGCCCCGCGGCGGCCGCCCGGCCCGCTCCGGCGGCGGTTGCGGGCCGCCCGCAACCCCCGCTCCAAGGCCCCGCTTGGGCCGCCGGCAGTGGCGTACGACACTCGCCTGGCCTGGATCGATTCGGCCGGAGGGGGTAAGCGGGGGTGGCAAGGCGGCGTACAAACGTCCACAGACTTGGTTAGGCTGTTGCGCGGCCTGTCCATAGGCCCAGTGCCGAACGCCGGCAGGGCCCGGTGCGTGGATCCCACCCCGGGCGACCAACCAACGGGAAGGGGCGGTGTCGCGTGGATCGCTGCGCGCTGTTCGTAGACGCCGGCTACCTCCTCGCCGACGGTGCGATGGCAGTGCACGGAACCCGCAACCGCGATTCCGTGTCATGGGACTACGCGGGGCTCGTGCAACTCCTCAACGAGGTGGCGCGGGACCGGACGCAGCTCCCGCTGTTGCGCTGTTACTGGTACGAGGCGACCGCCGACGGCCGCCGCACCCAGGAGCAGGACGGAATCGCGGACATTCCCGGCATCAAATTCCGAGCCGCGCGTATCCGTCCGGGCAGACGGGAAGGCGTCGAAAGCTACGTCCAACGGGACCTGACCACACTCGCGCGCACCGGAGTGCTGTGCGAAGCCGTCCTCGTCAGCGGTGACGAGGACATGGCCCAGGTCGTGTCGGACGTACAGGACCTCGGCGTCCGTGTCACCGTCGTGCACATCTCGGTCGAGGGGAACTGGACCATCTCGCGGACACTGCGCCGCGAGTGCGACGACCTGATCGAAATCGGCGCGGGACACCTGCGCCCCCACGTCAACCTGCTCTCGGGCGTGGGCGACGAAGAGCAGACCGAAACCACCACCCCGCTGGGCAACGGCCGCTCGCACAGCCCGCCGGAGATGCCGCGCCGCCCGGTGGCGGCCCATCCCGCACCGGGCCGCGTCGAGCCGGCGGCCGCGGCCTCCGGGGGCTACGAAGGCTACGAACCGGTCTTCGCCGGCACCGGGGGGCAGCCGGCCATGTCCGGCAGCGCCATGGACCAGTTGCGCGCGATGCAGCAGAGCATCGCCCAGCAGCGCGGCGGCGGCGACCACCTCGCCCCCCAGGGCGGTGCCGAGCCCCCGCAGCGCAGTTCGCCCTCGGGCCCCATCGATGTGAACGGCTTCCCCTCGGGCGGCCACACTCCGCCGCCCGGTGGCGGAACCGGCGCCCACACCGGCATGTCCGGTGCCCAGCCGGGCAACCAGCAGCAGCCGGGCCCGCAAGCGCCGCCCGGCGGCCCCGATCCCGGCTACGGCATGCCGCCCGGCGGCACCGGGCCCCACCCGGGAATGCGCGGCGCGCAGAACCCGTACGGGCAGCAGCAGGGCGGACGCCAGGTGCCGCCGCAGCACCAGGGCGGCCCGCCGACCGGCGGCCATCCCGCCCAGGGGCAGCACACCGGGGGGCATCCGGCACAGCACCCGCCGACCGGCGGGCACCCCTCCATGTCGGGGCACCAGTACGAACGCGAGAACCCGCCGGCCCGGAACACTCCACCACCCCCACCGGATCCCCGGTACGGGTCGAACACCGGCGAGAACCCGGGGTTCGGAGGTAACACCGGACCAAACCCTACTTTTGGGGCCAGTACGGAAGGTGACTCCCGATTCGGGAGTTCCGGCGGAACCCGGCCCGGGTCCGCGCCTGGTACTGGTCCCCAGCCCGAACACCGTCTTCAGCACGGTCCCTACACCGATCCGACTCCCAGCTTGGGGCCGCCCCTGCCCGCAGGAGCGCCGTCGGCGAACACGATCGACGGCGCAGTGAATGCCGCGCACCAGGAGGGGAACGATTTCGCCGAGTCGATCGCCCGCGACGCCCCCACCCTGTGGATGGAGGCGGTCCTGGCACGCCGTCCGCGGATGCCCTCCGACCTGGAGGCGCGACTGCTGCAGGGATCTGCGCTGCCGATCGACTTCCTGCTCCGCGACGAGGTCCGCGAGGCGCTGCGGCAGGGGTTTTGGGGCGCGTTGGAACGCGCGGCCAGGGGGTGAGCGGCGGCGGAGCCCACCGCGGTCGCACGATGTTGGGGAGCGAGGGAGGGCGGCATTGACCCGCGTGACGACGGCCGATCTCGACCGGCTGGAATTCCGCGCCGTCCAGTCCGGCGACCATGTCGACGTTGCCCGGGAGCTCCTCGGCCTGGCCAACATCGTCGACGCCGACAGCGAGATCTCGCGCGCCGAGATCTTCGTGCGCGCCGGCGAGCAGTGGGAGTCCGCTCAGGAGTTCGAGCGGGCTTCGGCCGCCTACCAGCGCGCCATCGACGACGGCGGCGTGACCATCATCGACGCCCGCGCCCTTCAGGCCGGCGCGCTGCTGGAGCTCGACATGATCGACTCCGCCTATGCGCAGTTGGAGCGCTTGAGCACTGAGGGGCCGCGCAACCTGCCCACCTGCATCCACATCGTCGAGAGCCTCAACGCCCACGGCGACCTCGAAGGCGCGCATTCCTGGGCGACCCTGGGCATCGAGCGCTTCCTTCACCAGGACGTGTCGGCCTATGTGCACGATTTGCTGATGGAGCTGCTGCGCGCCAGGTTCCGCATCCGCATGGACCTCGGCCGGGGCGAGGACGACTTCGACCGGATGCTCGACGACTGGAACCGGCCCACCGGCCGGTGACGGCCGAGCGGACGGCGCTGCCGCAGCGCCGTCCACAGCCTGTGCGTGCTACGCGGCCCGGTCCAGCAGTTCGCGGCCGCGCGTGTAGGCCGCCATCAGGCTCGTGCCGCGGTACTGCGCCCGGGCGAGGCCGGCCAGGTGGTGGTCGGCGTTGACCGCGACACTGTGGTGGAGGTGGCCGAACAGCGGGGCGTCGGACATGGAGTCCCCGTAGGCGACGCACCGCTCCAGGGGAATGGCGGCGCGCCGCCGGGTCTCCTCGACGATGCGGACCTTGTCGGCGGGCACCAGGATGTCGTCGGGCTCGGGCGGGCGCGAGAACGGCAGGGGCGGGAACCGGGAGGCGACCACGTCGTCGAAGCCGAACCCGAGCAGCCGCCGGGCGAAGAAGTCGGTCGCCATGGTGACGACGAGCGAGTGCTCGCCGCGGGCGCGGATGTCGGCGCAGACCTCGGCGATCTCCGCCATGAAGGGGGCCGCCCGGAACGCCGCGTCGACGTGGTCCTCCGTCAGTTCCGACCACAGGCCGTGCAGCGCCGCGGAGAAGACCTTGGTGTCGATCTCGCCCGCGCTGAAGGCGCGTTCCAGGTCGAGCAGCTCGGCCTCGGTCCCGCAGGTGCGCGCGATCTGCACGGCGGCGCTCGTGCCGTTGATGAGGGTGCCGTCCATGTCGAATACGTGCAGGAGGGTCATGGTATTCGTCCTACCATTCCGTCCTGGGTGGCGTCGCACCGTTTTCCGGGTCCCGCGGACCGCCGATACCGGCTCGGAGCGGGCCGGTTCGGCGGCTGTTCGATCCGACAAGTGCGGTGCGCCTCCGTGCCACGATCGGACAAGTGTGTCCGGCCAACAACTCGGCGAGGTATCGAAGACGTAGCCACTTCCATATCGGACATTGCCCTCAGACTGCGGCGGACGCCAGGATCCATGCATTGCCTCACATTCGTGCATTGCCCGACTCCCGACCAGTTGAAAGGGGAGCCGCTTGGATACGTCGACGGTGGCCTCGATAGCCACATTCGCCGCGTACTTCATCGTCATGATCGCCATCGGTGTCGCGGTGTATAAACGCACGAAGTCGCTGTCCGACTTCGTGCTCGGCGGCCGGCAGCTGAACAGCTGGGTGGCCGGCCTGAGCGCCAACGCGAGCGACTTCAGCGCGTGGCTGCTGCTGGGCCTGCCGGGCGCCATCTACCTCTCCGGACTGGGTGAAGCCTGGATCGCGGTGGGCCTGGCGATCGGCTTCGCGGCGAGCTGGTGGCTCATCGCCGGCCGGCTGCGGGTCTACACCGAGCGGGTCACCGACGCCCGCAGCGGCGGAGACTCCGACTCGCTGACCCTGTCGTCCTACCTGGAGAACCGCTTCGCCGACCGCAGCGGCGTGCTCCGCCTGGTCTCGGCCGTGCTGATCCTGGCCTTCTACCTCTTCTACGTGGCCTCCGGACTCGTGGCGATGGGCGGCCTGTTCAACCAGGTGTTCGGCATGCCGAACGCGGTCGCCATCATCGCCGGCGGCTCGATCGTGGTCATCTACACCTTCCTCGGCGGTTTCCTCGCGGTCAGCTTCACCGACGTGGTGCAGGCGGTGATGATGTGGATCGCGCTGCTCGTGGTCCCGGTCGTCGCCATGGTCGCCATCACCACCGACCCGGGCCGCACCCCCGCGGCGTTCACCGAGGTCCTGGGCGGTGTCGAGGGCAGTCTCGGCGACGCACTCGCGCCCATGGTGATCATCTCCGGGCTGGCCTGGGGCATCGGCTACCTCGGCCAACCGCACATCCTCGCCCGGTTCATGGGCATCCGTTCGGCCGGCGATGTCCGCAAGGCCGGTGTCATCAGTGTCGGCTGGGCCATCACCGCGATGATCATGGCCGTGGTGCTCGGGTTCACCGGCGTTGTCTACTTCGAGACCCCGCTCGGTGACCCCGAGCAGGTGTTCGCCCAGCTCATCCAGGCCGTGCTCACCCCGTGGGTGGCCGGGCTGCTGCTGGCGGCGATCCTCGCCGCGGTGATGAGCACCGCCGACTCCCAGCTGCTGGTGGGTGCCTCGGCCGTGACCGAGGACGGGTACCGGGCGTTCGTCAAGCGCGACGCCTCGGCGATGTCGCTGGTGTGGGTCAGCCGCGGCGCGGTCATGGTGATCGCGGTGCTGGCCGCACTGATCGCGCTGTCCGGGAACAACACGGTCATGGACCTGGTCAGCTACGCCTGGGCCGGGTTCGGAGCCGGGTTCGGCCCCGTCATCCTGCTGTCGCTGTACTGGCGCAAGATGAACCGGGCGGCGGCGCTCGCCGGCATGATCGGCGGCGGCGTGACCTCCGTGCTGTGGGACATTCTGGACAACAGCGGGATCAGCCTGGGGCCGATCGCGGTTGACCCCCTGGGCACCGGCCTCTACACGATGGTGCCGGCGGTCATCGTCAGCCTGGCCGGGATCTTCATCTTCCAGAACGTGGGCCGCACGACGCCCGAGATGGAGGCGGACTTCGACCGCGTCGAGCGCGAGTTCACCAACCCGGGCGGCGCCGCAGTGGGCCGCTGAGGCCTCAGCGAATCCTCCTGAGCAGAAGTTGCGCAGGCCGCGGCCGCGCACGCCCGCGAGGCGTGTGCGGCCGCCGCTGTTTCCGGCGGGTGCCTGTGCGCGGCGGTGCCGCCGCCGCCAACGCAAACAGCGCTGGATTCGTTGTGCGGGTCGGGCCCGGTCGCCCGAACCGCGGCGCCGGCCGGGCTGCGGTGCCGTTGTCGGAATCGGCGCACCCCTAGATCGTTGATGGGAGTTTCCCGAACCGGCTGCGGGCATGGCGAAGGGCGCCGAAGATC
>NZ_BAAGYZ010000114.1:0-161184 GCF_054778995.1 Streptomonospora sediminis
CTCGTGAGACAGGGCCGGGTCCTTCACTTCGACGCCGCAGCCTCACGAAAGATCGAGGTTAGCTGAGATGTCGCGTGCCAGCTACATGGACAGTTACAGCACCAGGAATTGTCGCATAGAGTAACGCAACCCTCACAGAAACAAATGGAAGGGATATCGATATCGTGTTCGAGGACGTGCCACTGTGGTCATTGATCACTGGGATCCTGATCGGGACGGCACTGCCACGGTTGCGAGTGGCGAAACTTCAGTTGCGCGTCGCGCTTGAACCGGGGATCGGTTAAGGCCGCCCTTTGCCACACGAGTAATGCCGGGGCACGCGCACAGACATAGGGGCTGGCCTCCAGTTGCTGGAGACCAGCCCCTCGCTACACCTGGCGCGGACTCGGCGGTCAGCACCGCCTTCGAACGCGAATCATCCTTTTCCGACCTTCAGGACTCTTTCGGACATCCCTCCAGGGATGATGACATATTCGTCTCAGCGAAAGAGACAATGTTGCGATCCCTCCAGGGTGTTCCGCTCATGTTAATGCAGCTCTCCGAGCATCCGCGTTGAGGTCCCGCATGTCGATTTTTTCGTTTAGCCCCGCATGTGCGGCCCCTGTGGCTACGCTCCTTCTCGGATTTGTCGGTGGCCTCCGGTAAGCATTCCGCAGAGAGCCCGCCATGGTGAGGGAGGGATACCGGTGCGCTTCTGCATCGAGGTGGCCGCGGCTGATCACGAGATTCCGTGGGAACAGGTCCATGCGCCGGCGCGCGCGGTCCTATATGAACTGGTCGGTGAACACGATGCGGCGCTGGCCGCGGAGCTGCATGACCAGGGGTGGTCCGGTTCGACGCTGCGGCCGCTGGGGATCTGCCCACCGGTGTTCGCGAAGGCCAAGCCCGGCAGCACCGGAATCGCCGTCTGTGAGAACGGGCGCATCCGGTTGGGATCGCCCGTGCCGCGGATCGCGGGGTGCCTGCTGGGAAGCATCGCGCAGCGCCAGGAACTGCGGTGGGGCGGGCTGACGGTGAAGGTCGGCGGTGTGCAGGTGGACCCGGCCCCGGACCATTCCGCGGGCACGGCGGTGTTCGAAACGCTCTCGCCTGTGGTGCTCAAACACGAGAGCCGTTTCCTGCTTCCTGAGGATTCCTGGTTCGTTGACCGGTTTGTACACAACGTCCGACACAAGGCCGACGTTTTAGGGCTGCCGAACGAGGCGGCGGTCGAGGTGCTGGATTCCGGGCCGCGGCGCCGTTTCCACACCGGTAAGGGGTATCGGATCGGAGCCCGGGCCACCGTACGGATCTCCGCGGCGCCTTCTCTGCTCGATGCCCTTTATGACTGGGGGCTGGGGCTGCAGACCGTCCAAGGGTTCGGGTGGGTGAAATGACCCTGACCCCGGAGCCGACCGTGGTGCGGTTGAGCGAACACCCGCTGCAGCGGTGCGGCGCCCGGTCCGTCGCCGAACTAGCCGGGCGCCCCAGCCCCGACCGGGTCACCGCCGAGGACCTGGAGAGCGTCGCCGAGCGGATCGTCGAGGACGTCGTGGCCGCGGCCAGTGCCGCCAAGTCCAGCGCGGCCTATGACTGGTGGAAGGTGCTTTTCGCGCTGTACCCCAATTCCAAGCCCACCCATGCCAAGCGGCCCAAGGATCCGGAGGTGCTGCGTCGGGAGGTGGCGGCGATGTTCGCGCCCGATGGCGGCGGCGGACCGGTGCGGCCGTGCGCGTTCTGCACCGCGGCGGCCACCGTGGTGTGGGCCAAGGCCGCGTTGCCGATGTTCGACTCCGACCGTGTGCTCAATACCCTGCCCACCGGTCTGGCCGGGTGGCCGGTGTGTCGCCCATGCCGGGTGGCGATGTGGGCGCTGCCCTACGGCGCCTGGGTCACCGCCGGGTGGGCCGCGGTCCTCACCAGCGACACGCCGCAGGTCGAGCGGGAGTTCGTGGCGCGCAACACCGTGCGGGCGCTGCGCATCCAGCAGTTGGGGTTCGATACCGGGTCCGCGGGGCGCGGGCCGGAGGCCGCCGCGGTCCAAGTCCTGCGGCCCGACGTGGCCGAGCAGGAGGCTGCGGCCACGCTGTGGGTGTTCAAGAACGACAACCAGGAGCCGTGGTTGCAGGTCCGCAGCACCCGCAGCGGCACCGCCCGGTTCCTGGAGCGGATGCTGACCGACAGCCAGTGCCGAGCCGGGTGGCGCGAGCTGCGTCAGGTGATGCAGCGTCGCGATGCATCGGGGCGCGTGCAGGTGGATGGGGCAACAGCCGCGGCCCGCACCCTTTTCGACCCGGACCTGCAGCCGGCCGATCGGCTGGTCAGCCAACTGCGTTACCAGGCGCGCGAGCCCGGGCGCCTGTCGTGGCAGACGCTGCACCAGTGGCGGGCTCTGTCAGCCCTGTATTTGGAGGTGATGTACGGCGTGGACAACCACGATCTCAAACCGGTCGCCGCGCTTCTGGCGGAATGGATCACGGCTGATTCCAGCCGGGGCCGGTTCAACGAGTACCGGCGGGCGGCCGATCACGGCTACCTGCTGCACAAGGTGCTGATGAATGCCAGTGGCCGGCTGACGTTGGACGATCCCCGGCGTGTCCCTGTGCCGCCGGAGAAGGTCGACGAGGTGGTCGCCGGCGGCGGTTTGCGGTGGCAGGCCCGGTGCCACCTGTGGTTCGAGGTACTGGTGCAACTGCACGAGCGCGGCGCCTCTCTCGCCACCGGCGAGGACGACGAGGCCGGCGATGAGGCGCCGATGCGCCATGAGGACACCGACCCCCTGGCTGACGAGGAGTATGCCTGATGAGTTATCTGGCGGGAAGCATTGTGCTCGCTGTGGAGGCCGGTGCGCCCAACAACGCCAAAGGCGATGGGAGCACCGCCACCCCGGTCAAGCAGGCGCGGGTGCGCGGCGCCACCTACCCTTACGTCTCGGCGCAGGCCTTTCGACGGTGGCTGCGCGAGACCATGACCGCGGCCGGATCCCTGCCCTCGCCCGTTGAGCGCGCCGGCAAGGGAAAAGCGCAGAAGGCGACCACCACGGCCGATCCGGCCCGCTATGCCGACGATGACCTGTTCGGTTACATGCGCGCCGGCGCCAAGGACAGCGACAAGTCCACCACCCTGCGCGACAGCCCTTTCATGGTGGGCACCTTCATGTCGGTGGAACCGGCCCGGCCCACTCAGGACTTCGGCGTGATGGCGCGCGGTGTGGACGATCCGGTACTGCACTCCCACGAGTTCTACACCGCCGACCTGGCCGCCCCGTTCCTGCTGGACCTGCCGCGGGTCGGGACCTTCACCCTGCCCAGCGGCGGCGGCAAGGCGAACTACCTCAGCCCGGAGGCCGCCGCCCAGGCGGCCGAGGCGGCCGCCTCGGGGGCGAGCGCGCTCACGTTCCGCGGGCAGCCCGCGATGCGGCTGCCGCTGGAGCAGCGCCGTGACCGGGCTGGGCTGCTGCTGGAGGCGCTGGCCGAACTGGCGGGGGGCGCGAAGAAGGCGCTGCACTACGGCGACCGCACTCCGGCGCTGGTGGCGGCGGTGCCGATGGCCGGCGGCACCAACCCCCTGGGGATGGTGATCGACGGCGGCCCCGACAACAAAGGGCTACGGGTGCGCGGCGACGTGCTGTCCCAGGAGCTGGATGCCTGGTCGGGGCAGTGGGAGGCGCCGGTGCGCATGGGGTGGCGGCCGGGCTTTCGCGACGCCTCGCGCACCGCGTTCGAAGACGGGGCCGCGGCCTTGCTGGAGGCGGGGCAGGTGCGCATCGACCATCCGCGTACGATGCTGCGCACGCTGGCCGATGAGCTGCGCCAGGGCACCCACGACGCCTGGTTCGAGGACCCCCAGCGATGACCCAGGTCAGCACCGCCCGGGCCCCGGTGGCAGCGGCGCGCATCGAACTGTTCGCGCCGGTCGCCTCCTTCCGCGACCCGATGTTTCCCTGTGTCAGCCGCTGCTTGCCGGTCCCGCCGCCTTCCACGGTGCGTGGCATGCTCGCCGCCGCCACCGGGGCCGGCGCCGAGCCGGTCGTGCTCGGTCTGGCCGCCCACCACGACGGGCGCGGGGTCGACGACGAGACCTACCATCCCATCGCCGCCGACGGCTCCAACCCGGCCGTGGCCGGGCAGGTCGCCGCCGGCAAGGGCGGTCGCACGCTGCGCCAGCGCCCGTTTCTGGTCGGGGTGCACCTGACCGTGTGGGTGCCCGAGCCCGACGCCGAGCGCATCGCGGCGGCGCTGCGCCGACCGGTGTGGGGCCTGCGCCTGGGGCGCTCCCAGGACCTGGTCCACATCCGTTCCATTTGCCGGGTGCGGTTGCAGCCCACCCGCGAGGCGGTGATCGGTCACGCCCTGGCACCGCCCGGCTCCCACGATGCGCCTGCGGCCACGGTGCTGCGTCTGGCCCACACCGTCAGCACCGACCGGTGGACCACCGAGTACGGCAGTTTCCTGTGGTGTGCGCGGCCCGCGGGCCGCGCACCGGTGCGCGGTGCCTACCGCGACCCGACCGACGACCAGGCCGTCTGGCTGCACACCCCCGCCCCCGACGCAGCCGAGCACGCGGAGCTGGCCCAGGTGTGGGCCAAATCGCCGGAGCGCTCACCGCTGGGCCGCCCGGAGTTGCTGACCGAGCACAGCCAGCAGGTCCGCACCACGGCACGCACCCTCGCCCGGCGCATCGGCTCCCCCGGCCTGCTGGCCGAAATCGCCGGTTTCTGGTCGTGGGTGGAGACCGCGGCGCTCCTGCACGACGCCGGCAAGGTCGCCGAAGGCTTCCAACGGCAGCTACGGCCGGGCGGGCCCGCCTGGGGCGAACGCCACGAAGTGCTGTCCCTGGCTTATGTCGATCTGCTCACCCGCACCCGCTCCGCTCACGATCGCCGCATGATCGCGGCGGCCGTCGTCAGCCACCACCGCTGCCTGATCGGCGCCAACCAGCTCGCAGAGCACTACGCGCCCGTCGCCGACTGGAAGAAGAAGTTCGGCATCGACCCCTCCCCCGAACCGGGCCGTCCCCGCACCCAGGTGCCGCCGGCGCGCCACCGCGCCGCCCTGTCCTGGTTCGCCGGCCACCTGCACACCCGAGCCCCCGCAGACGAGCGGCGCAAACTGTGGGAGCTGGCGCGCGACGCCTTCGCCCGCAGCCACGCCGACTGGTGCGCCCCCGTCCCGGGGCAGGAGGGACTGGTGGCGGTCCTGCTGCAAGGGGCCCTCACCCTGGCCGACCACGCCGCCTCCGCCCACGTGGATCTGCAAACCCACATGCCCCTGCCGGCGGACTTCCTCACCACACTGGCCTCGCCCTATCCGCACCAGAAAGACGCCGCCGCCAGCGACGGCCACCTGGTGCTGCGCGCCCCCACCGGAAGCGGAAAGACCGAAGCCGGCCTGGCCTGGGCCTCCCGCCAGATCGCCGCCATGCCCGCCCAACCCCGCCTGGTGTGGGTGCTGCCCTACCGGGCCTCGATCGACGCCGCCCGCGACCGGTTCCGCCACACGCTGATTCCCGCCCCCGGAGACGACAAACCCGACATCGCCATCCTGCACTCGGGAGCGGCGCAAACCCTGCTGACCTGCGCGGTCGCCGACGACACCGCAGCACAGGCCACCGCGGCAGCCGATACGGCCGCCGCCCACAAGGCGCGCGACCAAGCCGACGTGATGCGCGGTCTCTTCGCCCAACGGGTGCGCATCGCCACCCCGCACCAGCTGCTACGGGCGGCGATCGCGGGCCCGCGCTATGCGAGTGTCCTGCTGGAGCAGGCCAACACGGTGATCGTGCTGGACGAACTGCACGCCTACGACCCCACCACCTTCGGCCGGATCTGCGCGGCTATGCGGCTGTGGGAGCAGTTGGGGAGCCGGGTGGCCGTGCTGTCGGCCACCCTCGCCCCGCCCATGCTCGCCCTGGTCGAGGAGACGCTGACCCAGCCGGTCACGCACCTGCAGGCCCCGCAGGGCACCGCCCCTGACCGCCACCGCCTCGCCCTGGACGAGCACCCCATCACCCACCCCCACAGCCTGGAGCGCATCCGCGCATGGCTCGCCCAAGGCCACAGCGTGCTGGTGGTCGCCAACACCGTAGCCACCGCCCAACACCTCTACGCCGAACTGGCCCCAACCGCCCGCACCGCCTGGCCCGACGACGCCAATGCAGCGATCCTGCTGCATTCGCGCTTTCGCGTCTGCGACCGCGCCGCCATTGAAGCCCGCATCACCCACGACTACCCCGAGCGCGACGGAGAGGAATCCCAACGCCGCGGCGGCCTGGTGGTCTCGACCCAATGCCTGGAGGTGTCCCTGTGTCTGGACTTCGACCGGGGCGCCAGCGAGGCGGCTCCGGTCGAAGCCCTGGCCCAGCGTGCCGGCCGCGTCAACCGGCGCGGGCGCCACCCGCAAGGCCCGGTCGAGTTCCGCGTGCACGCGGTAGAAGAAGCCGCCCCCTACGAGTCGGCGGCGCTGGCAGCCGCCTGGCACGCCCTAACCACCACCCCCGGCCCCCTCGTCTCCGAGCAGACCATCGAGGAATGGCTGCGCCAGGCCTACGACACCGGCTGGGGCCGCACCTGGCTGGAGCAGGCGCGCCGCGCCCGCGACGCCTTCACCACCGCCTTCCTCACCTTCCCCGACCCCTTCCACGACCGCAGCGGCCACGCCGATCGCCTCGACGAGCAGTTCGACACCGTCGACGTACTGCTGGAACGCAACCACAGTGAATTCCTGGATCTGCGCGGTCAGTCAGCGCTGCTGGCCGCCCGGCTGCTCATCCCCATCACCTACGGGCAATTCGCCAAACACCGCCGGACCCGCCGGATCTGGTGGGACCGCCAGACCACAACCTGGATCACCGACCTTCCCTACACCGCCGAGCGCGGCCTCGACCTCACCGCGGCCTCCCAGCCCGACCGGCCCGAAACGTCGGTTCTATGAGCGAGGACGCCGAGAGCCTCGGCGGAGTGCACATCAAGTACCTGCTGCACTGCCCGCGCCAACTCTGGCTCTACACCCGCGGCTACCGCCCCGAACACCGCAGCGAAACCGTCGCCTTCGGCGAGGCCGTCGATGAGACCACCTATACCCGAAGGCGCGACATCGACCTGGGCGAAGCCAAAATCGACTGGGTCACCACCGGCGCCGTCGTCCACGAAACCAAATCCTCCCGCCGCCCCTCGCCCCAGCACGAAGCCCAGGTCCGCCACTACTGCCTTCTGCTGTGGCGGCTGGGAGTCAACGTCGCCCGCGGGGTCGTCCACTACCCCCTCATCCGCCGCACCGTCGAGGTCGCCTGGGACGGCGCCGCGCGTGCCGAAGCCGAACGCACCGAGCGGGCCGCCCGCGCCGTCATCGACGCGCCCGGCGCGCAGCCGCGGCTGGAGCGGTCCCAGTGCCGGGGCTGCTCCTACATCGACTACTGCTGGGGAGAATGAATTGAGTGCCTCCGCACGCACCTACTGGCTCACCGAGCTTTGCCGCATCCGCCGGGAAGACAACAGCGTCCGCATCGAACGCCCCGACCACACACCGGTACGCATCCCGATCACCGACATCCGCGACCTGGTGCTGTTCGACCACGCCGACATCAACACCGCAGCCGTTTCCCTGCTCAGCCGCCACAGCATCACCGCCCACGTGCTCGACCACTACGGCAACTACGCCGGCAGCCTCACACCCGCCGAGGACATGTCCTCAGCGCATACCGTGCGCCGCCAGGTACAGGTGACCGACGACTCGGCCGCCAAAACCAACATCGCCCGGGACCTGGTCCGCACCACCGCCGCGAACGTGGCCTGGGCCTTGGACACCAACCTGCTGGATGCTCCCTTGAAACGGCTGAACGAGGACATCGACAACGCCGACGAGTGCGAGAACTGCATGGGCGTCGAAGGCAACTTCCGGCGCAGCGCCTGGGAAGTCCTGGACACGATGCTTCCGCCCTGGCTGCGCCTGGACGGCCGCACGCGACGGCCGCCCACCAACGCGGGAAACGCCTTCATCAGCTATGCCAACAGCATCGTCTACGCACGGATGCTGACAGCTGCGCTGCACACCGCTGCATCCCGCGATCGGATTCCTGCACGCCGACACCGACCGCCGCCGAAACACGCTCGCGTTGGACCTGGCCGAACCGTTCAAACCGCTTTTCGCTGAACGCCTCCTGCGCCGCGCCGCAGCACAGAGAACACTGCGCGAGTCCGATTTCGAATCCTCCGTCGGCCGCGCCTCGCTCAGCAAAGACGGACGCAAGAAGGTCGCCGAGATGCTGCGCACTGAACTGTCCACCACCGTCTACCACCGCAAGCTGCGCCGCAAGGTCTCCTATGAGGAGCTGATACATCTGGAGGCGTTGAAGATCGTCCGGCTCTGTTTGGAAAACGCGCAGTACAAGCCGTTCCGGCCTTGGTGGTAGCCGTGTTCGTGATCGTGGTCTACGACACGCTAGCCGAGCGGAACCCGCGCGTGCTGAAAACCTGCCGCCGGTATCTCCGATGGGTCCAGCGCAGCGTTTTTCAAGGCGAATTGTCCACTGCCCAGTACCGGTCCTTCATACACGCCGTTGAGGCGGTCATCGACACGGGGTACGACAGTGTCGTGATCTACCGTGTCCAAGGTGCCTCTGGCGTGCAGACCGACATTGTCGGGCAGCAACTCGCTTCCGACAGTCCGGTCCTATGAGGTGCCTTCCTATTCTGACCTGGGCGGTTGCATTACCGGCGGACTGCTGCCGGAAACCCGATCGCGGCAGCGCTAAAGGTAGCTCTCACCTGCGATTTTACCGTCGGGTGTCGCAGATCATCCCTGGAGGGATCGCAACAATTGGTAGGCGGTCAGATTCGAGCTGTCCTCGTGTCGCAGATCATCCCTGGAGGGATCGCAACATGACGCGTGCAAGTCTAAATCGTTCAAGACCAAAGGTCGCAGATCATCCCTGGAGGGATCGCAACCCAGCGTGGGCATGCCACAGCACCGCGCCCGCGTAGGTCGCAGATCATCCCTGGAGGGATCGCAACATCGCGGTGTCGGGAGAGCCGAGGATGCGCTGCAGGTCGCAGATCATCCCTGGAGGGATCGCAACTGTTGGCCTGGGAAGGTCACCCGTGTACCCGATCGTCGCAGATCATCCCTGGAGGGATCGCAACAGCACGCGGCGCCGCATCACCCGGTGGCTGCCGAGTCGCAGATCATTCCTGGAGGGATCGCAACAGGAAGAACATGGACCGAAGGTTCGCGCCCGGGCGTCGCAGATCATCCCTGGAGGGATCGCAACTGCATCTGCTCCGCCTCCCGGCGCGCCTTATCCCGTGTCGCAGATCGTCCCTGGAGGGATCGCAACGTGATGACCTGACGGAGATGGCGGACGTCGCCGCCCGGTCGCAGATCATCCCTGGAGGGATTTTGTTCGCGAGCCGTCTCCGCCAGGACTCGCAAGCCGGAAACCGCCGCCTCGAAACATGGACACTCCGCTGCACCTCCCCCAGCAAGAAGCCCATCCGAACGAATACGCCGTTCCCCCCATGGAAGGCCCTCTTTCCTACAACCCCCTACGTTCGACAACATCGTGCCGCAAGCCACCAGGCGAGTGCTCCGACTTCGACCGACTCCGGCTACGCGGCGCTCTCCTGGAGCACTTCTTGCTGCCCTCGTTGTTTGACCAACCGGCCCCAACGCTGTTTCCGCCCGAAGGCTTCGGCGATCTCGCCGCCGGTCGGCAGTGAACCGTCCTCGCGGCGATGGCCCAGTGCCCACTTCCAGGCCTCGACTTGGACGGGTGGCACAGCTGTCCCCAGACCGACAGAGCCGAATGCCGGCGCCACAGCGTCCTCGGGTTCGAGAACGCGGAATCCTCCATAGGGGCGCTGCACGCCTGCAGCGCCGGCTTCCTCGTCCGGCTCCGGCGCACAGCCGTCGCTCGTTCCGATCCGCTCATCGTCTGCGTATGCGGCGCGTTCGCTGCGGGCGGCCACGCGGAAGTGGCGCATGAGCAGCTCGTAGGCGCCCATCAAGGCGAAGCTCGGCCAGGCGTGGATCACCCGCGACCACGCCGTCGGGTCGGCCACCGCAACGTTGGCGGCCAGGGACGCGGCGCTGCCCACGATCAATAGCGTCCAGGGCAGCACTCCCCCGCGCCGGCCCTGGCGGGCGTCGCTGAGCAGGGACATGGAGGCGGCGACGATCATGCCGTCGACCGACAGCGGGAACAGGCCGGCGCGCCATGACGGTTCGCCGTGGCGCAGGGCCAGCTCGAACATGTGGGCGTAGGAGACCACGGCCGCGATGGCGGCCAACAGACAGACGGTCGCGACGGTGGTCCAGCGCGACACCGGACTGGACATGGGCACTCGCTCCCCTTCGCAGGTCATTAGCCATACGCAGGAGCCGGGCGCCGGTGAGCACTACCGTGGACGCACGTCTCAGAAGCTCGTGGAGACGGCGTCAGTGCGCCAGCGGCGTGGAGACGAAATGGAGACAGGAAGATGTCTCAACAGGGCTCAACGGCGTCGAACGACTCCCAATGAGGGCCTCTGACCTGCGACTCCGCACATCGGTCCAGGTCGGCCGGAGCGCCGTACTACCTTGACACGGTAGAGGTCACTGGTTCGAATCCAGTATCGCCCACCAGAAACATCGCAGGTCAGGATGGGTCTCTCAGATCTGTCCACGGAAGGCGTCAGCCGCCGTGGGAGATATCTGGGAGATCATTCTTTTTTCACAGGGTCGTTGAACCCTCAGGCGGCATCGTCCCGGTAGTGCCCATCGGCCAACTCCGGCACGAACAGCTCCGGTTTTCGTCGCTCTGCGTGATCGAGCCCGGTGAGGCTCTCCTCCCACCGGCGGGTCAGCACCTGCAGGATCCGGGACTTGGTCTCGGGTGTGACGTGCTCGTAGACATCGGCCATCCCCGGCATCCGATGCCCCAGCCGCGCCGCCCGACCCACTTCGGGGATACCGTCGTCGGCCAGCCACGTGCGGTGGGTGTGGCGCCCCTAGTCTTAGCGGACCTGGCCGAACGGCACTCCGCCCAGCACACTCGAAGCGTGCACGTGGCCCTCGAAGAACGCCTCCTGGCCGCCGGAGGCGAACGCCCGGTGCACGGCCTTGCCCGAATACGACAGCCGGAAGCCGAACAGGCACAGCGTCATTCGGCCCCGCCCTCCACGTTCGCCAAGTGCGGCCGCAGGGTCTCCAGCGCGTGCGGGATCGACAGCGGCGTGGGGGTGTTGAGCGCGACAATCGTCGGGTAGTCCAGGACGGCGACCGTACCGGGAAGCTCATCGAATCCGGGGATGTCGCCCAGTTCGCTCTCATCACCGCCGTTGACCAGGAAGGCCACGAAGTCAGCGCGCAGCAGGTCGGAGCGCTCGGTGCTCACGCCGATCCGCGCCTCGCCGGTCTCCTCGCCCCTGCGCTTGACCGGCGGGTACATCCGCATGCCCAGGTCCTGGAAGAACGTGCTCGACCCGTCGTGCTTGTCGGCGACGATGTACATCTTGTCGCCGACCACATACTGGGCGAGCGCGAACGTCCGGCCTTCCAGCCCCGGCATGTCCGCCGCCGCGGCCTCGACCTCATCCTGGACCGACGCGGCGATCTCGTCGGCCGCCGCGGGCTTGTCGAGGACCCTGCCGGCGATTCCGACCAGCTCCGCCCAGGGCATGACCTGGCGCTCGTCGAGTGAGGCGATCGTCGGGGAGATACGCGAGAGCAGCCGGTAGCTCTTGCGGTCCGGGATTGTGTAGGTGCCGAGGATCAGATCCGGTTCGAGCGCGGCGATCTGTTCGACCGGAAGCCCGTCCGCGAGCGACAGCGGCTCCGCGTCGCCGGAGAGGTCCTGCCAGGGCACGCCGGATTCGGGCATCGCCGTGTCGTCCGGGTAGCCGACCGGTTCCACGCCCATGGAGAGCATGACGTCGATCCACTGCAGATCCAGGGTGACGACGCGCTTGGGCACCGCTTCGACGGTGGTGGTGTCGAACCGGTGCTCCACCGCGACCGGTTCGGACAGGGAGGGCCCGCCGGCGGCGTGCTCGGAGTCCGGGGCGCCGCACGCGGCCGCGCCGAGGACGAGGGCGGCTGCGAGCGCGATCGGGCGGGCGAAACCACGGGGGATGATTTTCATAAGGTGAGGCTAACCTCAGTCGATCGCCGTGTAAACCGTCGCCCCCCGTGGTGGCCCGGGTCCTTCTATCCGCATATCCCCGCAGCACCCCCTTTGCTCGCCCCCTTGAAGACCGCATTGACAATCAATTAGGTTAACCTAACCTAATCGAATTGGAGGGTGTGTCATGACCTCGGTACGTGAGGGGATCCGGCGGCTCAGCAAGCAGGGCCAAGCGCTTAGCTGCCGGGTGCGGATTGCGTCGGTCTCCGCGGTCTCTGACGGCTTCACCCGGGTCGCGGTCGCCGGCGACGAACTGGTCGACTACCGCGACGCGCTGCCGGCCGACGCCTTCAAGCTCCTGCTCCCCGCGGACGGCGGCGGTGACGTGGAGTTCCCGCAGCGGGGCGAGGACGGGCTGCCGTACTGGCCGCCGAACGCCCGGCCGCCGGTGTTCCGCGCGTTCACCGTCCGCCGCTTCGACCGCGGCGGACGGCGGATCACCTTCGACGTCCTGCGGCACGATGGGTTCACCCGGCGGTGGCTGGACAGCGCCTCCGTGGGCGACACGATCGGCCTGGCCGGGATGCGCCGCGAGTTCCACCCCGGCGCCGGGGTCGACCGCCACCTCCTGGTCGGCGACGCGAGCGCCCTGCCCGCGGTCGCTGCGATTACCGAGTCGCTGCCGCCGCACGTCCCCGCCACCGTCTACCTCGCGGTCGGGCACTCATCCGACAGGGACCTGCTGAGGCCGCGCGCGAACGTCGCCGTGCACTGGGTGGCGGGCGGTTCGCCCACTGGCGCCGGGTCCCCGCTGGAGCGGGCCGTACGGGACGGCGAGCGGGTCGGCGGGCGCGTCCAGGCTTGGCTCGCCGCCGAAGCGGGAGTTATGCGCGGGGTGCGGCGCCTCCTCCTCGGCGAGCTCGGCGTCGCGCGGACCGACCTGCACTCGGCCGCCTACTGGAAGTCCGGCCTGGACGGCACGCGGCTGGACGGGGTGGGCCTGCGGCACTACCAGCAGGAGGTCGCCGCTGGCGCTGACCCGGCCGACCCCGATACCCGCGACACCGTCGAGCTCAACTACTAGTTGCATGAGGGCTGGACGTGGGTAACGCCTGTCGGGAGCGGAGTGCGACGCCCTCCCACCGATCCCATAGCTCCGGCACCGACCGGACACACCACTTGAGCCCATTACTCCCCCACACTGCGCGGCGGCCACGGCACTGCCGAGGGATGGAAAAAGCGGCGGGCTACGGCGTCAGGGTGGCGCATGCCCGGCTGTGCCCGTCGTCCTCAAGTCCGCTCCGTCCTCGCGGGCGCGGGAGGCGTCCGAGTGAAAGCCCTCCCGCGGGGCCCCGTCGGCCGTGATCTCGTCCGGCAGGTCGTCGAACCAGGAGAGCACCGCGCGTTCGTAGTGGATACCGAAGCTCAGCGTCGCGATGGCGTAGGGGTCCTCGGTGCCCTGGAATTCGTCCTCGTATTCGGCGAGGCGCCGCTCATGCACCGCACGGTGGTGCTCAATCGCTGCGACCAGATGGGCGGGGGCGACGTGGCGGCCAAGGGTCAGCATGAGCAGGAGGGGGAAGCGCACCGCTTCCTCGGCGGGCACGACCGCGCTCCACGCGGCGAAGGCCTGGCGGCCCGCGTCGGTGATCGCGTAGGGACGGCGGTCTCTCTTGCCCCGTTCCAGTTCCTCGACCAGCCCGGACGCCGCCATCGCCGAAAGCTCCCGGTAGACCTGGCTTCGGGTGAGGGACCAGAAGCCGCCCATGAGCTCTTGGGCCGCGGTCACCAGGTCCCAACCGGTCATGGACCGTTCGTGCAGGAACCCCAGCAAGGAGGCGGCCGTGTTGTTCAGCCCGTGCTGTGCGTCCCGGCCGGCACGGCGTCCGTTCATTCCCCACCCCCTTGACAGTCCACTGTGTCAGGTCCAATCTGAGTGAGCAACATTCCACTGTGGACGGTCCGGGAGCGTTCGTGACCCGCACCGCCTGTCCTCACGGGGGACTCAATGCACACATTGCTGCTTGTTCTGCACGTAACCGCCGGAACCGTCGGTCTTGCCGCATCTTCGATCGCCCTCCTCGCCCGCAAGCGCCGCGGTGTGCATACGATCGCCGGCCGGGTCTTCGGCGCGACCGTCGTCGTGGTGGCGCTGTCCACCTACGCGCTCCTGCCGTTCGCTCCCGGGCAGCGGTGGCTGGGCATCATCGCCACGGCGACGCTGGCCGCCGCTGCGGCCGGGGTGTACCTGGCCTGGCGCAAACCCGTCGCCCGGTGGTACCGGATCCACCTCGTGCTGATGATGTCGACCGTGATCGCCTACGTGACGCCGGTGGCCGTGCAGTTCACCGACGGGCACCTGCTCGCGTGGCTGCTGCCCACCATCATCGGGTCCCCGCTGATCGCCTACCGCGCTCTCGTCGCCGCAGGAGTCATCGCACCTTCGTATCTGGTGTTGATGCCCTGGCGCAGGAAGGCTTCGCCCGCCGCGGCGCGCCCGGACGCCGAGCCCCGCGCCGAAACCGCTCACGCCGCCGAAAGCTGACGGTGCTGACCGCGGCCACCGAATGGACGGTGCCGGAGCCCACCATGCCCAGTCTGCCGTGGCGCAGGAGGGCTCCGCCCGCCGTGCCGCTCGCGCGACTCATCCGCGATGCATGGATCGGATGTTCCACCGATACTCGGCGGTCAGGGATCGACTCGGCGCGTGCCGGAGGTCGGCGCGGCGGGCTCAGGCTCCGGGCGGCACGCCAGGAGTCGGCGGCTGTGCAGCGTGGCCGGGCTCACGACTCGACGGCTGTACGGCGTGACCGGGCCGGCTCGGCGGCGCGGCGCGTACCGGGCCCGCCGCCGCCCGGGATGAGCCTGCGGGCGCGCCGGCCCGGGTGCGCCCTTGCAGCTCCGAGAGCGCCCGACGACGCCCCTCGGGGAGCTGATAGGCACCGGAGCCGCCGACAGCGTCCAGGTAGTCGTCGAAACTCTGGTTCTGGATCGCCAGGTCGCCGACAACGGACGAGATCGCACCGGGCACGACCCGAAACGTCCGGCCGGGGTCCTCGTCGACGTCGACAAGCAGCAGCGAGCGCTCGTCCGAAGAGAACGCCAGGCTGTCGGCGACGACCAGCACCGGATAGCGGCTGCCTTGCGGGACCAGCTCCACCAGCTCCGGCACGGACAGGCCCTGGTGGCTGCGGTCGGCCAGGAGGGTCATCCAGTCGCGGCCGATCCCCTCCAGCAGCGCCTGCCACGCCTCGTCGTCCGTGAAGTCGGTACGCAGCAGTGGCGAGTAGTCGGTCTGGGGCAACTGTGCGGTCACATCAACTCCAAGCTCGGCGGGGGTTCAGCCGTGTCGGCGGGCTCGAGAACGACCCCGTCGAACAAGTTCGGCGGTGCACGATGTCAATGTATTGGGGCAGGGCGATATCGAAGAGCCATGGGCGCGCGTCGCCGCGCCCGACGGGCCTTCCAACCCGGGCCGCCGGTACGCGGATCGTACCCAAGTACGCGGACATGTCTTGTGAAGGTGACGGTTGTTCACGGGACCGTCATTTCACCGGGCACCTCACAAACCCCTCAGGTTGGTCGAAACGTTCGCCGGGCCGGGTGACCGGTGCCAGAGTTGGCCGGTCCGGACGTTGCCGCCGCGCTTGGATCCGAAATACCACCCGGACGGAGCCGCGGTTTCCGTGGCGACCGCTGGAGCGGCACTGTCGGCTGCCTCGACCACGCGCAGACGCGGGCGGTTTCCGACCTGTGGCCCGCGAGATTGCGGGGCCTCAGACTGACCAGCCGACACCGGCTCTGACCCGGACTCAGCCTCCTCCCTGCGCAGGGATTGCTCAGCCATCTGCGTTCGCCTTGCGTACGCCGCGAGCGTCGGTGCGGAACTCGCGCATGAGCAACTCATACGCACCCATGAGTGCGAACGACGGCTGGGCGTCTTCCTGGCCGGAGACGGTACCGGCGACGCAGTGAGGGCGATGAATCGTTTGGACCGGAACGCGCAGACGGAGCAACAAGGAAGCTCCCCGTGTGTGGAGTTGCCCGCCTGAATCAGACACCATAATGTGCCCGCCATGTTGGTGCGACGATTGCAGGCGGCGGCACTTCTCCTCGGCCCTATTATTTTTGCCGTATCACCGTTCTTCTGGACCAACGGGCATTACGGGGTGAACGGCGGAATGCTGATTGCGCTGTCCATGGTTCCGTGGGTATACGGACTCATCGGCGAATACGATCGGATACGCGAACACGCCCCCAATATCGCCGGGATCTGGCTGCTGCTGGTGCTGGTGGGGATGTTCGGCAGCATCGCCTTCGGGTTGCAGGGATTTTTCGAAGGAACGTTTGGACTGGAAGGGCGTCCGGCGCTGGAGGGGTTCGACGACTATCCGCCGCAGGGCGTTCTCGTCCTGTGGCTGCCGGGTCCGGTCTTTCCGCTGGCACTGCTGGTGTTCGGCCTGATCATCGCTTGGACGCGAACGTCCCCCCTCTGGGTCGCCGCCCTGATCTGCCTCGCCGCCATCGCCTTCCCCGCCGGCCGCGTTCTCCGCCTCGAATGGGTCGCCTACCTTGTCGACGTGCTGGTGATCGTCCCGTTCGCGCACCTCGCCTGGCGCGCCTGGCATGGCGCCGACGGTTCCACGACGCCCCCTGGCCGGTAAAAGACCCGAGCAGCGCTGTCAGCGGTCAGCCGTTCCCCGCTCAGCGTCTTGCCACTGCGATCGGCCACGCTCTCCGCACCTGGCCCGGGTCTGTGATGATCGACGCCCGACGTTGGAACGGCCGCTGATCCTAGACGGCTACGGGACCGTCTCAGTCGATATTTCCGGATGCCCGCAGCGCGGCCAACGCGGGCAGCAGGTAGCGCGCGCTGAGGTCGCCCGTGGCGCCGAAGACGGCGAGTCGATCGATCATGTCCGTTGTTCCTTGGCTCGGGCGAGGTTCACTCCACTGGCGATCACGCCGATGTGGCTGAAGGCTTGCGGGAAGTTGCCCATGAACGCGCCGGTCGACGGATCGATCTGCTCAGGGAACAGACCGAGGGTGCTCGCGCGGGAGCACAGCGAGGAGTACAGCGTTTCGGCCTCGTCGCTCCGCCCTTGAAGCGTCAGGTTGTCCACCAGCCAGAAGCTGCACAGCAGGAACGCCCCCTCCTCGCCGGGCACGCCGTCGGCGGAGTGCTCGTGCAGGTAGCGGTACAGCAGGCCGTTTCCTGCGGTGAGCCTCTCGGTGATGCGAGTCGTGGTGGCGACCGCGCGCGGATGGTCGGCGGGTACCACCTTGCGCAGCGGGAGGGCGAGCAAGCTGGCGTCCAGGCCGCCGCTGCCATCGAGGTGCTCGCGAAACGTCTGGGCGTCTGCGTCCCAGGAGTGCTCCAGGATGCGCCGGCGCAGTCTGTCGGCCGATGCCCGCCTGGCCGCGGTCGGCCCGGGCAGGCACAGCCGTTCCCCGATCGCGGCCGCCCGGTCCATGGCCACGTGGCACATGCCGGCCGAGTAGGTGAACACCCGGCCGCCGCTGCGTACTTCCCAGATGCCCTGGTCGGGTTGCCGCCACGCGGTGGCGGCGGTTCGGGCGAGGCCGTCCAGGGCACTCCATAGGGTGGGCTCCAGGGTCCCGCCGGCCCGCAGCCACTGGTCGGCGCAGTCCAGCACTTCGCCGTAGAGGTCGTGCTGCAGCTGGTCGGCCGCCCCGTTGCCCCACCTCACCGGGGCGGAGCGCCGATAGCCCTCCAACTCGGCGTCCTCGGTCTCCTCGGGCACCGGGCTGCCGTCGAGCCGGTACATGATCCGCGGCGTCCGGCTCTACTCGAAGGCGTCGAGGACCCAGCCGAGAAAAGCGTCGGCTTCACTGCCGAAACCGATACGGCGCATCGCGAACACGCTGTAGGCGGCATCGCGGACCCAGGCGTAGCGGTAGTCCCAGTTGCGTCTTCCGCCGACCGGCGCCGGCAAGGAGGCGGTCGGCGCCGCCACCTGTGCTCCGTTCACCCAGTCGTCGCACAGTTTCAGGGTGACCGCCGACCGGCGGACCAGCGCCTCCTCAGGGCCGTGGTAGTCGAGGTGGGCGATCCACCGGCGCCATGCCTCGGCCGTGTCCTGCAGCATCTGCTCGGCGTCGAACCGGTGGTGGCGGTGGAAACGCCCCCATGACAGCACCAGGTCAAGGCGGTCTCCGCGGCGCAGCACGTGGGTGCTGTCCAGGCCGTCCACGGGCCGGTTCGAGCGCAAGTGCAGGTGCAGATCGGGATGGCGGGCGGACTGCACTGCCAACCCGCCCGATGCGGGGCGGACCTGCGCCCCGCCCCGCGGGGCCAACTCCACCCGCAGGCGGACGTCGCCGTCCAGGACGACTGCCGAGCGCACGAGTTCGGCCCGGTCGGCGGGGGCGTCGTCGCTGAGGTCGGCGCCCGGGCGCAGCGCAAGCGCATCGGTGACGCGGACCCGGCCGGCCGCGGTGGCCATCTCTGTCACCAAGACGGCGGTATCGGGCTCGTAACGCTGCCGCGCGTGCGCGACCCCCTCCGGCTGAACGGTGAAGTGCCCGCCCCGCGTGTGGTCCAAAAGGCCGCACAGCAGCGGATCGGAGTCGAAGCGGGGCAGGCACAGCCACGGTATGGACCCGTCCAGTCCCACGAGCGCCGCTGTTGCTCCGTCTCCGATGAGCCCGAGATCCTCCAGCGCCAAGTAGCCGTTATACCTGTGCACTCGCCGCAACGGCGGATCGGAGTCCATCATCACGCTTCCCCGTCTCTCTGTACCGGCCGCTGGCCGAACAGCGGTTAGAACGCGACCAGAACCTTGACGGCATCGTCGAGTTTCTTATCGGAAACCTCGAAAGCGCGTTCCATATCATCGAAGGCGAAGCTGTGCGTGGTCATGGGTGCGGGATCGAGGCGGCCGGTTTGGAGGAGCCGCAGCAGACGCTCCATCCGCAACCTCCCGCCGGGGCACAACCCCGTCTCGATCGTCTTATCGGCCATGCCCACCCCAGTCGACGCGGGGGACGACCCGGACATCGCAAAAGCCTTCATCGTCATCGCCTTCATTTCGCTGCTGAAGCCCCGCTGCGGGAAGGCCACGAGTTTTCCACAGCGCCCCCGCTACCCAGGGAGGACGGCGCTAAGCACGGGTCGGCGACAGCAGCTTGTTGCAGCTGTGCCGACTGGGGCTCAGACCCCGTCCAGCTCCGCTATCACAGGGGGCCACCTCAGCCCCTCGGCTGTCGTTGACTCGCCCCTGCCTGAGGTGCGCGTGTCGGTCTTTTCCCACGGGATCCGGGAAACGTCTACGCAGAACCAGGGAATCCACATCACGATGAACACCCGGAAATATCTACCACAATCCCAAATGCAACTGAGCCGCCCATTGTGCGATCACACCATTCCGACACTTCGATCGAAAAAGGCTAAGATGAACTACCCATACCTGTGTTCGCTCTTCGTTGCAACGCGAACAGACCGGGTGCGTGTGAAGCATCAGAGCCGCAGCGTACGACGATGGCGCCCCGAAGAAACCGCTATGCCGATCCGCGGCGTGGCGCCGCGGGCCGGACGGCCGCATCGGGGTTCGTCCTCTTGCTCTCAGAACGCGGATCGTGCGGTCACCGGTCGACACCTCGCCGGTGTTCATGGCGGCGGCAGCGGTTGCTGTGAGGTGGCGCCGTCGAGGTCGAGTAGCGGCAACGGGTAGCCGTCGGGCGGCCGTGTCGACCGCCACGGGGTGTGGATGCCGGTGCCGTCCAGGTGGGCGAGTTCGGGCACGTAGCGGCGCACGTAGTCCCCGCCGGGGTCGAAGCGCCGTGCCTGACGCAGCAGGTTGAACTTCCGGTTGGGCCGGGTGTCGTTGCCGGTGCCGGCCACCCACTGCCAGTTTCCGTAGTTGTCGGCGATGTCGCCGTCGAGCAGCAGGCTGTGGAAGTGGTCGCCGCCAAGCCTCCAGTGCACGAGCATCCTGCGCGTGAGCACCGAGGCCGTGAGGAGCCGGGCCCGGTTATGCATGAAGCCCTCAGCGAGGAGCTGGCGCATGCCGGCGTCCACGATCGGGATGCCGGTGCGCCCCTCGCGCCAGGCCGCGAGCGCCCCCTCGTCCTCGCGCCAGTTGATTTCGCGGTGGCGGTAGTCGCGCCGGGCGATGTCCGCAAACGCCGCTGTGACCTGGTGGTGGAAGTCGCGCCAGGCGAGTTGGCGTTCGAAGGCGGCGCCGCCTTCGCGTGCGCGGGCCGCCTCGGCGAGCTCTAGCGGCGATAGGCAGCCGAAGCGCAAATCCGCGCTGAGCCGCGACGTGGCGTCGGCGGCCAAGGCGTCGTGGTCGCGTTCATAATCGGCGATGCCACCGTCCAGCCAGTCGCGCATCCGGCGCCGCGCCGCGGTCTCACCGCCCGCCAGCCGGTCCGGGGAGTATTCGCCCCGCCCGTGGTACTCCACGGTCTGGTCGGGCAACCGACCGCTGCCAACGCCGGCCGGCAGCTTCACGCGCCCCGGGGCAGGTACGGGTTCACGCCGGGCCCGGCGCTCCCAGGCCCGCCAATACGGGGTGAACACCGCGTAGTGGTCCCTGCCTGCCGGGGTGATGTCTTGAGGAGGGACCACGGTCACGCCGGGGAACGCGCGCGCCTCCATGCGCGCCCCTTCGGATGCGGCGGTGAGCCGTCGGCGGCGGCTGCGCGCCATTGCGCTGACGTCCTCGCTGTAGAACACTGCCTCCGCGCCCTTGTCCTGGGCGATCCGCAGCGTCTGGGCCACCGTGTCCCCGTGGCGGATCACCAGGTCGCCGCCGCGCCGCCGCAGCGACTCGCGCAGGTCCGCAAGCGCCTGGCGCAGGTAGGCGATGCGGTTGCGCGCACTGCGCCGCAGAATTTCGGGGTCCAGGACGAACAGCGGGATAACGTGGTCGGCCTGCTGCACCGCGGCATGCAGGGCCGGATGGTCGGTTACCCGCAAGTCACGCGTGAACAGCACCACGATCGCCGACATCGCCTCACCCCTTGGTCCCGCGCTACTCAGGCCCCGCGGGAGCCGATTCCGCCTCCGCGGCGATGTTGCGCGCCATGGACCCGAACACCAAGCCGTGGAACGGATACACGCCCCACCAGTAGAGCTGGCCGATGAGCCCGCGCGGGTGGAACAGTGCCCGCTGGCGGTAAACGGTGCCCTGGTTCCGCTGCTCGGCACGCAACTCCAGCCAGGCCAGGCCCGGCAAAAGCATCTCGGCCCGCAGCCGCAGCAGTTCGCCGCGTTCGAGTTCCTCGACTCGCCAGAAGTCCACCGGGTCGCCCACCCGCAACCGGGTCGGGTGGCGCCGCCCGCGCCGCAGACCGACACCGCCCGCGACACGGTCGAGCCAGCCGCGCGCGTTCCAGGCCAGCGGCCAGGAATACCACCCGTGTTCTCCGCCGATGGCCTCGATCACCTTCCAGAGGTCTTCGTGCGATGCGGCGACACCGTGCTCGCGCTCGTCGACGTAGAGCGACCCTCCGCTCCAGTGGGGGTCGGTGGGCAGCGGATCCGACGGTGCGCTCGGCCAGGCCGCCGAGGACCAGCGGGTGGCCACCCGGGCCTCACCGACACAGCGGAGGGCGAGTGCCACGGCTTCATCGAAGCCGAGGCGGTCGTGGTCGCCGAGCTGGTCGGCAAGGTCGTTTTCGCGGCACACGGCGTCGTGGCGCACCGACTCGATCAATGGCCGTGCGAGGCTGCCGGGTACCGGTGTCACCAAGCCGACCCAAAGACTGGACAGGCCCGGTGACAGCACGGGGACGGGGATGACGAGGCGTGGCCTGACTGCGGCGAGGGAGGCGAAGCGCTGGATCATCTCGGCGTAGGTGAGCACCTCGGGGCCACCGACGTCGAAGGTCCTGTTGGTCTCCTCCGGCAGCTCCAGTGCCTTCACCAATTGGCGCAGCACGTCGCGCACAGCGATCGGCTGGACCCGGCTGAAGACCCAGCGCGGTGTGGTCATGACCGGCAGCCGCTCGGTTAGGTAGCGCAGCATCTCGAAGGAGGCCGAGCCGGACCCGAGGATGACTGCGGCGCGCAGCACGGCACTCGGAACGGCGGAGTTCAGGAAAATCTCGCCTACCTGTTCACGTGACCGGAGATGAGCCGACAATTTCTGATCAGGCGGATTCAGACCTCCGAGATAGACGATCCGGCGCACCCCCGCGCCTTCAGCGGCCGCAGCGAAGGTGCGGGCCGCATCGAGGTCGCGAGCGGCGAAACCCGCATCGGAACCCATGGCGTGCACCAGGTAGAAGGCCGCATCGGCGGACTCCAGCGCCCGGTCCAGGTCGGCACGCTCCAGCACATCCCCCTGGACGGCCTCGACCTCCGCACGCCACGGGAAATCCCGCAGCTTGCGCGGTGAACGCGCCAGACAGCGGACCCTGTGCCCCGCCTGCAGCAGCTCGGGTACCAGCCGCCCGCCGATGTACCCGGTGGCACCGGTGACGACAACACGCATCTAACCTCGCCCCGACCGCACGGTCACGGGTGCCTCAGCCCGGTTGCCGTTCCGCTTCATGGCGCCCCTCCCCCACGACGCTTCGGTAGGCTCCGCTGTCCCGACATCGATACTGCTAACGTCGCGGGTTCGGCGAGCACGAAATTTTCACCGCCGCGGGCGGAAGGCGGTGACACCCGGGTGTTCCTTCCGGTGGAGGCCTACCGCGCGGCATACGGAAGAACGCAGGGGGCGTGCAGGACGCTGGGGCCGCTGCCTCCGGGCGGGTGCTCCATGAGGAAGGAAAACGCCATGAATGTGGAACGGTTGGGGACCTCCTGGGAGGTACTCGCGCTGGTGGGGGTCACGGCCCCGATCGCCTACCTGGCGCTGATCGCGTTCTCGAGGGTCGCCGGTCTGCGTTCCTTCTCCCAGATGACCAACTTCGATCTGGCCGCGACCGTGGCGTTCGGTTCGATGCTGGCCACCACGGTCGTGAACCCCGACGTTTCCCTGCTGCAGGGGGCTCTGGCCCTCGCGGTCCTGTTCGCGGTTCAGGCGGTAGTGGCGAAAGTGCGCAGCCGTTTCCGGATGGAGCGGCTGCTGGAGAACCGCCCACTGCTGCTGATGAGCGATTCCCGGACACTGGCGCAGAACCTGAGCAAGGCCAGGATGACCGAGAACGACCTGCGCTCGAAGCTGCGGCTGGCCGGCGTGACGAACGTGGAGCAGGTCTCGGCCGTGGTGCTGGAGACCACGGGTGATGTCTCGGTACTGCTCAAAAACATGGACGGCCGCCCTATGGATCCCGACATCCTGTCCAGCGTCAGGGGAGCGGAGGCCCCGCCTCGGCCAAAGGCCGAGTGACGGATCGCGCCGATCGGCGCGCCTTGGACGGCAGTAGGGTCCGCAGGCGCTGCCGGCGAAGGCGAGAAGAATCTGCGCCCTGCGCTCGCGGCACTTCGAGTTCGGGAATCAGCCGTCCGCGGGACGGGCGATCCGTGCGGGCCACCACGTGCGGGCTCCGAATCGGCGTCCTCGGACACGGGCACCACTGAGCGGGGCCACACTCGGGGCGTCGTCGGCGCACGACCCAAGCGCAGCCGCGCGGTCAATACGCGCGGGCGCGGCGGGGCGCCCGGTGAGCACCTGCGGGGCCTTGGAACACGTCGGGACCAGCGAGGCGGGAAAGAGGACCGGTCTCCGACGCCCGAGGTCCCTGGTGCTGCCAGGCTCTGCGTCCTTCCCGGGTTCAGAGCCCGCGTCGGCCCCGGGACGCGACAGCACCCGGCCACAGTGGTCCCAAGGCGCATTCGGCGGCGGTGAGGGACATGGGCAGCAGCGGTGTCGTGGCGCCGATCGACAGTTCGCGAGGCAGGCCCGAAGGACCGTCCAGAAACTCCAGCACGCCGGGCAGCGCGTTGCGGGCGAACAGCCGGGTGAAGAAGGCCGCCCCGTCGACCCGCCCGGAGTCCAGCGCCCGCAGGAGCACGGCGTCCATGGCCAGATGCCGGCGTCGGTGCGGGACGGGGGGCACGGGGGTGTGCCCGCGCGCGAGGGCGGCGGCGACCGCGGCCGTCTGGCGCTGGATGCCTGCGAACGTGTAGCCGGTCGACGGCCGGGTGGCACCGCCCGCCGCCCCGATGCGGAACACGCGGCGCCCGGCGCGGGTGGTCATGCGCGCGTCGGTCATCGGGATGGCGCCTTCTTCGGCGGCGGTCACCTCGAAGCCGCGCAGGCCGAGCAGGCGGCCGGTGTAGTCGCGCAGCGCCGCCTCGTAGGCCGCCTCGCTGATGGCCTCCCGGGTGAACTCGGTGTACTCCACCAGCGCGGTGCGCTCCGACTGCGGCAGGACGTAGCCGAAGGAGACCCCGCCGGGCGGCTGGGGCGTGCGCAGATCCATGAGTATCGCGCCGTTCCGCGGGTCGAAGGCGTCGTCCTGCGTGCGTACGAACCAGCCGCGGAAGTGCTGCAACAGGGCGGTGCGGGCCGGCGGCGGCGTGCGCGGCCGGGAGTCGAACACCCACCGCGCGCTGAACTCGACCGGCCGCCCGCTCGAATCCGTCGCGCGCACCACGGCCCGCTCGGCACCGTCGGCGAGGTGCTCTACGCGCGCGCGGTAGCAGACGACGCCGTCGGCGGTCCCGGCGCGCACATGCTCCTCGAAGTCGGCCGAACGCAGCATCTTGTACCGGAATGGCGCACTCGCCGAGCCGTGTTCCGCACCGTCGGCGCCGAGCACGCGCAACCGGTCCCATGATGCGGTGAGCAGCGCGTCCCAGCGTCCCGCGCCACGCTCCCAGTAGCACCAGGTCCGCTCGGGCGGACGCAGCGGGCCGGGCGGCGCGTCCACCAGCGCGACCGACAGCCGCTGCCTACTGGACCGGTTCGCGCCGGCCAGCCGGTGGGTAAGTGACAGGCCAGCCGCGCCTCCGCCGACCACCGCGACGTCGAACACGCGCATGGCGCAAGCATGGCAGGCACCGGCGGCGCGGCTCCACGCAGACACGACGGGGGCGACATGGACAGTTCGGCACAGGAGAGGAAAGCCGGAGCGGTGACCGAAGAATTCGACCGCGCCGCCGCCGACTACGACCGCATGGTGGGCGCCAACCCCGGCTACCACGGCCACCTGGAGATCTCCGCGCGGCGGCTGGCCGCCGCGCTACCGGGCGGCGCCCGAGTGCGGGTCGCCGACCTGGGCTGCGGCACCGGTGCCTCCACGCGGGCGCTTGCGCGGGCGCTGCCGCGCGCGGAGATCGTCGGCGTCGACGCCTCGGCCGGCATGCTCGCGGTCGCGCGGCGCAAGCACTGGCGCAGCGGCGTCCGCTTCGTGCACGCCCGCGCCGAGCACGTCACCGCCGACCGCCTGGGCGGCCGCGCCGACGCCGTCTTCGCCGCCTACCTGCTGCGCAACTGCCCCGACACCGACGCGGCGCTGGCGGCGGCGAGCGCGCTGGCGCGGCCCGGCGCGCCGATCGCGCTGCACGAGTACTCCGTGGCCGACTCGGCGGCGTCGCGTGCGGTATGGACGCTCGTGTGCTGGGGAGTGGTCATCCCGCTGGCGCTGTTCTGGACGGGCCGCACCCGCCTGTACCGCTACCTGTGGCGCAGCGTGCTGGAGTTCGACGGCGCCGCCGGGCTGCGCTGGCGGATGAGCGCGGCGGGGCTGGTGGACGTCGCCACCGCACCGCTGCCGGGTTGGCAGCGCGGCATCACGCACACGTTCACCGCCCGCCGTCCGCATGCGGCGCACTCCCCCGGTCTGGACGGCGGTTGAGGTCGCCCTGGCGCGACGGGCGCGCGGACGCAATCGCGCCTCGACCCGCCGCGGGCGGCCTGCCCGACCCGGCGCCGCGAGTGGCGGTGGTGGGCGGCGGCATAGCGGGGCTGGCCGCCGCGGCCGCGCTGGCCGAGCGGGGGGTGGCCACGACTGTGCTGGAGCGCGAGGACGGCCTGGGAGGGAGGCTGCGGGGGTGGCCGATCCGACTGCGCGACGGCTCGGCGGCGACGATGACGCGCGGCTTCCACGCGTTCTTCCGGCAGTACTACAACCTCCGCGCCCTGCTGGCGCGCGCCGATCCGGGGCTGGAGGCGCTCGCACCGCTCGCGGACTATCCGCTTGTGCACGCCCGCGGCGCCCGGGACGGCTTCGCCGGGCTGCCGCGCAGGCCGCCGTGGAATGCGCTGGCGCTGGCGGTGCGCAGCCGCAGCTTTCCGGCGCGCGAGTTGGCGGGGGTCAACGTCGCCGCGGCCCTGCAACTGCTGGACGTGGACGTCCCCGGCGTCTACGAACGGCTGGACCACGTTGCCGCCCCGGCGCTGCTGGAGGCGATCGGCTTCCCCGAAAGCGCGCGGCACCTCGCCTTCGAGGTGTTCTCCCGCAGCTTCTTCGCCGATCCGCACCGGCTCTCGGCGGCCGAGTTGGCGGTCATGTTCCACATCTACTTCCTGGGATCGAGCGAGGGGTTGGTCTTCGATGTGCCGCGTTCCCCATTCCCGCGGGCGCTGTGGGAGCCGCTGGCCGCGCGGCTGGCGGAGCTGGGTGCCGAGGTGCGCACGTCGGCGCGGGTGGAGGCGGTGGACGAGGGGCGGCGGCGCAGGTTCGCGCTGGTGTGTGCGGATTCGGGGGCCGAGGAGTTCGACGCCGTGGTGCTGGCGGCAGACGTCCCCGGTCTGCGCGAGCTGGCCGCAGGGTGGCAGGCCCCGGCCGGCGCCGCCTGGCCGTCCGGGCTCGCGCGCCTGCCCAGCGCACCGCCGTTCCTGGTGTCGCGCCTGTGGCTGGACCGGCCGGTGGATTCGTCACGTCCGGGGTTTCTGGGCACCGCAGGCTTCGCGACGCTGGACAACGTCAGTGTGCTGGATCGCTATGAGGACGAGGCCCGTGCCTGGGCACGCCGCACCGGCGGCTCAGTCGTGGAGCTGCACGCCTACGCCCTGCCGCAGGGCTGCGACGCGCGGACCGAGCACGAGCGCCTGATGGCGCAGCTGCATCGGGTCTATCCGGAGACGGCCGACGCGGGCGTCGTGGACTCCCGCCACGAGCTGCACGCCGACTGCCCGCTGTTCCCACCGGGCGGCCACGTCCGGCGCGCCGCTGTGACGACACCCGACCCGGCCGTCGTGGTGGCGGGCGACCACGTGCGCGTCGACCTGCCGGTCGCCCTGATGGAACGCGCAGCCACCAGCGGAATCCTGGCAGCCAACGCTCTCCTGGCCCGGTGGGGCCTTTCCGGCCATACAGTCTGGAGCGTGCCCCGCCAGGGCCGCAGCCCCGCCGCCCGCGCGCTCGCCCGCTGGGCGCGCCGCTGACAGCGGATGCCGGTGAGGACCGCCTACGGCCGCTGAAGGCACCGGACTCCCCCGTCCGCCTATCCGGGATGGCGGCCCGTGGTGCGCAGGAGATAGCGGCGTTCGGCGTAGGCGAGGTCGTCGCGCCAGATGCGGCGGGCGGCGGCACGGATAAAAGGTCGGACGACGGGGGCGGCACAGCGGGCGAGGGCGAAACCGAAGCGGTCGGAGGAGGCTACGATGGCCTCGATGACCGCGGTGCGGGGAACGCCGCCACGCACGCCCAGCGGGCTTGCGTGGGTCTCCACCACGCTTCCCTGCCCCTCCCCCTCGATGATGCGCATGACGACGGTACGCGGTTCGGGGCACTCGAAGGCGGCTCGCACGGGCACGCCCCAGCGGCCGACCACTCTGAACGCGACCTCCACCACCATGCGGTCGGAATCCGGACCGCTGTCGGACGCGGTCTCGGTGACCCGCAGCCCGACGAACGAGTAAGGGTGGAACCAGGAACCGTGCCAGGGGTCCAGCCGGTTGGCGAGCACGTCCTCGGGTGCGCAGCGGCCCGCGATGCTTTCGACGGCCACGATGGCGGGTGAGTAGTGCGGCCGGCCGGGCACGACCGGCTCCGGCAGCGGCTCCTCTCCGCCCGCGGCGTCGAGCCGCACCCAGGCGAGCACGCCGTCGTCGTAGGCGGGAAACGGCTGCCAGCCGGGAAATCCGCCGCCGTCCAGGGAGAGTCCGTGCCAGCGGCATACGAGCCTGCCCTCGGCCACCGCGCCGCGGCAGAGCGGGGCGCCCAGGTGCGGGCAGGCGCCGGGGGCGGCTTGCAGGGTGCCGTCAGCGCCGCGCCAGGCGACGATCTCGGTATCTGCAATGACGCGGCCGAAGGGGCGGCCGGCGCGGATTTCGCTGCTGGCGGCCAGCACGAACCAGTTGCCCGAGGGACGGGCCAGGGCACGCTTCAGCGCCGGTTCGATCACACCGGGTTCGGCATCGCGCCAGGTCGGATTCTGGCGGCTCCAGGTAGAGGCGGGCAGGCGGCGCAGCGGGAGGCGGCGCGGTGCGGGATCGAGTTCCATGGGGTTTCCTTTGCTGGACGGGTGCCGGGCGGCTCCTGTTTTCGGGGCCGGATGTGCGGGGCGGGCTGTGCGTCGCCGCAGCTCACCGGGCCCGCATGCGGGCCGCCAGCGAACGCGCCAGCGCCGGCAGGGCGACGCGCAGCCGGCGGGAGTTGGGCACCCGGTGGCGGCGGGTCCACACGTCGAAGTCGGCGGCCTCGATCTCGTCGAGGATGCCGCGGTACAGCACCAGGGCGGTGCGGATGCAGGGACGCGAGACCGGGTCGAGCAGCGCGCAGCCCGGCTCGGCGCGGCGGTAGATCTCGCGGTTGAGGGCCGAGAGCTCGGCCAGCGCCGCGCGCACCCGCGGGTCCTGGGTGCGGCTGTCGCGGCAGTGCTCCAGCAGCGCGCGGTCGGCGCCGTGGGCGGCCAGCACATCCTGGGGCAGATAGACGCGGCCGCGGTCGAGGTCCTCGGCCACGTCCCGCAGGAAGTTGGTGAGTTGGAAGGCCTCGCCCAGCGCTGCTGCGTGCGGGGCGGCCCGCTGCCGTGGCACGACGGTGCCCAGCACCGGCAGCATCTGCAACCCGATCACTTGGGCCGATCCGTACATGTAGGCACGCAGATCGTCGTAGGTGCTGTAGTGGTCGACGGTGAGGTCGGCGCGCATGGCCGACATAAAGGCGTGAAAATACCCGGCGGGGATGTCGTAGCGCCGGGCGGTGTCGGCCAAGGCGCGGACGACGGAGCCGCCGGAGGCGGGACCGAGCGCTTCCCGGCGACCGGGGCACGCGGCGGCCCCGAGGCCGTCCGGGTCTTGCAGAGCGGCGGTGATGGCGTCGTCGACGGCGTCGATGCGCGCGCCCCGCGCGGCCGTGTCGGGCGCGGACGCGTGGGCGCCGGCGGTGGTGGCGTCCGCCCGCGGGGCCGCGTCGACCACGTCGTCGACCCACCGGGCGAACCCGTAGAGGGCGTGCACTGCCGGGCGGCGCGCGGGGGGCAGCACGCGGGTGGCCAGATAGTAGGTGCGCCCGTGGCGGGCGTGCAGCTCGCGGCAGCGGGTGTAGGCCGCGCGGAGTCCGGGGGCGGTGATTCCGGCGGCGTCGAGTTCGGCGGCGGTCCCCATCAGCCCGTCCCCCGAATGGCGGCGGCGCCTGCGATGCGCGCCGCTGCGAGCTTGCCCGATATCACGGCGGTGGGCAGTCCCACTCCCGGCGTGGTGCCGCAACCTGCCAAGACGGCGTTGGCTGTGCCGGCGACCGTGTTGCGCGGCCTGAACGGCCCTGTTTGAGCGAAGGTGTGCGAGGTGGCGAACGGGGTGCCGAAGGCCATCCCGCTGCGCGACCAGTCCTCGGGGGTGACCAGGTGCTCGGCAGTGATCGCCGAGCCGAAGCCGCTCAGGCCGCGCTCTTCGAGGGTGGCCACCAGGTGGTCGCGGTAGCGGCGGGCCGAACGGTGCCAGTCGGTGGTGCCGGTGCGCAGGTTGGGGCAAGGAGCCAGCACGGACAGGAGTTGGCTTCCCGCCGGTGCGAGCGCGGCGTCGGTCGCGGTGGGACGGGTGATCAGCAGGGACGGGTCGGTCATGGTGGACCCCTGGCGGATGATCTGGTCGAAGGTCTGCTCCCAGGCGGTGCCGAAGGAGATGGTGTGGTGGCCCAACTCCGGCCAACTGCGGTCGGTGCCGGCGTGCAGCACCACCGCCGAGGGCGAGTAGCGCAGGGGGACCGCCCGCCAAGGCATGCGTCCGAGCAGCCGGTAGGCCAGCGGCAGGTCCGGGGTCAGCACGATGGCGTCGCAGCCCACGCGCTCGCCGTCGGCGGTGATGGCGGCGGTGACGCGCTCGCCGCGCCGTTCCAGCCGGCGTACCTCGCTGCCGTAGCGGATGTCGCCGCCCGCCCGGACCACCGCATCGGCCATGGCCTGCCCCAGGGCCCGCATCCCGCCCTTGGGGAAGTAGACGCCGGCCACGGTGTCCATGTACGCGATGACGGCGTAGGCGGCGAGCGCGCGCTGGGGCGCTACGCCGGCGTAGAGGGCCTGGAAGGAGAAGATGCGGCGCAGCCGTTCGTCGGAGAGGAACCGGCCGATGGCCGGAGCGAGCCGGCCGAACCCGCCCATCGCGGCGAGGCGGGCCAGTTCGGGGCAGAGCAGTTGCGTCGGGGAGTCGAAGTTGGTGTCGATGAAGCGGCGCATCTGCAACCGGTAGAGGCCGCCGAGCCACCGCCTCAGCCGCAGGTAGCCGCGGGCGTCGCGTTCGCCGGCGGCGCGGCGCACCTCGGCGGCCATGGCCTCGGCTTCGGTGTATACGTCGATCCTGGAGCCGTCGGCGAAGCGGGCGCGGTAGGCGGGCTCCAGCCGGACGAGGTCCAGACTGGTTTCCACGGAGGCGCCGACCGCCGACAGCGCCTCGTCGATCAGCTCGGGCATGGTCAGTACGGTGGGTCCGGTGTCCAGCCGGAAACCGCCGATGTCCAGGCGGCCGGCGCGGCCGCCCGGGTGCGCATCGCGCTCCACGACGGTGACCTCGCGACCCGTACCGAGCAGGTGCAGTGCCGCCGCCAGGCCGGCCACGCCGGCACCCACCACGACGATGCGGTCGCTGCGCCCCGGGAGTGCGAGCGTTCGGTTCCGGAACACGCTGGGCGATCCTCCGCTTCTGCGCTGCCGGAGCTCAGCGGACGTGGGCTGTCGCCCAACGGCCCAGTTCCGCCAGCATGACGCTCGTTTCGCCGGCGATGGCCGAATCCGCCACCTGCCGCAGACCGCGCTCCACCAGGCGGTGCAGATACTCCTCCACGGCGTCCCTGGCACCGAGGTCGTCGAGAAGTCCCGCGACGGCTCCGACGTCGTCCGCCGTGAGCCCCGCATCGCCCGCGGCCGCCCGAAGCGTGTCCTCCGCCGCGCGGTCCCCGCGTTGACATGCCCGTTTCAGACCGATACTCAGCAGCAGCGTACGTTTGCCTTCGCGAAGGTCGTCCCCCACGGGTTTGCCGGTCCGGGCGGGATCTCCGTACATACCGAGCAGATCGTCGCGGAGCTGGAACGCGGTCCCGATATCCGCCCCGTATGCGCGCAGCGTCGAGACAAGTCCGCTATCGGCTCCGGCCAAGGCGGCTCCGAAGTGCAGCGGACGCTCCACGCTGTAGGCGGCGGTTTTCAGCCGGTCCACCCGCAGTGCGGCGGCCTCGGACTCGTCGGCCGCCGCTTGGGTCCTTATGTCCAGGAACTGGCCCGCGATCATCTCGGTGCGCATTGCGTGCCACGGGCCTCGCACACGGCCGCGGCCGCGGCCGCCGAAGTCGACCAGCGCGTCGTCCAGCAGGTCGTCGGCCCACACCAGCGCGAGATCGCCCGCCAGGACCGCCACCGATCGCCCGTAACGTCCGGGATCCCCCTTCCAGCCGGCGGCGCGGTGCTCCTCGGCAAGTGCCGTGTGCATCGCCGGCTGCCCGCGGCGCGTCGCCGAGTCGTCCATCACATCGTCCTGAATGAGCGCGCACGCCTGGACGAGCTCCAGTGCCGAGGCCGCTCGCAATGCGCCGTGCGCCATCCGACCGCTTGGCGCACCGCCCGCCGCTCGCCATCCCCACCATGCGAAAAGCGGGCGCATGCGCCTTCCGCCGCCGAGCGTGAAGCTCTCCAGACGGGCGACGGCCTCCTCGGCGACGCATGCGTCGCTCTCCCGGACTGCGCCCCGACGTGCCGCGAGGTACTCCGCGAGGCAGTGGACCACGGTGTCGACGACGCGGTCGTCGAAGCTCTGCGGATCATCGGCCGCGCGGTGCACGGCTGACGAGTCGGCACCGGGCGGACCCGGGCGAGTCGCGGTCATTGCAGACTCCTACGGTCGGTGGCGTTAGGTGTCGGGTCGACTGCGTTGGGTCAGCGGAAGTGGCGCTTCTGGCGTCGCCCGGTTCGCGGAGCTCGTTGCAAAGGGCACGGAACCGGGTTTGGTGAAACGCCGGAATTCGCAGCGTATGACGATGCCACCCCGAAGCAACCGCAATGCCGATCCCCGGCGTGGCGTCTCGGGCGGACAGCCGCATCGGGCCCGGATGAGCAGGATCCAGGCAGGCCGACGCCCTTCGTGGTGGCAGTGCCACCACATCACCCCGGGGTCGGCTGCGCTTTGCAGCCGACCCCGGCACTCATCCACCGCCCCGGCGCGCGTTTCCGGTCACAGCACTACGTAGGTGACGCGCTCGCTACGCAACCGGGCCGACCTCAGCTATTCGGGTACTCCTGACGGACGGAGCGCTGCAGAAGGTCGCAGGTGTGCTGAAACTCCTCCTGCAGCCGCGTGGCTTCCACGAGCAAGATGCCGTAAGGGCTGGACCGGTCGGTGACGAGGTCGGCGATGTCGTCTGCGCCCTCGGCCAACCGGTCCGCGTACTCCTGAGCCTGCTCGGCGAGCGAACACAGGTGGCGGGCCTGTTCGACAAGGTGGTCCTCGTCGAGCTCACCGAGCTCGTCGGTGATCTCGGCGAGTGCGGCCAGAAGTTCGGCGTAGAGGCCCAGAAACTCCGTGCGATGCGGCACTTCCGTCGTTTCCTCCGCCGCCATGTCCAGAGTGCGGGCGACCGAGGAGAGCTGATAAGTCACCCGTTCCAACGCGGCGACCACCCCCGCGTAGCCGGAGAAGGTGCGGTGCCGATGGCGCCCGCTGATGAGCTTGCGCGGGTTGTAGTAGACGCTCTCCTCGGCGGTGCGCACTGCGCTGCGGGCCTGGGAGACCGTGCCCTCCATTCGGTTGGCGCGCTCCCGCCACTGGCGGGTGCGGTCGGCGTCGAATGCGCCTTCCCGTAGGGCGGGGTGCATGTCCGAGAGCAGTTGGCACAGCGCCCGTGCAAGGGCCCTGACACCGTACTCTGCGCTGCGGAAGCGCATCGGCGGCACCACCAGGAGGTTGACCAGCACGCCCACCGCGCAGCCGATGGCGACCAACAGGATGATCTGGCCCAGTTGCGCGGCGCGCTCCATGGTGCTGGTCGCTGTGATGTACAGCGCGAAAGCGAAGAACGCCGCTGTCGCCACCTGCGAGCCTTGCGCTCCCAACCGCGGCCACCTGCCGATGACCAGCGCGATCACGGCGACAAGCACGAATGCGGCCAGGTTGGGGCCGGCAAGGAACCCCACAACGCCCTGGACGGCCACCCCGGCGCCGACAGCACCCAGGTACCGCAGCGCTTGAGCGAACGACTGATAGACGGTGACCTGGATCATCAGCACCGCGGAGAACGGCGCGAAGGCGGGCGCCTGGGCTTGCAGCACCGCATAGGAGATGACCCAGGCTATGGTGGCCGCCAGCGCACTCTTGCCGATCATCAGCAGCGTGTGCCGTTCGTGCCCGTCCCCTCGGGCGCGCCGGAGCCACTGGCCCATGCGCGACCAGAGGTCCTTCGGCGCCGGCTGCCTGCCTGACCTCTCCGATGGCCGGTTCGTACTGCCGTCCCCCTCGCCGCTCTCCATACTCCTGCGGTTAACCGGATCGGCCGGTGACATGTGCGGGAGCAGGGGATGGTTCGGCCACGCGGTGTACCCGACTCCAGACACCCCCTTCTCGGGCGGCTTCGGACGGCGAATACACCACGGCACTGTGCCGCAGCGCCGTGTCCACACTGGGGCGGCCGCAGGTCTGGAGAGCCGTCGGGCAGGCCGGCCGGGGCCCATCACCTGCACTCTCCGGGCCGCGCCCGACGGCCGCCACGGGAGCCTGCCGCTGAACGTTTGTGCCGAGGTGCGCAGGGCAGTAGGCGCCCGGTGAACGCCGCAGAGCACAGGAGCGCGCCGGCTACCGCAGCTGAAGACGCCTCGGTGTCGCGCGCCCACGCCGGCGAGGTGAACGAGGCGAGCGGACACCGGCTGGACATCGCCGCCGCATTGGTGTGCGAGATCGGCGAAGGGCGCCTCGAACTGCCGCTGCCCGGCAGCGGTGACACGTGGGGCCGGTGGGCGGCACTGCGCGACCTTGCCCGCCGGGACCTGTCGCTGGCGCGCCTGGCCGAGGGCCACTGCGACGCCGCGGCCATCCTGGCCGAACTCGGCGGGCCCGCGCCCGATCCGCACAGCGTGTGGGGAGTCTGGGCCGCCCATCCGCCGGGCCCCGACCTGCACGCCCGATCGGACGCGGGCGGTACCCGGTGGCGACTCAGCGGTACCAAACAGTTCTGCTCAGGCGCCCGTGTGTGCACCCATGGGCTGGTCAGCGCGCGCCTCGGCGACGATCAACGCCGCATGTTCGCCGTGCGCACGGACACGGCCCGGGCCGAGCGCAGCAGTTGGGCCGCTGCCGGAATGGCGGCCAGCGACACGCTGGCACTCACCTTCGACGACACCGCCGCCACCCCCGTCGGCCCCGCCGGCGCCTACACCGCGCGCCCGGGTTTCCACCACGGCGGCATCGGCGTCGCCGCCTGCTGGTACGGCGGCGCCCTCGCTGTCGCCGCTCCGCTGGCCGCGCGGGTGGCCGCCGACAAGGCCGATGCGCACGCGCGCGCCTACTTCGGCGGTATCGCCCGGGACCTCCACGCCGCCGAGGCGGTACTCTCCGCCGCGGCGCGCGAGATCGACGCCGATCCGCGCGACCTGCTCGGGGGCGGACGCCTGCGAGCGATGCGGGCGCGCGCCGCCGTCGCCGCCGCCTGCGCGAACGTGCTGAACAGCACACGCGAAGCGCTCGGCGCCGGCCCACTGGCCGCCGACGCCGACTATGCCCGCGCGAGGGAGGACCTGACCGCCTACCTCCATCAGCACCACGGCGACCGCGATCTGGCCGAACTGGGGACCGGCGCGGCCCGCCACTGGGAGGACGGCCATGAGCCGACCGCGTGAGACCGCCCCCGCCGCCCACCCCATCGACGCCGAGGGCACCCCCGAGGCGACCTGGCAGGCATGGGACCGCCTCAGGCACGCGGCACCGCTCGATGTGTCCGGAACAGCCAGCGCCGTGGTCGTCGCCCCCCACCCCGACGACGAGGTACTGGGCTTCGGCGGAGCGCTGGCGCTGTTGGCCGGGCAGGGGGCCCGGCTGCGGATCGTCGCCGTCACCGACGGCGAGGCCTCCCATCCGCACAGCCCCACCCTGTCGCCCGCCCTGATGGCCGAACGCCGCCAAGGCGAGCGGGCGCAGGCGCTGCGGCGTCTGGGCGTCGAGAATGCGGAGGTGGTGCGGCTGGGCCTGCCCGATGGTGCCGGTGCCGCCCGAGACGAACTGATCGAGCGTTTGGACGCCCTGTGCTCGGGCTACGACGTGTGTGCGGCTCCCTGGCCGGGCGATCTGCACCCCGACCACCACGCGGCGGGCGCCGCGGCGGTAGCGGCCGCAGCCGTGCACGGCAGGCGGCCGCTGCTCTATGCCGTGTGGATGTGGCACTGGGCCTTCCCTGACCATCCCGCCGTGCCCTGGCCGACGGCGCGCCGCATCGAACTGCCCCCGTGGGCCCAGCACCGCAAAGCCTCCGCCCTGCGCTGCTTCACCACCCAGACCGCGCCGCTGAGCACCGACCCGGCCGACGCCGCCGTGCTCACGCCGGGAATGCTCGCCCACTTCGAACGAGACCACGAATTGGTGTTCGTATGAGTGTCGAGCGCGCCTACTTCGAGGGCATCTACCGCGGCTCGGCGGACCCGTGGGGCTTGCGCGCGAGCTGGTACGAGCGCCGCAAACGCGCCCTGACCCTCGCCTCCCTGCCCCATGAGCGCTACAAGCGGGCATTCGAGCCGGGCTGCGCCATCGGCGCGTTGACACGCGACCTCGCCGCGCGCTGCGACGAGCTGGTGGCTTGGGAACCGATCGCATCGCCGAGGCAGCGCGCCGAGTACGACCTGGCCGGCTTCGACCACGTGCGGGTACTCCAGGCCGGTGTCCCCTGGCAGTGGCCGCGGGGCACCTTCGACCTGATCGTGCTGTCGGAACTGCTGTACTACTTCGACGACGCCGATCTGCACAGCGTGCTCGACCACACGGCCGCGTCGCTGCGCCCCGGCGGCACCGTCGTGGCGGTGCACTGGCGCCATCCGGCTCCCGACCACACCCGCCCCGGCGACGACGCGCACCGCGTGCTCGCCGCGCACGGCGGGTTCGCACACGTGGCCTGCCACAGGGAGGCGGATTTCCGCATCGACGTTTACACAGCGGGCTCTGCGGTCCCGCCCTCGGTCGCCCAGCGGGAAGGCCTGGTGTGATCCGCGCCGCGGCCGTGGTCGTCCCTGCCAACGACGAGGCCGGGACGATCGGGGCGTGCCTGCACTCCGCCGCCGCGTCGTTGGCGGTGTGCGGCCTGCCTGCCGCGGAACGACACCTGATCGTGGTCGCCGACGCGTGCGCGGACGCCACGGCCGCCATCGCCCGCCGCGCCGGAGCTCTCGTCGTGGAAACCGGCCACCGCAACACGGGGGCGGCGCGGGCCGCCGGGATGCGTCTGGCGCTGGAGCGGACACGCGGTCACCCGGCCGGGAGGGTATGGCTGGCCACGACGGACGCAGACAGCATCGTCCCGCTGCGCTGGGTTTCCGAGCAGCTGGACTACGCCGAGGCAGGGTGGGACGCGGTGGTCGGCACCATCACCGTCGAGGATTGGTCCGGGCGCCCGCCGGAGGTGGCGGCTGCGTTCGCCGACGCCTACCGCTTCCGCGGCAAGGAGCACCCCCATGTCCACGGCGCCAACCTGGGCCTGCGCGCCTCGGCCTACCTCGACTCGGGTGGATTTCGCGGGCTGTCTTGCGCCGAAGACCACGCTCTGGTCACCACCCTGCAGGACCGCGGCCACCTCATCCGCCGTCCCGCCGACCTGCCGGTGGCGACCTCGGCCCGCTCCGACTCGCGGGCCCCGGGCGGCTTCGGCGACCGCCTCTCCACACTGGAGGGCTGACCAGGGGCAGGTGACTGGGCGTCGCCTTGTGGCATCGCACAGGCCTGGCAGCCAGTCCCGGGGCCCTCGGCAGCTGTGTCACTCGCCCGGCATCTCCCCCGTCTCAGTGATGCGGCGGGCGACATCGCGCAGTTTGGTGTTGGTGTTCATCGACGCCGTCTTGAGCATGTCGAACGCCTGGTCGTTGGTGACCCGGCGGCGCTCCATGACGATGCCGACCGCCTCACCGATCTCCTGACGGGTGGTGTAGCCCTGGCGCAGCGTGGCTTCGCGCTGGGCCCCGGCGATGGCCAGTGCGGCGTGCGAAGCGAACACCCAGCCGATCTCGCGGGCGTCGTCGCCGAGCGCACCAGGTGCGCGCGAATACAGGTCGAGTGCGCCCAAGTGCTCGTCATCGGTGTAGAGATCGAAGCCGAGCATCGACGCGATACCCAGCTCTACCGCGCGGGGACGGTAGCAAGGCCAGCGCGGGTCGTTGGCCATGTCCCCGACGTGGAAGCTCTGTCCGTGGCGGGCGGCGTCCAGGCACGGTCCCTCATTGCACTCCATCTGGGCCCGGTCGGAGGTGACAACCAGATCGCCGGTGGCCGCGGGTGTCTGGAATTCGCGCTTGCGGCGGTCGACCAGCAGGAGTCCGGCCTCCTCGCATCCGCCGATCTTCTCCACAGCCATTGTCACGATGCGCTGCAGAACGTCTTCCACCGAATCATGTGAAAAAAGCTCGCGCGCCATGTCGGCGAATATCCGCGGATAGGTCTCGATCCGCTTTTGATCGTCTTTCCTTGGCATGGGCTTCCTCCACCGAGGTCCGGCCGATCGTCGAAACGCGTTGGTGCGAGGGCAGCTCCGTACGACGTCGGGCGGCGGTGACGCTCGACGAACGTGGCCCGCCCCGTCGGAGTAGCGCGAGACCGCGAGGCGGAAGCGCGAGGGCCGGCGCCGGCAGCGCGCCAGCCCTGCTTCAGCACCTTCTCGTCGAGTTCATGGGCGAAGCGCTTCAGCTTGCCCGCGGTCTCCTCGTGGTAAGACTCGGCGAGCCAGGCCTCGCCCATGGCCAACGCCCAGTCCGCTAAACAACGAAGCCCGAATCCGCCAGAGCTTCGACTGGCTCGCCGCTCGGCACGGAGGGCGAGTCAGGGTCGAACAGGCCCCTGATAGGCCGTTCGCTTTTCGCGGAGCAGACCGGCCGTAGCACGCCTTTAGCTCCCCATGGCCCGAATGGGCGGGTGCTACTTGCGTGTCTCCTCCAGCCGGAGTGCGACGCCCAACGCGAAGAACGTGGGTGCCCATTCGCCAACGAACATCCCCCACCGGTCGGCACGATCGGTGCCGGCGTTTTCCTTCGCCTTCGAGGCCGACCAGGCGAAAATACTCAGGCCGATGGAGATAGCCCCTGCCGCGTAGGCCATGTCGGAGGTGACGCCGGCCCGGGACAACTTCTCGATCATAGTGTCCACCATCTCTCGCAGTTCGTAGCATCCACCAGGGCGGGCTGCCCCGCCTTGGGTCAATGCAACCCGAGCAGAAACCAAAAGTGGGGTCGGAGAGCGGGTCGGTGGCCGCGGTCGCGTTCGGCGTGTGTCAGGCTCCGTTGCCAGGGCTCGTCCAGTACCGTGCGCACCTGTTCTGTCATCGCCGGGGTGACGTGTTCGCAGACGTTCCCATCCCCCCCGCATCCGATGTCCCGGCCGGGCCGGCGGCGCGACTTCGGGCACCCCGTCCTCGCGGCCCGGGTCGGCGGCTGGATCGCGGCCCGGCCTGTGGCCGAGGAGCTCCGCGACGTCTCCGGCGTCCGCACGGTCGGCCGGGTTGCGCGGACCTCGACGATCCTCACCTGGCATGGCGACGACGGCGTACAGTACCGGATCTCCACGGCTCAGGGCGTCGGCCCCGCGGCCGTACCGGACACCATGGACTTGGCCGTGCTGCGCGGCGACCTGAGCCGTCTCACCGGGTCCACGGTCACGCTCAGCCGCCTGGTCGCCGGCACGGTCGGCGTCGACGTGGGCAGCCGCGTCGACGTGCACCTCAGCGACGGCACCGTCACGGAGGCCAAGGTGGTCGCGGTCTACGAGAACGGGCTCGGCTTCGGCGACGTCACGCTGCCCCACGATGTTGTCACCGCGCACACCACTGACCACCTCGACCAGTGGCCGATGGCGAACGCCGGCCGGGAGACGGTCCTGAGCGCGGCGCCGGAGGCGCATCCGGCCTTGAGCGTGCGCGATGCCGGGGCGATCACCACTTATTCGGAACAAATAGTCATACGCCATAAAACCTGACATAGCGACTCGGTGTAGCCCCCACACGGCAGGTATGAATGGTCAAACCCGACGAATGTGAGGCCTCCCGTGAACGAAACCTCCGGAACCGCCGGCGCCCCATCGCCGATCGATACCACCGTGGTGCATTCCGCCCGCGTGTGGAACTACTGGCTGGGCGGCAAGGACAACTACGCCGTCGACCGCGAGGTCGGCGCCCAGATCGCCGAGCAGTACCCCGTCATCATCGAAGTCGCCCGCCAGGACCGGGCGTTCCTGCGGCGCGCCATCCGCTACCTCGCAGGCGAGGCCGGCGTCCGGCAGTTCCTCGACGTCGGCACCGGCATGCCCACCCACAACAGCACCCACGAGGTCGCCCAAGCCGCGGCCCCGGACTCGGCCGTCGTCTACGTCGACTATGACCCGCTGGTGCTCGCCCACGCCACCGCGCTGCTGACCAGTACCCCGGAAGGTTTCACCGACTACGTCCACGCCGACCTGCGCAAACCCGACACCGTCCTTGCCGAGGCCCGCAAACGCCTGGACTTCGACCGCCCCATTGCCCTGAGTCTGATGGGCATCCTCGGCCACATCCCCGACGATCAGGTCTACGGCATCGTCGCCCGCCTGGTCGGGGGCCTGCCTCCCGGCAGCTACCTTGCACTCTGCGAAGGATCCAACACCGACCCCGAGGCCAACGCGGCCATGGACGACTACAACCAGGCGGCACCGCTGCCTTACCGCGTCCGCAGCCCCGAGGACATCGCGGCCTTCTTCAACGGGCTGGAGATGGTCGAACCGGGACTGGTGGCATGCCCTCAGTGGCGCCCCGACGACATCGAAGTCGGCCAGGCACGCGAGACACTTACCCGCTGCGGCATCGGACGCAAGGCCGACGCCTCCTGATCCCCCGGTCGGTGCAGACCGCGCGGAGGTTGCGCACCTTCGCCGTTTCGCGGTCAGGCGCCGACCGCCTCCGGGTCAATGGGGCGGCGCGAGCGCGGCAGTGTGGCGAGCACAAGGCGGTAGGACTCGGTCACCAGTTCTTCGACCAGCTTCGTGTCGATCGAGTCGCCGGGAGCCAGCGTTATCCAGTGCCGCTTGTTCATGTGGTAGCCGGCGGTGATGTCCGGGTACGCCTCCCGGAGCGCTGCCGCGTCGCTCGGATCGGCCTTGACGATCACGACCGGCTGACCGGCCACGATCCGGCTGTCCCGCACGCGGGAGTGCCGCGGGACCTCGGTCATCAACATGAACCATTTCTCGTGGACCCTGCACGCCTCCCAACCGGGCTCGAAGGAGTACAGCGTGGTTGCCGGGAGGTTCTGCGCACACTGCTGCGCCGCTTCCTGCAACGCTTTGCCCTTCATCGCCGCCGCTCTCCTCATCAGCACGGGTGCAGCCGGCGGTGGGCAGGGCTGCACCCCATCCACCCCCGCTCTGAGGTCTACGCCTACCCGACCGGCAACAGGCCATACGCCCCGGGCTGTTGGTTCGATGCCGCAGGAGCGTTGCCATAGGGCTTCCCCGCAGCCGTTCCAACGCCGGCAGGATCACCCCATCACCGACACGCACCACCTGCTCCAGCGCGCCACCACCGTGTACAACCGCTGGTCAGAACACACGATCGCCCCGGATGTGGTGCGGCATCAAGTCGAGAAAGGCGTAGAGCGCGCGGCTGCGCGGGCGTCCCGCGGAGACCACTGCGCTGAGTGTCCAGGCCACGTCGGCGTCCACCAGGGGCACCGCGTGCACGGGCGCAGCGCGGCAGGCACTGTTGCACAGTGCCGGTATGCGAGGATTATGCGGTGCGACCCCTGAGCGAACTCCTCGATGTACCGGATCCCGCATGGCCTGCACTCTTGGAGCGATTCGCCACGAGTCCGGCGAATGTCCGGTGCATGACTCCGGATGAGGAGCGCGGCCGTTCCTGCTTGGGGCGGCTTCAGGTCACCGCGCGTTCCACGCTCGGCGCATTCGCCCTGCACTGCGGCGGTCTGCTGCTGGACTACGGGTGGCTCCGCATCTACGGAGGGGCCGGTACCGGGCTTCCGGGCGCATTGCCCGGTCTGGAGGCCGTCAACGGCGGTCCTCGCGACGACTCGGCCTGGCGGCCGGAGAACGGGATCGTCGTGGCCCATGACGTGCTCGGGGGAGCGTTCGCCCTGAACGGCCACGACCCCGCTGCCGTGGGGCGTCCGGGACAACCCGGGGAGATGGTGTACTTCGCCCCCGACTCCCTGGAGTGGGAGGCGTTGGACGCCGGGCACACCGCGTGGGTGCACTGGGCGCTGTCGGGCGGCCTGGCGCAGTTCTACTCGGCGTTGCGCTGGCCGGGCTGGAGAGCGGAGACCCAGGCGCTCGCCACGTCCCAAGGTGTTTCCGTGTTCCCCTTCCTGTGGTCCAGGGAGGCCAGGGACGACATGGCGGCGACCAGCCGCCGAGCCGTCCCGATGACCGAGGTACTCACGCTGAACCGGGACTTCTGCCACCAGCTCCACGGCCGCGACCCGGGCTTCCTCGGCCTGGCCTGAACGCGTCCGGACCGACCCGTCAGCCCTGCTGGGCGAGCACGATGAGGTTATGGAAAACCGACAAAACACGCACAATACGCATATGCCTCATCGGTTCCCGAAACGGCGGCGGTGATGTCAATCGGTAGCTTGATGTCAATCGGCGACGGCGTTTTCGAGCGGACCGCGGCATCAAGGGACCGGCTCTTCCACGCCACTGGACTACCCCTGCCCGCAAACTGAGCCGCCGGTGCCGCGCCGGCTGTACCCGAGCCGGCTCCGGGGGCTCTGCTAGATGCCGGGGTTCAGCGGTTGCCGGCCCACGCCGGTCAGCAGGGTGTCCACGACGAGCGTTGCCAGTCCATCGACGTCCCGGGCGTCGGTGGGCTGGATCTGTGCGGCTTCGTGGATCAGTGCGTAGTACGTGCGCCGAGCCCATACCAGATCGGTGTCGGGCCGGAGGGCACCTGTGTGCTGCAGCCGCTGGAAAAGGCGGTCGCACTGGTCGAGCACGTCCGCATGTACGAGTGCGGCCTCGGAGTCCTCAGGCTTGGCGGCGTTCATGGCGAACCCCCAGCCGATCTTGACGCGGAGCACGTTAGCGGTCACCTGATACAGCGCGACCAGCGGCGGAGCGGTTTCGGGCCGGGCGCTGGCGACGGCGTCGTGGAACTGCTGGGTGGCCCAGGCCGTCATGGCGCCGACAAGAGCCTCGCGGCTGGTGAACCGGCGGTGCACGGTCGTCCGTGCGACGCCCGCAGCCTCCGCGATCTGTTCCATGGTGGCTGCGGGATTGGCGCTCAGCACACGTTCCGCGGCCTCGAGGATCGCCTTCACCGTCCGCTCGGCGTCTGCGCGCATCGGCCGTACTCGCCTCTCCTGCTCCATGTGACCTCCTGCTCATGATCCCCGCCCAGGCTACGCAACGGTCGCCACTCACAAGACACTTGCAACAACTGTGTTGCACCTCTTAGGCTATCCGCGTCATTGATGACGTCAATCGTACTTGGGAGCCTCATGGATCTGCAGTTGGACGGCAAGGCCGCTGTCGTGACCGGCGCAAGCCGCGGAATCGGGCTGGCCGCGGTCTCGGCCTTGATCGGCGAAGGAGTGCGGGTGCTGGCAGCAGCACGCACGATCACACCTGAGCTCAAGGCCACGGGGGCGCTCAGCGTGTCCGTCGACCTGTCCGCTCCCGGCGGCCCCGCTCAGCTCATCGAACAGGCGGAGGCAGAGCTTGGGCGGCTCGATGTGCTGGTCAACAACGTCGGGGGCGGTGACGGCGCCGGCCAGACCGGCGGGTTCCTCACCTTCACCGATCAGCAGTGGAGCAGCGCGTTCGACCTGAACTTCCTGGCGGCGGTCCGCACCACGCGGGCCGCACTGCCGCATCTGCTGGAAAGCCGCGGCGCGATCGTCAATATCTCGTCCAACGGCGCCCGAACCCCGCATGCCGGACCGATCCCCTACACCACCGCCAAGGCTGCGCTCACCGCCTTCGGCAAAGCGGTGGCCGAAGAGTTCGGCCCGCAAGGAGTACGCATCAACACGGTCTCACCCGGCCCTGTCCGGACCCGCATGTGGGAATCCTCGGACGGCTATGGCGCAGAGCTCGCCGAGTCCCTGGGCCTGAGCCGGGAGCAACTGGTGGACAACCTCCCCGCGTCCATGGGGATGGTCACCGGCAGGCTCGTGGAGCCCGCGGAGGTCGGTGACCTTGTCGCCTACCTCGCTTCACCGCTCGCAGGCAGCACCACTGGGGCGGACCACATCATCGACGGTGGCGCGATCAAGTCCGTGTGACGCGCCGGCGTCCGCCACCCGGCCGTCTGCCCGGGCTGTGCGAGCCGTCGAACCGGCCGCCGAGACCGGGTGGGCGGTGCGGGGCGTTCCCGTCCGGGCGCACCAGCGGGGCTCGCGGGCGCGGCCGCGCCCGGTCAGCCGTCGTCTCCAGGGGCGGCCGGTGCCGTGGGGAGGAACACCCGCATCGCCGAGCTTCCCCGACGTGCCCACCGGTAGTACGGGACAAGGGCGACGTCGCGCCAACCGGACGGGCCGTCCCGGCGCGGTGGTGGCGCCGAGGACCGGTACGGGGGGTACCCGGCGGAACCCGGCCCGGGAGGCGGCGGCCGCACCGGTGTCATCCGCGCCACCGCACCGTCGCCATCAGCCTGGGGAGGGCGCGCGGCATCGATGCGGATATCGTCCAGCACCCAGGATTCCGGCAGGTCGATGGACTCCGCGCACAGCACGAGCGGTCCGCGTTCGACGGCGACGCAGCCGCGTACCGCGTCGATGCGGGGGTCGGGCCAGCTCAACCGGGGCTCCACCGGCAACTGGAGGTCGAGGACGGTGCCCGGGGCGAACGTCCCGCGTTCCTGCGCCCAGCCGGGTTCGACGCCGCGCTCTCCCGCGCCGCCGTCCAGCGTGGCGCCGTGCGCCCAGTGCGGCACCCGCATCCGCAGGTCGACCTCCCGGTCGGATGGTGCCTCGACGACCTCGATGCGCACGGCCCCGTCGTGCGGGTACCCGGTCGTGATGCGCAGGACCAGGGCCCCGCCGCCGTCCAAAGCCAGGCGCAGTTCGCCGGCCGCGTACTGCAGCAGCGTCACGGTGTCGCCCTCGACCGAGGCGGCATAGCCCTGCCAGGCGGCGAGTGTGCGTGCCAGGTTCGTCGGGCAGCAGGAGACGTCGAACCAAGGGGCGCGCACGCCTCCCTCGGCACGCGGGTTCACCCCGTCCGGCCGTATCCCGTCCGCGGCCGTGCGCTGGTGCAGCGGATTGGCGTAGAAGAAGGCGCGTCCGCCGGGGTCCGGCGAGGCGGCGACGACGTTGTAAAGCGTGCGCTCGATCAGGTCCGCGTACCGGACCTCGCCGGTGGCGAGGTACAGCCGCCACGAGACCATGACGGAGGCGATTCCCGCGCACGTCTCGCAGTAGGCGCGATCGGGCGGCAGCTCCCAGTCCTCGCCGAACCCCTCGTCCTGGTGCCGCGATCCCATGCCGCCGGTCAAGTACGTGCGCCGCTCCACTGTGCGCCGCCACTGCCGCTGGACGGCGTCGAGCAGCCCGGTGTCGCCCGTCTCCGCGGCCACGTCGGCGGTTCCGGCCGCCAGGTACAGCGCCCGCACCGCATGGCCCCGCCACACCGCGGCCTCGCGCACCGGCACGTCGTCCTGGAAGTAGGAGGCGTCCAGTAGCGCGACGGGTTTCAAGGTGTTGTGCCCGCGGCGCTCGATGAACAGGCGCGCCTGCTCGGTGTAGCGCGGTTCGCCGAGCACGCGCCCCAGTTCGGCCAGGCCGAGCTCGATCTCCGGATGGCCGCACAGGCCCGCACGGCCGGTGGGGCCGAACTCGCGGCACACGTGGTCGGCGGCCCGGCGGGCCACCTCGACGAGTCTGTCCGGGCCGGTGGTCCGCGCACGGGCGACGGCGGCCTGCAGCAGGTGGCCCGTGCAGTACAGCTCGTGCCCCGATTCGAGGTCGCTGTACCGGGGCTGCCGGCCGGGGTGCCCAAAACAGGTGTTGAGGTAGCCGTCGCCGTCCTGTGCCGCGGCAACCCGGTCGACGAGCGATTCGAACACCGCGTTCACCGACGCCTCGCCCGCGCGGCCGTATTCCCAGGCCAGTGCCTCCAGGAGCTTGTAGATTTCCGAGTCGGAGAACGGCCACCCCGGCCGAGCGCCGCCGGTGGCGCCCTCCGCCACTCGGTCGAAGTTCGCGGTCCAGCCCAGACGGTCCATCCAGTCGAGGCAGTGGAGCAGAGTATTGCGCGCATTCGACCGCTGCATCCGTTCCCAGAACCCGTCGGCCAGGCGGAACTCCTCCAGCCCGATCCCCCTGCGCAAACCGGTGGAAGGGGCGACCGGTACTGCGCGGGTTGCGGCTCGGGGGCGGGTGTCGTTTTCCACGTGTCAGCTCAGTCCTTCACGGCTCCGGCGGTCACGCCGGCGGCCACGTAGCGTTGCGCGACGACCAGCAGGATCGCCGCGGGCAGGGATGCCACCACGGCGGTCGCCATGATCGCGTTCCACTGGGTGGTGTTGTTGCCGATGTACTGGTAAATGCCGAGCGTGATCGGGACGAGCTCGCCCGAGCGGTTGAGCGTGGAGGCGAAGATGAAGTCCGACCACGCCCACAGGAAGGCGAACAGCGACACCGTGACCGTGGAGTTCCGGCTCACCGGCAGGACGATCGCGGCGAAGATGCGCCAGACGCCGGCGCCGTCGATGCGTGCGGCCTGGACGAGTTCGCGCGGAATGCCCGCCATGAACGTGGAGTACAGCAGCACCCCGAACGGGACCGCGATGGTCGAATCGGCCACGATGAGCCCCCAGACCGTGTTGAGCAGGCCCAGGCGCACATAGACGGCGTAGAAACCCATCGCCATGACCACCGCCGGGATCATCTGGGCGACCAGCAGCAGGAAGCGCAGCGTGCGTCCGCCGCGCAGATGGAGGATCGCGAGCGCGTAGCCGGCCGGAGCGGCGATCACGACGGTCAGGGCCACACAGCCGAATCCGATGACCAGGCTGGTACCCAGCGCGGGAAGCTGCTGCGCCAGGGCGGCGGCGTAGCCGTCCGGAGTCGGGGCGCTCGGGAACCAGCGCGGGCTGCCGCGGCGCAGATCCTCGGTCCGCGTCAGCGACACGTTCACCATCCAGTAGACGGGAAACAGCATGAACGCGGTCAGCGCCGCGCCCAGCACCGTCTTCCACCAGGGGCGGCGGGCGGTCATGATCCCTCCCCGGAACGCTGCAACCGCAGATGGACGAATCCGAACACGAGCGCGATGACGATGAGCAGGTTGCCGATCGCGGCGGCCGGGGAGAACTCCGGCCGGCCTGTACCGAAGGCTTCGCGATACGACCACACCGCGAGGATGAGCGACGCGTCACCGGGCCCGCCGGTGGTCATGATCCACACGACGTCGACCACCTTGAGGGTGTAGATGAAGCCCAGCAGGAGGGTGATGGCGGTGACCGGGCGCAGCAGGGGAAGGGTGATGTGCCGGAACCGCTGCCAGGCGGTGGCCCCGTCCAGGGCGGCCGCCTCGTAGAGGTCGGCGGGGATCTGCTGCAGACCCGAGTACAGGATCACCAGGTTGAACGGGATGCCCAGCCAGATGTTGGCGATGATCACCGAGATCAGTGCGGTTTCCGGCGAGGTCAGCCAGTTGATCTGCTGCCCGCCGAACGCCGTGATGACCGAGTTCACGATCCCGTACTCGCTGTTGAGCATCCACGCCCAGGTGGAGGACGACACGATCAGCGGCAGCAGCCAAGGCACCAGGAACAGCGCGCGCAGTACGCCGGACAACCGGAAGTTCGCCTGGAAGAACACGGCCAGCGCCAGTCCGATCGCGTACTGGAACGCGATGGAGACGAGGGTGAACACGGCGGTGTTGACCACGGCGGCGCCGAATGTGTCGGATGCGAACACCTCCGCGTAGTTCGCGAACCCGACGAATTCCGGGTCGCCCTGCACGAATGCCCGCACGGTGTAGTCGTGCAGACTCAACTCGACGTTGCGCCACAGCGGGTAGGCGTAGAACGCCAGCAGATAGACCAGCAGGGGCGCGGCGAAGCCGATCGCGCTCAGCTGCTGCGGGGTCAACGGGAGCCGGCGGCGTTCGCGCCGATCGGGTGCGGCGGGTGCCCGGCCCGCCGCACCGCCGGCGGCCCCGCGTCCCCCCGATTCGGCCGGGTTCGCGGCCATGAACGGGATACTCCTCGTCATCTGCCCGTCGCCGCTTCAGCGTCGGCCTGCGCCTGCTTCAGGGCCTCGGCGGGGGTGGCCGATCCCGACAGCGCCTTCTGCACCGCGGTCCACATCGGCTCGGAGATCCCCGGGTAGTCGGCCCCGAGGTTGTCGCTGGTACGGCCCTTGGCGCCGCGCACCGCTTGGACCCACGGGTCCAGTTCGGGCCGCTTCTCCAGCAGCGCCTCCTGCCCCTCGGCCGTTGGCGGGATGTAGTAGGCGAAGGTCGTCGCGGTCTCGACGAAGCCCTCCGGGGTGGTCATGCACTCCACGATCCGGCGGGTGACGTCGTAGCGGCCGGTCTCGGACTGCAGCGGAGCGACGATGAACTCGCCGCCGGTCGGTGCCGGCGCCGTGCCGCCGCCCTGGGCCGGGATCTGGATCACGCCGGTGTCGAAGTCGGCCTCGGCGGCGCTGTTGACCTGCCAGGTGCCGTTGACGGCAAAGCCGAACTCGCCGGTCAAGAACTCCTCCCAGGTGGTGTTCTGCGAGTTGTTGATGGCCGACTCCGGCGCATAGCCCTCCGCCAGCCAGCCGTCCCACAACTCCAGCGCCTCGACCGCTTCGGGCGAATCGAGGTCGCGCAGGTCGGCTCCTGCTCCCCAGAACCACGGCAAGAACTGGAAGGAGCCCTCCTCCGTGCCGGCGGCCGCAAAGGTGATGCCCTTGTCGCCGTTGTCCACGACGCGCGCGAGCGCCTCCGTCAGCGATTCCCAATCGGTGATCGATTCCGGGTCGACGCCGGCGGCGCCGAGGATCTCGGCGTTGTAGTAGAGCGCCAGAGTGTTGGCGCCGATCGGGATGCCGTAGGTCTTCCCGTCGACGACCCCGGCGGCCAAGAGGTTCTCGTCGACGTCGCCCACCTCGAGACCGAGTTCGCCGACGGTGGCGAGCATGCCGGTATCCGCCAGCGTGGGCACCGCGGGGTTGTCGAGCAGGATGACGTCGGGGCTGGTCCCCTCCTGGGCGGCCAGCAAGGCCCGGTTGGTCAGCTCGGTGGTGTCGGAGGCGGTGCGCTCGATCTCCACGCCGGCCCGCTCGCCGCAGTCGTTGACGCGCTCGGCCCAGGCCGAGCCCTCGCTGTGCTGCGGGTAGGGGTCCCACCAGGTGTAGGTGTCAGCGTCCTGGCCGGTGCCGCCGCCGTCGCCGGCCGATGTGCACGCGGTGGCCAGGACGAGTGTTGCGGCGGCCAGGCCCGCCGGCACGGACCGGGCAGCGGGCGTGCGTCTGGTGTCGTGCATGGGGGGTTCCTTCCTGAACAGTCCCGGCCGCGGCGTCGCCGCGCGGGAGGCGCGGTCAGTCGCCCTGCGGCGGGGCGGCGGTGCTGCCCCGGTCCACAAGATCCGGCGACACGAACCGCACCACGTAGGGGGCGTCGGCGGGGACCTCCTGCTGGATCCGGCGTACGAGCTGGCGCACGGCCATGCGCCCGAGGCGGTCGGGGGCGCTTTCGACCGAGGAGAACGGCAGGGAGAACGTCCGGGCGAACTCGTCGGAGTAGCGCCCGATGACGGACAGGTCCTCGGGTGCCGACAGGTTTCGTTCGTGCAGGACGGTCGGCAGGGCCGCGGCTGCGGCCTCGTTGTTGAGCAGGAGTCCGGTGGCGTTCGGGTAGGCGTCGAGGAGGGCGTGCAGCTCGCGCCCGATCTCGGGCTGGGCCGAGGACCCGTAGACCGCGTGCAGGGTGATGCCGCGGGCGGCGGCGGTCTCCAGCGCGGCGTTCTGCAGGCGCCAGACGTAGGCGCCGCCGCGCTCGATCACGTGCTCGGGTTGCGACACGAGGAGCAGTTCGCGGTGTCCGCGTGCATCCAGGTGCGCGACCATGCTGCGGCCGGACTCCTCGAAGTCGAGGTCGAACACGTCCACGCCGGTGCAGTCGCCCGGCAGACCCACCAGTGCGCCGTGCTGCGGTGCCGCCCGCAGCACGGGCAGGCGGTCGTCGTACTCGGCGACGTTGAGCAGGACGACGCCGTCGACCATGCGCGAGTCGGTGATGCGTTTGAGCGCCGTGGGGCCGTCCGGGTCGGAGCTGAGCAGGATGTCGTATCCGGCGTCGCGGGCCGTGTTCGCCACGCCCTGGATGTACTGCAGCATGGCCGGCGCGAACTCGTCGGGCAGGAACTGCGCGAGCAGGCCGATGACCCTCGTTTGCGAGGTGGCCAGTGCGCGGGCGCCCGCGTTGGGCGCGTAGCCGAGCTCGCGCGCCGCCTGCCGGACCCGTTCGCGCACCTCGTCGGACACGGCGCGTCTGCCGCTGAGGGCGTAGGACGCGGTCGAACGCGCGACGCCTGCGGCGCGGGCGACGTCCCCGATTGTGGCCATGGCCTACTCCCTTGCTGCGGATGCGCCGAATGCGAACCGGTTCGGACCTTAACCGCGCATTTCGCTGGCGTAAACCCCGGTTTTCGCTATTTCCCCAGATCAAAAGTTTGTTGCTGACGGGGGCTTGTGGCGAACGTCGTTCGAAAATAGCGTCTGCGGCCGACAGCGCCGTCGAACCGGTTCGTTCCTCCGCTACGCGTCCGCCCCCGGATGGATTGGCCGCGGCCGACCCGATCCGCCCCCGGCCACCGTGCCGGGCCGGGCCGTGCAGAAAGGTCCCCCATGAAACGAACGACACTGCGCTGGGCTGCCACGACCGCGGTCCTCACCGTGACCGCGGCGGGCCTCAGCGCCACCCCCGCCCTCTCCGCCGCGGAACTCGTCGTCGACGCCGCGCAGCCCCTCCGGCCGGTGACCCACGCCGCCTCCGGCGGGCTCTACGCGCTCGCCGAGAACGAGCGCCCGGACGACTCCATGCTCCACCCGATCCGGATGCGCAACGTCACCCAGCCTGCGCCCGGCAGCCTGCACGAGCCCAACGGGCAGCCGCCCGGCGGCGACGCCCTGCGCGTCGCGCCGCAGGCGGACCGGGCCGGCGCCGGCGTGATCATCAGGATGCCCGACATCTATCCCGACTTCCCCTACCAGTGGGTGAGCTGGGAGGACTGGCTGAACAAGGTCGACACCCAGGTGCAGGACCGCCTCGACGCCTCGTCCATCAGCAACATCGAGGGCTACGAGCTGTGGAACGAGCCCGGTTGGACCTGGGACACCGAGGCCGCCGGCCCCTTCAACGAGGGGTGGGTGCGCACCTTTAAGCGGGTCCGCTCGCAGGACCCGGTGACACCCATCATCGGGCCGAGCATCTCCAGCTACCGGGAGGACTTCATGCGGTCCTTCCTGACCCACGCCCGCGACACCGGAACCCTGCCGGACGTGGTGTGCTGGCACGAACTCCAGCCCACCTCCGAGCGGGTCGAGCAGAACATCGCCGACTACCGCGCTCTGGAACAGGAACTCGGGATCAGCCCGCGCCCGATCGCGATCAACGAGTACGGCTCGTCGTACGACTCGCGGGACAAGGTCGACCAGCCCGGCCCCGTCGCCGGCTACATCGCCAAGCTCGAGCGCGGCGGCGTGGACTCGGCCAACCGCGCGTTCTGGTTCGAGTACGGCACCGTCAACGGGCTGGTGACCGACAACGACAAACCCACCGGAACCTGGTGGCTGTACAAGTGGTACGGCGATATGACCGGGCGGATGGTGGACACCGAGCCGCCTGCCCGAACCGGCCTGGACGGGTTCGCCGCCTACGACGAGGAGCGCCGCGCGTTCAGCGTCGTCTTCGGCGACCAGGCCGGCGATAACACCGTCCGCGTCACCGGGCTGGAGGACCTCGGCCAGCGGGTGCGTGTGCGCGTGGAGTCGACCCCGGCCTCCGGGCGCTTCACCCACGTGCCCGAGCCCGACACCGTGCTGGAGGCGACCCGGGCCGTCGAGGACGGCGAGGTCGAGGTAGAGGTTCCCGGGATGGTCGAGACCAGCGCCTACCGGCTCGTGGTGGAGCCCCTCGGCGGGACCGACCATCCCCAGCGGTACGAGGCCGAGAACGCGTCGGTGTTCCGGGCCGAGCGCCTGGAGTCCGGCAGCGCGTCCAACGGCGGCTACGTCGGCCGGATCGACAACAGCGGGGACTTCCGCACCGACAGCTACGTCGACTTCACCGTCGAAGTCTCCGAGGCACGCGAATACACCATGACGATCGGCTACGCGAACGGGACCGGTGAGCCCGCCACCCACGGGCTGGCCTACAACGGCGGCCCGTGGAGCACCGTCGAGTACCCGGCCACCAGCGGATGGGGCGAGTTCGGCGGCACCGTGTCGACCACCGTGGACCTGCACGCCGGATACAACGTCATCCGCCTGGCCAAGGGCGCCCCGCACTTCGGGGGCGCCGCCGGCTACGCCGAACTCGACTACATCGAACTCAACTGACCTCCGGCACGCACCTATCCCCGTCGTGCCGCGGTCCACGCCGCGGCACGACGGCGGCTTCGTGCCGCGCCCCGCACGGCGATCCCCTCGGAAGCAACCGCCTCCACCTCCGTCTCCGTGTCCGGAGGACCCGGTAGGGCCACTGGTTCGCATCCCGGCGAAATCACCGCCGCCCGCATCGCAGTGCCCTCACCCGCACCGACGCCGCTCCCATCAGCGGCACCCCGATCGCGGACACCGCAATCGACGCCATCCTCGACACCGTCTACCTCCCGCTGGTGCGCCTGCCGGACTGACGGCGGTGGCGGGCGACGTTCGATTCACGCCCGGGGCCGTCTGCTCGCCATGGCCGGATCTTGCTGCGCAGAGGCCTCGTGTGACTTCCGTCTCCGCTGTACCCTGACGCGATGGCGTTGGATCTGACGACATTGAAGACCTTGCGCGCGGTAATCGAGACGGGGTCCTTCGCCGCCGCGGGGCGAGAGCTCGGGTATACGGCCTCAGCGGTATCCCAGCAGATGGCCAGCCTGGAGAGGGCGCTGGGATTGGAGCTTTTCTGGCGCGAACCCCGCAGGATCGTTCCCACTGATGCCGCCGAACACCTGAAGAGCCATGCCGGCGATCTTTTCCGGCTGATGGACCAGCTGCAGGTCGACATTGCCCGATGGGCCGCCGGTCAGGTCGGGCACCTGCGGGTCGGCAGTTTCGCCTCCGCTGGAGGCCCCATTATCGCTCAGGCCATTACACGTTTCCTGGTGAAACGGAATGATGTGGAAATAACGCTGGACGAGGGCGAGCCCTACGAGTTGTTCCCCCGGGTGGAGAGCGGCGATCTGGATGTGGCGCTGGGATTCGAGTACGATCTGGTGCCGCGGGTTTGGGACCCCAAGGTGCAGCTGGCGGGAATACAGGCCGAAGAACTCCATGTCATTGCGCACCGAAAGCACCGGCTCGCAGGCAGGGAATCCGTGGATCTCGCGGAGCTGCGGAACGAGCGCTGGGTGGCGCACCGCAAGGAGACCGCCGCCAGCGATTGCCTCGCTACGTTCTGCGGCAAAGAGGGGTTCGTGCCGAACATCGCGTTTCGCACCAACAACCTCGGTACGGTGCGCGGAATCGTCGCCTCCGGTTTGGGTGTCGCCATGATCTCGGAGCTGGCGCATATCGACCACGACACGATCGTTGCCCTCCCCGTCACCCAGCGGCGGCCGCGCAGGCAGATCGTGGCGGCGACGCGCCAGGGGCACAGCAACCCGCTGGCCGATGCGTTCGTCAAAGCCGTCCGGCAGGTCACCCACGAATGTCTTGAGCGGTAACACGGCCGCTTCTGTTTCGCCGGTGTTTCCGCGTCCGCCGGCCGTTAATTCGCGTGCATGCCGCGGGCCCTCATGCGGACGAGCATAAGCGCTGCTGTCGAGGAGGCCGCAAAATTTTAATCCTCGGCTCCTACCGCGGATCTCCGCCGACTCCTACGCTCCTGATGCAACACCGTGTACCGCGGACCGGACAGGCCGACCCGTATTACGGCGGAGGGAGTTGCGAATGTCTGGGAGTGCCGAGACATCAACCGCTGTTGCCTTTATCGTCTATTTCGCAGTTGTGCTCGGAATAGCGATCTGGTCCTACCGCAAGAACTCGAGGATGAGTGACTTCGCCATCGGCGGCAGGCGCCTGGGGACGTTCGTCACGGCGGTCAGCGCCAAGGCGAGCGACTCAAGCCAATGGGTCTTCATCGGGCTTCCGGGGGCCTTCTATGTCAGCGGGATGAGCAACGTCTGGATGATCCTCGGGCTGACGCTCGGGTTTTACTTGAGCTGGCACGTCCTGGCGGGACGCCTGAGGGAGTACTCGGCACGGGGATTCAACTGGCGAACGGGAACGGAAACCGAGTCCGTTACCTTGCCCGGGTTCTTCGCCAACCGCTTCCACAGCGACATCCTCCGGTCGGTAACGGCCGCAATAATCATTGTTTTCTACGTGATATACCTGGGGTCGGCGTTCATTGCCACCGGCATGATACTGAACCAGCTCTTTGGCGTGTCCACGACTTCCGGCGTGGTTCTCGGCGCTGCCTTCGTGATGGTCTATTCATCGCTGGGCGGGTTCTTGGCGAGCAGTTACACCGATGTCCTCCAGGGCTGTCTCATGTTCGCGAGCCTTGTCGTCGTGTCCGTGGTCGCCGTGGCGAACGCCGGTGGCCTCGGCGGGATGTTCCGCGCGGTCTCCGCCCAGAATCCGGACATCGGTTCGCTCTTCACTGAGGTGAGCCTGGTCGACGGTGAGTGGGTGACCGGCTCGCCCTTCGCCTCCGTCGCCATCATCTCGGCGCTCGCCTGGGGCCTCGGGTACTTCGGTTCGCCGCACATCCTGTCCCGTTTCATGGGGATGCGCTCGGCCGGCTCGGTCAAGGGCGGCGCCCGGTTGGGCATCTTCCTGTCCATCACATTGCTCGGAACCGCCGGCGTCATCGGAATTGCGGCGATCGCGGTGTTCGGCCCGGGGCTCGACAACCCGGAGAACGCGTACATGGAGCTCGTTTCGAGCCTGCTGCCCTCCTGGATCGCCGGGGTGTTCCTCGCGGGCGTGGTCTCAGCGGTCATGAGCACGGCCGACTCCCAGCTTGTTGTGGCGTCCACGACCCTCACCGAGGACTTTTACCGATCGTTCGCCAACCGCGAGGCGTCCGAGCGCTCCCTGGTGTGGCTCAGCCGTGCGGCCGTTGGGGTATGCACCGCAATAGGAGTGGTCATCGCGCTCAACGGCGGCACCATTCTCGATTTGGTCGGTTATGCCTGGGCGGGCTTTGCATCGGCGTTCGGCCCGGTTCTGCTGGCGGCCCTCTATTCCCGCAAGACGTCGTGGGTAGGCGCTCTGTGCGGAATGCTGGGCGGCGGACTGACCGTGGTCATCTACCGCCAATTCGACACCATCGGCCTTTATGAGATGATCCCCGGCTTTGCCGTGGGGATGCTCGCCCTCTGGCTGGGGAACCTCCTGGGTCCGGCGCCCAAGGAGCGGGTCGGACAGGACTTCGACCACCTCAGCCGGCAGGTCTCCGAGCCCAAGGCCGTGTAACCCACCCAAAAAACCGGCTTCATTCATGGCGGCGCGGAATCGCGGCGGCGGGGCGGACCCGTGTCTCTCGCCGGCCCGCCGGAAACAGCAACCATTTACCCAATGGAGGAATCATGGGCCACGTCGACGTGGAAATCACCGATGGCTGCGGAGTCATCACCTTGAACAACCCCAAAGCGCTCAACGCGTGGAGCCAGGCGATGCAGCACCGCGTAGCGGACTTGATGCAGGAGCTTGACCAGAATCCCGAAGTGCAGGGCATCGTGCTGACCGGAGCCGGCGACCGCGCGTTCTGCGCCGGCCAGGACCTCAACGAACTGGCCGAGTTCACCACGGGCAACGTCGAAGACTGGCTCGACAGCTTTTACCGGGTCTACAACGCGGTGCTGTCCACCTCAAAGCCGGTCGTCGCCGCGCTCAACGGGGTGACCGCCGGCTCGGGATACCAGCTTTCCCTGGTCTGCGACATCCGTATTGCGCACCCGGAGGTCAAGTTCGGCCAACCCGAAGTCAAGTCCGGGATCCCCAGCATTACCGGCATGTACCTGACGTGGCAGTCGCTGGGCCACAGCAAGACAACGGAATTGATGCTGACCGGAAGGCTGATGCCAGCCGAAGAGGCATACCGCCTGGGCATGATCGCGGAGATCCACCCGAGGGAGGAAGTGCTTCCGCGCGGTATCGCCCTTGCCAATGAGCTGGCCGAACTGCCGCAGCAGGCTTTCCAGCTGACCAAACGCCGTGTGCACGCCACGCTGCTTCCCGGCCTGGACGCGGCCTTTGCGGCCGCCCTGGAGGTTGACAAGCAGGCTTACGGGGCCGGAGAGCCGCAGAAGACCGCGGACCGGTTTCTGGCCCGCTCCACGGAACGGAGGAACCGCGGCTGATGCGGCTCGACGAGGCGCGGGAGTTCGTCAACGGGACCGGCATCGGGCAACGGCTGCGGCAACGGGCGGCCGAGGCGCCCGGCCACGTGTACGGCGTCGAAGGTGACGAAGCGACCACCCTTTCCGACCTGGACCAGCGCGTTGACGGCCTGGTCGCCGCGTTCCGGGAACACGGCATCAGCCCGGGTTCGCGAATCGCGGTCGCCCTCCCGACCACCGTCCAGCATGCGGCGATCATTCTCGCCCTGTTCCGGATCGGTGCGTTGTGGGTCCCCATGAACACGCAGTTGAAAGGGCTGCCGCTGAGCCATCAGATCAATGACGCCAACGTGACGCACTGCCTGGTTCCCGAGGAGGGCGGCTTGGCAGCGGCGATCGTCGAGGCGGGGCTGGGTGCGGCCGGCGAGGACCTGCTTTCCGGCGTCCGCATGGTCGAGGTGGGGCGCGCGGCCCCGCCCGCGCCACCGCCGCCGGGCACCGATGTACTCATGTACACCTCGGGAACGACGGGCCCGCCGAAGGGAGTGCAGGTCAGCTCGGCCATGCTGCGCGCATCGGTCCTGGGCGCCATCGAGGTGACCGAAGTCCGGCCCGATGACGTGCTGTACCTGTGGGAGCCGCTCTTCCACATCGGCGGCGCCCAGACGATACTCATTCCCTTGTACGCCGACGTTTCGCTCGCGTTCGCCCCGCGCTTCAGCGCCTCGCGGTTCTGGGCCGATGTGGACCGCTACGGGGTGACGCACGTGCATTACCTCGGCGGCGTCCTCCAGATCCTGCTCCAATTGCCGGTGTCCGCTGAGGAGCGGCGCAACCGCGTGCGAGTGGCGTGGGGGGCCGGCGCCACCCCCGCGCTGTGGCGGGCGAGCAAGGACAGGTTCGGGTTCGCCCTGCATGAGTGCTACGGAATGACCGAGACGTCCAGCATCGTGACCGTCAACAAAAACCGCCCCGACGGCGGCGTCGGCGAACCGCTGCCGTGGTTCGAGGTAGCGGTACGGCCGCCCCGCGGCGGCGGCGATGCCGCCGGCCGAACGGGCGCACCGGGCGCACCGGGCGCACCGGGCGAGATCGCGGTACGGGGCCGGTTCGACGGGCTGGTGACGTCCGGGTACCTGGACAACCCCGAAGCCACGGCCAAGGCCCAAGAGGGCACGTGGTTCCGCACCGGAGACATGGGCGGCTGGGATTCCCACGGCCGGCTCCATTTCGACGGCCGCGCCAGTGACAGTGTCCGCGTCCGGGGAGAGAACGTCTCCGCGTGGCAGATAGAAGAGGTTTTCGGCCAGCATCCGCAGGTGGACCGCTGTGCCGTCGTGGGGGTGGAAGCCGAATTGGGGGAACAGGAGATGCTGCTGTTCCTCACCGCGGCGGAAGGCAGCGAGATCAATCCGCGCGAGGTACTCGACTGGGGTGCCGAGCGGCTCGCGCGGTTCCACGTACCCCGATTCGCCAAGCTTGTCGACGGAATGCCGCTCACTCCGAGCCAGCGGATCGCCAAGCACCGGCTGCCCCGGGATTTTTCGGATGCGGTCGAGGCCGGTGTTTTCCGGCGCTGACGGCGCACCCCGCCGCCCTTCCGGTGCGCTGCGACCAATACGAACCGACCACCCATCACGGAAAGGACTGGTTGTCATGCCGTTCACGGCCCTGTGGCAGCTCCGGGCCGAGTTCGCGCTTCGCCTGTCGGCGATGTACGGCCGGGAGGTCCCGGCCTACACAACCCTCGTCGACGTCGCGACCGAGGTGAACCAGGACCGGTTGCGCCGCGACGGCGCCGGCGCCGAACGCCTGGGGTCCGCCGACCGTGTCACCGCCGAACGGCACGGGGCCGTTCGCGTCGGCTCCCGCAAGGAGATGTCGCAGGTTGCGCGGGTGTTCGCCGCGTTCGGCATGTATCCCGTCGGGTTCTACGACCTGCGTGACGCCGCCGCGTCGTCGGTTCCGGTGGTCGCGACCGCCTTCAGGCCGGTCGACCCCGGAGAACTCGCGCGCAATCCGTTCCGGGTGTTCACCTCGATGCTCGCCGCCGACGATCCCCGGTTCTTCACCGGTGACCTGCGGCGGCGGCTCAAGGAGTTCGTCGGTCGCCGGACCCTGTTCCCCCCGGAACTCCTGGCGCTGGCGGACCGTGCCGCCGAACAGGGCGGTTTGGAACAGCCGGACGATGCGCGGCTGCTGCACCTGGCTACCCGGTCCTTCGAACTGTCCGCCGACCCGGTCGACCACGCGTGGTACCGGGAGCTTGAGCGGGTCTCGGCCGTGGCCGCCGACATCGGCGGCGTGACCTCCACGCACATCAACCACCTGACCCCGCGCGTGCTGGACATCGACGACCTCTATGCGCGCATGGCGGCCCGGGGGATCGCGATGATCGACGAAGTGCAGGGGCCGCCCCGGTGGGAGGGCCCCGATGTGCTGCTGCGCCAGACCTCCTTCCGCGCACTGGCCGAACAGAGAAGCTTCCGCTTCGAAGACGGCACCGTGGGCCGCGGCGAAATCCGCGTCCGGTTCGGCGAGGTCGAACAGCGCGGAATCGCGCTGACCCCCGCTGGCCGGGACCTCTATGACCGGCTTGTCACCGAGACCGACGGCCGCCTTGGCCAAGGGGAGGGCGGCGGAGTGCGGACGGAGGTGGCGCGCGCGGTTTGGGCGGAGAACCTGCCCCGGACCGAAACGGAACTCGCGCTGGAAGGGCTCGGCTACTTCACCTACACACTTGACGAAGCCGCCCTGCGCGCCCGCGGTAACGCCTGCGGCCGCGGATCGGCCGGCCTGGCCGATCCCGCCGATCCGGCCGGCCTGGCCGACCTGGTGAAGGCGGGTATCGCCGTCCCCCAGCCGATCGTCTACGAGGACTTCCTGCCCCGCTCCGCCGCCGGGATCTTCCAATCCAACCTGAGCGGCGAAGGGTCGCGCGACGACTCCCAGCGGGGCGCCGACTACAGTGCCGCGGTCATGGCCGAAATCGTGGGCCGGCCCGTAGCCGACCCCCACGACCTGTATCGGCGCCAGCAGGACAAATCGATCGCCCGCCTCCGCAGCCGGCTGGACACCGCCGCCGCGGTCGGATCCTGACCGGCGCTGACCAGCCCTGCCCGGCACTGACCGGCTCGATCCCGCCCGGCTCTCCTGATGACCGCCGCACGAGATGACCGCCTCGTCCCGGGCCGCCTGCGCAACGGCGGCCGCCCCGGCAACCTCCCGAGGAGTACAGACATGACACCGAGCCCTCACCAGTCCGATCTGGCCGCGGACGTTCGGCGCGCCCTGGAGATGTGCGGGGTCCGCCCGGACGAGCTCTCGGGCGGACCGCTGGTGCGCAGTCCGTTGACCGGAGAGGACCTGGTTTCGCCGCCGCACGCCTCCCGCAGCGAGGTCGCCGCGGCGATCGGTCGGGCGGACACCGCCTTCCGGACATGGCGGGACGTCCCCGCCCCGGCCCGCGGCAACGTGGTGAAGCGCTGGGGCGAGCTGCTGACCGAGCACAAGCGGGAGCTGGCCGTGCTCGTCCAGGCCGAAGCGGGCAAGACGACCTCGGAGGCCGAAGGCGAAGTCCAGGAGATGATCGATATCTGCGACTTCGCGGTCGGCCAGTCCCGCATGCTCTACGGCCGGACCATGCCCTCGGAGCGGCCCGGCCACCGGTTGATGGAGACCTGGCACCCGATCGGCGTCGTCGGTGTCATTTCGGCGTTCAACTTCCCGGTGGCCGTGTACTCCTGGAACACCGCGCTGGCCCTGGTCTGCGGCGACACGGTGGTGTGGAAACCCTCCGAGTTGGTCGCGCTGAGCGCTGCGGGGGCCAACGCCCTGCTGGCCCGGGCCGTGCGCGAGAGCGGCGCGCCCGAGGATATCCACCAACTCGTACTGGCCGACAGCGAGGCCGGCCAGGAGATCCTGGACGACCGGCGGGTCGCCCTGGTCTCGGCGACCGGATCCACGCGGATGGGCCGCGAGGTCGGCCCGCGGGTCGCCGCCCGTTTCGGGCGGTGCCTCTTGGAGCTCGGCGGGAACAACGCGGCGATCGTCACGCCGAGCGCGGACCTCGGCCTTGCGCTGCGCGGCATCGTCTTCGCGGCGGCGGGCACCGCCGGGCAGCGGTGTACCACCATGCGCCGGCTGATCGTGCACGAGTCGGTGGCCGAGCGGTTGACCGGGCGGCTTGTCGGCGCCTACCGCACGCTCACCATCGGGGACCCCCGCGAGGAAGGGAACCTCGTCGGTCCGCTGATCAACAAGGCCGGGTTCGACGCCATGCAACAGGCCCTGGTGGACGCCCGCGCCCAAGGCGGCACCCTGCTCACCGGCGGCGAGCGCGTCCTGGCGGACGAGTACCCAAATGCGTACTACGTGCAACCCGCCATCGTGCGGATGCCGGGCCAGTCGGAGATCGTGCGGGCCGAGACGTTCGCCCCGATCCTGTACGTGGTCACCTACCGGGAGCTGGACGAAGCACTCGCACTGCACAATGGGGTTCCGCAGGGGCTGTCCGCTGCGATCTTCACCACCGACCAGGCGGAGGCCGAGATCTTCCTGTCCGCGCGGGGCTCCGACTGCGGGATCACCAACGTCAATCTCGGCACCTCGGGCGCTGAGATCGGCGGCGCCTTCGGCGGTGAGAAGGAGACCGGCGGCGGGCGCGAGTCCGGCTCCGACGCCTGGAAGTCCTATATGCGCCGGGCCACCAATACCGTCAACTACTCCGGGGAACTGCCCCTGGCCCAGGGCGTCGAGTTCAGCTGACCGGCGCCGCCCGTTCGGCCGCGGGCCGGGAATGCAGGCGGTTCCCGCCCTCCAGCGCATGGCGGGCGGGAGCCTCGTTGCACATCGGAGCGATCACCGGGGTGCTGGTGGCCCGGGCCGTGGAGCGCGCGGACCGGTTGATCACGGCCGTCAGCGCGCGGCGAGCTCCCGGCCGGCATCACGGGCGGCGGCCAAGGCCTTCGCGCGCTCCTGCTCGGCAAGGTCCCTGAGACTCTCCATCCCCGGTGTGGTCGCGGCCAGGGTGAGTTCGCACTTGATGAGGGTCAGGTCGGCCTGCCAGATGTCGCCGATGACACGCTCCAAGTACGGGGTGGAGTGGTCCCAGCCCTCGCGCGGGGTTCCCGGTCCGTAGCCGCCGCCGAGCGTGGTGGCGAGCACGGCAGGGGTGCCCTTCAACAGCGGGTTGGTGGGACCAGCACCCGCGATCACCAGGTCGACCCAGGTTTTGAAGTGCTGGGAGACGCCGTAGTTGTACAGCGGGACGGCCAGGAGCACGGCGTCGGCCTCCTGGAGTTCGGCGGCCAGTGCGGCGGTCAGGTCCAAGGCCTGGCGCTGGGCCGGTGTGCGGTCGTCCTCAGCGGTGACGGAGCCGGTGGTGGCCAGGGCCCACGCGTCGGCGGGCAGCGGGTCGGTGCCCAGGTGGCGGCGGGTTACTGCGCCTTGCGGGTGGGCCGCGGTCCATTCGGCCTCGGCTTGGTCGGCGATCTCGGCGCTGTTGGAGGTCCCGGGCAGGATGCTGGCGTCCAGGCGGAACAGGTTCATCAGGTTCTCTTCCCAGGGTGTTCGGGTTCGCGGGATGGCGGTGCGCGGCCGTACGGCCGGACCATAAGCGGACTATCCCCCGCTTGACTCAAACGGACTATACCCCGATTACTCTTTCCGCGGTAGATTGGCCGGGTGACTGTGCCCCTGGCGCCCTTCGGAAAGCCGCGCGGCGAACGCGCGGACGCCGCACGCAATCGCGAGCACCTCCTAGAGACGGCCCGCGCGATGATCGCCGAAATGGGTACAGGCCAGGTGACCATGGACGGCCTCGCCGAGCGCGCGGGCCTGGGCAAGGGCACCGTATTCCGCCGCTTCGGCAGCCGCGCCGGTATCTTCCAGGCCCTGCTCGAGGATGCCGAGCACCGCTTCCAGCAACAGGTCCTGTCGGGGCCGCCGCCGTTGGGACCGGGCGCCGACCCTGCGGCGCGCCTGGTCGCCTACGGGTGCGCCCGCATCCCCTACCTCCTGGAGCACCACGCGATCGCCCGGGCCGCCGTGGACCGCGCCCTGCCGGTACCGGCACGCGCGGTCGGCATGACCCAGCCCCACATCCGCATGCTCTTGAAACAGGCCGGGCTGCCCCCGGCCCGCCTCGACGGCCTGGCCGTGCAGCTGACCGCCGCTCTGGAAGGGCCCTTGATGCTGTATCTGCCGATGAAGCAGGCGGCCCCCGAACCGCCGGAGCCCGGCGCCGACGAACCCTTGGTCGACGGCTGGCGGTTCCTGGTCGGACGCGTCATCGGAGACTGACCGCTCTCTTGGCCGTGAGCGCGGTCACCGGCGCGCCGAGGGACGGCGGGAGACCACCGGTCCCCGTTGGCCACCCTGGACCTCACCGAGCCGTGAGGGGCGGTGCGTCGGGGGTGAAGAGGCATACCGCGGTGCGTACGAACAAGTCGACGGCCGGCCTCGTCGGCCCTTCAGGCCAGGCGAGGACGGTGCGGTAGGCGCTGGCGTCGGCTATCGGCACGTAGGTGAGGTCTGGGCGGGGATTGGCCTCGGCGACATGGCGCGGCACGAGGGCGAGCGCCTGTCCCAGCCCGACCACTTCGATGAGCTGGGAAATGTCGTGGACGAGCGGGCCTTGGGCCGTGCCCTCGCCGGTGGCGCCCGCCTGGTCTTGCCCCGACCGGTACCGCCGGGCCGCATCGGTGTCTCCGGGCCAGCGCGGGAACGGATGGCCGAGGAGGTCCAGGCAGCGCAGTGCGGAACTTCCGGCCAGCGGGTGGCCGGCCGGCACGGCCGCCACCCGCTCTTCGGAGTACAGGGTGCGCACACACAGGCCCTCGGCGTTGAAAGGCGTGCCGAGGAGGGCGAGGTCGGCTTCGCCGCTGCGCAGGGCCGCCTCCTGGGTGCTGCAGCCGGTGACTTCGATATCGGGGGCGGCCGCGTCAGGCAGGCCTGCATAGACGTCGGCGATGCGCCGCAGCAGTTCGGTGCTGCGGCCGGGGGTGGTGGTGACGGTCAGCAGCGCGGCCTCGCGGCCCGCGCGCCGGGTGCGCCGCGTGGCCGCACTCGCCGCCTCCAGGACCTTGCGTGCCTCACTGCGCAGCGTGGCGCCTGCGGGCGTCAGCCGGATGGTGTTGTGGTGGCGGTGGAACAGCGGCGCGCCGATGCGCCGCTCCATCTGCCGGATGGCGCGGGAAAGGGGCGGTTGGGAGATTCCCAGGCGCTCGGCCGCTCGGGAGAGATTCAACTCCTCGGCAGCCGCGAGGAAGTAGCGCAGCTCCCGCAGGTCAACCTCATGCATGCTCTTAGGGTAGCCTGGCCTACGCAATCGGTATTTCTCCGGGGGTGGTGAACCCTGCTCGAATGGGCGGCATCCCTCATCGAAGGAGAACCGATGAAATACCTGATGCATTCGCATGCCCTGCTGACCGACGCGGTCGTGCTTGTGGTGCGGTTCTGTGTCGGCGCCGTCTTTCTCGCCCACGGTTGGGACAAGGTCGCCGGCCAGGGCGTGGCCGAGGTCGTGCAGAGCAATCGCGATCTCGGGATTCCGCTTCCCGAGTTGAGCGGCATCTTCTTGGCCTACGGTGAGTTGATCGGCGGTTTGCTGCTGCTCGCGGGGCTTATGACCCGCGCGGGCGCGGCCGTACTGATCGTGAATATGATCGGCGCCTTGGTTTTCGTGCACGCCCCCAACGGGCTCATGCTCGACAACGGCGGCTACGAGTACGTGCTGGTGCTGGCGGCGGTGAACCTGCTGGTCCTGGCCCACGGGCCGGGCAGATTCAGTGTCGATTCCGTTCTTGTCCGGGCCTTCGGCGGTGGCGGGCAACGCCGGGAACAGGCGGGTCGCAGAACTCGGGACCGCGGCGAAGTGGCCGGATCGGCGCACGAGTAGTCACGGCGTGATCCGATCGTTGCAATTCCGAGCGTGTGATCCTATGCGGACGAATCGGACCCCAGCGCGAGTGCGCAGGGAAAACCGCAATCTCCATCGCCATCCGCCAATCGGTACTCCCCCGGCGTCCGCAACTCCCGCGAGCCGCCGGTGCTCGGATCGGAAAATTCGCCGGATCGGCTGAACCGGTACAGGGCCGGCTGCAACGCGCAGCCGGCCCTGAAGGCGTGGTGTTCGGGTCGGATGCGGGCGCACCTTCCGCCAAACCGGTTCGCCATCGGATGCCGAACCGGTTCAGGACCGCCGCCGCATGCGTGCGCGCGGCGCTCCCGCCGCTGCGGGCGCCTTGGGACCATGCGGGAGGTCTGCGGCGCGACCGGGGAGTTCGGCTGCGCGCTCCGCTATGAGCCGGCGCACGATCAGCGCCGATGGCGCGGGCCGGCTGCCGCTGGGCTGCACCGGGCAGATCCCGACCGGATCCGCGCTGCGCAGCGGGATCCAGCGCAGACCGGACATCGGTGGATGGCTCGAACGGGGCCAGGACACCGATCCCGGATTAGCTCGGCGCCTTCGAGCACATCAGCGAACTGCTCACGATCGAGGGCTCGGCAATGCTCACCCTGCTTCTGCTGTGCTCCATCGCCGGCATCACCTCGTTCGCGGCAAGCTCGATCGCGGTGTTCGTGACAGCAATGCACAGCAATGCCGCTGCTGCCCGCGGTCGTGGACGCGGGCGCGTCGACGGTCAGCGCCGTACCTGCGGTGGCGTTGTCCTCGGTGGTCGTGGACATCAACCCGCTCGGCATCACCGGGGGCCTCATCCTCGGCGCGGCCCCGGAGGAGACCCGGCCGACGCTCTTCCGCCAACTGCTGTTCTACGGGCCGGCATCAGTCGCGGTTCGCTCCGCTCCTGCTCTGAGCGGTTTTCAGTTGGTGGTGAAGGATGCACAATTCCGCCAGTTGACTAACACGGCACCATCATCCCCATAAGCCACGGTCCGAGGGGCGGTGTTCGCGGCCGCAGGCGCAGAATAGCGCCGAATCCCCAGGTGGCAGGGGTAGATCCGGCACCGTCAGCAGATAGTCGGTTGATCCGACATCGGATTTCCACACCCGAGGGGCCCTACAGGAAAACGGCACGCCGCGCGGCACAAGTCCCGGGGTTGCCGGAATCGGCCAATAGGCTATCCGGCCTGCACACAGCCCCGCGAGCCCCGCTAATATCGGTTCCCTATTTGCGGAACGCCGCAACACGGCCAGTGGAACGCAGTTTTCATCCACCGCGAATAGGGAAGGACTGCTACATTTACCCTTACCTGCACACTAGTCGCGCACGACGGTGGTCCGGATGCCGCCGGCAGACCTGTTTCCGATCCCCTGCTCTCCGGAGACCCGCATACGGGAATTCGGCATCGAAGTCCGCACTCGGCGCCGCTGCGCAGTGCTGTCGGTGTTACCGCACCGGAGCGGGTCGGCGCCATCCGGTGATCGCCGTGCGCAGTGAAGGGGAGACCGGTGCTCACGCCAAGTACCGACCGGATTTACGGCCGCCTGGAAGCGGTTGAAACACTCCGGAACGCCATACAGAGAACCGGGCCGAAAGAGCGGTCCCCGGTGCTCCTTTTCACCGGCACCGGCGGCAGCGGCAAGTCCTCTCTGCTGCGCAAACTCGCCGCAGAGGTCGACCAGGTCGTGCCCTACGCCGAGGTGGACTTCGACCAGGTCGACCGGAGCACGGACCTGGACCTGCCGGAGGTGCTGTCGGACCTGGCCTACGAGTTGGGCCGGAAATGCCCGGGATACGGCCGCCTCCGGTTCCACCGGCTGGTTGTGGGCAGGCTGGCGATGAACGAGGAGACCGACTTCACCGACCCCGAGGCGTTCCGGCGCCGGATGTCGGCGGTCCTGCGCCAGCACCGCGGCTACGACAAGGTCTGGGAGGCCACCCGTGTCGCCGCCGGCGAACTGGCAGGGCAGGCCGTGGCGGCGCCGTTGGACGCCCCGGTGAGCGCGCTCGCCTCGCTCGGTGTCGACCAGATCGCCTTGGGACAGTTCGGCAACAGGTTTCTGCTCGGCGAGCCCTACCGCTGGTACGGCCATCGCGACCAGGGGCTCACCAACGATCCGATGGACGCCCTCGCCGACCTCAACCGCCGCTCGCGCAACTTCTCCGATGCCGACAACCGCCGTCGGGTCAGCGAACTCCTGATGGAGGCCTTCGTCGCCGATCTGCGTGCGGCCTTCAACCGCGGGAACCGTGCCCGGCCGGGCATGTACGACTGCGTGCTGCTGCTGGACAACATCGATGGCGAGGCCGGCCGGCGGTTTTTGGACCAGTACCTGTCGACCTGCCGCCGTTCCGCGGTCCACGGGCATCCGGCCGATCCCATGGTCATCGCCGCGACCAGCCGGCCGGCCGAGCGGTTCACCCGCGAGAACCATCTGCGGGATATTCCGCTGCGCGATCTCACCTGCGACGAGACCGAGGCACTGGCGCGGCCCGACCTGCCCGGCGAGGTCGACCACCGGGTGCCGCGCCTGATCCACCAGCTCACCGGCGGCCATCCCGGAACCACGGCGCTGCTGCTGCATACCGTTGCCCTGTGGCCTTCGGCCGCCCAGGGCGGAATCCCTTCGCTGCTGGTGCAGGAGGAGCCCGGGTCCATAGCCGAGGGTTCGGACGTGCCCACCGGGATCTCCGTCGAAGAGCGGCTGCGGGAGGACCTGCTGCTCGGTCTGCCCGGCATCCCGGAGACCGCGCCCTTGGACGACGACCTGCTGGCGGCCCTGGCCGTCTTCGCAACCGCTCGTACCACCGAGGACGCCGCCTGGCTGATCGCCGAGCGCCTCCACTCGGCCCTGCTCAGCCCGGAGACGCTGTGGCGTTCATGCCTGTGGGCCCACGGCGCGCAGACCGGCGACCACTCGCTACTGCGGTGGCTGCTGCTGCGCTGGTCGCTCCGGCGCGACGGCAACCTGGTCCCCGAACTGCACCGCGACCTGAGCAAACGCTGCCGCACCACCGGCGACACCACCGGGGAGCTCTACCATGCGCTGGGCGCGGGCGACTTTGCCGGTGTCGCCCGCAGCCTCACCGAGCGTCTGGACCGCCGCGCGCCCCGGGACGGCGATGGGCCGCCCTGGGTCGAGCTGCTCACGGAGGTCACCTCGGTGCCGCACATCAGCGACGACGCCGGCGATACCGCGGAACAGGCGCCGCACCGGCTGCAGACCGACCTGGCCGCTACCGCCGGGGCGGACGGCGGCACCGAAGAGCACGCGGCGGCACAGCGGCACCTTCCCGTTGTCGCCCGCATCGCGGCGGGGCTGTGGATCGCCGCCGATCCCCGCACCTCGCCGGACCGATATTTCCTGCACACGCAGATCGCAACCGATTTCCGCGGTCTGGCGGCCCACAGCAACCAGCCGGTCGACCTGTTCCAGGAAGCCCGGCGGCATGGCGGCTTGGCACACGACTGGACGTAAACGTCGGCATCCCGCGCGCAGCGCGGCCGCGAGAGGGCGAAGGAGACCAGGTGGCAGCGAAGCGAACCGGACAGCGGAACGGGCCCGGGACCATCCCGCGCCCGCCGGCCGTGGCGCACGCCCAGCGCAGGCTCCGCATCCTGGCATGGGGGGCGGGAGCGGTCGCGCTGGCCCTGGTGGCCGGCACCATCTGGTGGGCGGTGCCGACGCTGCGGTGCGGATTATGGTTCAACGGAGTGCGCCATGCCGGCGGGGAGTGTGTCGGGGTCACCGACGGTTCGTATGCGTTCACCCCGCAACTGCAGGCGATCGGCGAGGCCATCAAGGACGAGAACGACGAGGCGGCGCGGGAGGCCGCCAAGGACGAGGACACTCCGCTGGTCAAGGTGGCGCTGTTGTCCCCTCTGACCACGTCCGCCGAGGGAGCGATCACGCCCAGCCAGGCGCTCAGGGCGCTGGAAGGCGCCTACGTGGCGCTGTACAGGGCCAACCGCACCCCGGAACTGGGCGACCGGAAGCCGCTGATCCAGCTCTACCTCGCCAACGAGGGCAGCAGGCAGCAGGAGTGGACCGTCCCGGTCTCCCGGATCGAGGCAATGGCCGACGACGAGGTCCCCCTGGTCGCGGTGATGGGTCAGGCCCTGGGCACCGAGCGGACCAAGAAGGCGGCTGAGCGTCTCACCGAACATGGGATACCGGTCGTCACCGGAGCCTCGACGGCCGACGGCATCGACCACGAGGCGGTCGACGGCCTCCTCCGCGCCGCGCCGAGCAACACCGACTTCGTCACCGCGCTCGACCGCTATTTGCACAACCGGGACGACCTCGACTCCGCGGTCATGGTCTCCGACGAGGTAAAAGAGGACCTGTTCGTCAGAACACTGCACGATGGCTACGAGGCAAAGCTCGGCGACTACATCGACTTCCGCCGGACGTTCCAGGGCCAGTCGATAGACGAGCTCGGGGCGAACGTCTTCGGCCCCATCACCGACTCCATCTGCACGCTCGACCCCCCACCCGACATGGTCTTCTTCGCCGGGCGCGCCCCCGATCTGCGCACGTTCCTGGATGTGTTGGGCCACCGCAGCTGCAGATCCGACCCCATCTCCGTGGTTTTCGCCGAGATCGGCGAATACCCCTGGGAGCAGGAGCAGTTGTCGGCCCTGCAAGAAGGCAATATCACCCTCCTCACCGCCACAGGATCCGATCCCCGCTGGGCGCAGCCGGGCAACGAAGGCGAGCCTGCCGGCTTCGCCGACTTCTACTCCCACTACAGCGAACGCATGAAGCGGGATTCCGCGACCTTGGCGGAGAACCTGGAGAACGGGTACGCCGCCACCTACCACGACTCGCTGGCCATTACCGTCACTGCGATCAGGTCGGCCCACGCCCACGCCGAGCAGCAGGGCCCCCCGCCGGCGCCCGAGGACGTCCGCGACCACATCATGAACGCGCCGTTCAAAGTCCGCGGCGCCACCGGCACCCTGAAGTTCAACCAGAACCAGGTGGGAAATCCCAGCGGCAAGTACGTACCGGTGGTCCCGGTGCCGTTCTCCCCCGAGATTGCCGATAACGACCCCTACATCACCCCAGCGGAGTGAGGCGCCGGTCTCCTTGCTCCGCGGGACGTTGCGCTACCGCCGGGTGCCGCCGGACCTCGGCCCCGGCGGGGGTGCGGCGGCCGGCGGCCGCGTGCGGTGGACGACGGCCACCAGCACGAGCGCCAGCACCAGCAGGCCCGCCCAGATCACCCATTGCTCCGGCCAGAGCCCCGGCGGCTCACCGCCCGGTGTGCGGCCCCCGTCGGCCCCGGTGATGACGACGGCCAGCAGGCCGAGCACGGTGGCCGCGGCGGCCAGCCGTCCGGCGAACCGCGCCGTCAGCGGCAGCGTCCGCGATTCCCTGCCCGGCCCTCGCAGGCGCAGGCGTTCACTCGGACGCGCCGGCGCAAGCAGACGCAGCAGCAGGAGCGCGGCGAGGGGCATCTGCAGCGCCCACACCAGAGTGCGGAACGGACCGTCAAACCAGACGTTCGTACCATACAGCAGGGTGTGCCACACACTGAGGACATAGACCACGATGATGAACCGGTGCAGGGCGCGCCACATGCGCGATCCGGTCCGCTGGCGCACGTAGAAGGCCAGCCCCAACGGAATCGCGAGGTAGAACGCGAGCAGGCCCAGCAGGATGGCGATGCGGCCGGTACCGGACGAGTAGACGCCGGGGACGAAGACGTCGGCGAAGGCTTTGAGGAGTCCCCCGGCCCAGGAGAAGTCCTGCTGGTTGGACCGGACCTGGTCGGCGAAGAACATGAACGCGTGCATGAACATCAGCCCGATGGTGGTCAGGCTCGTCGTGCGGTGCAGTTTCTCCACCCGCGGCACGGTCAGCCACTGCCACGGAGGGCGGGGTCCGGACCGGAGCAGGCCGAAGAGGACCGTTACGTAGGCCCACAGCAACCCCGACCAGCCGAACGCCTGGGACAGCCAGTACATCCAGAACTTGGGAGCGTCTGCGAGCATCGGCATGACGCGGATCGTCGCCGAGGTCCCGTTCTCGACCCGGACGTACAGGAGCACGAAGACGAGGCCCGTGACCACCAGGGCGAGGGCTGCGTCGGGCACCGCGCCGCGCAGATCGGATCTCAGCCCCTGCCAGTCGAACCGCCCGGTTCTCTTCCGTTCCCGCGGGACCGGCGGCGGGGCCGCCTCAGAGGGTCCGCCCATAACAGGCACCACTTTCCGCGCCGCATTGAGCGGCCTCGACGACGGACAATCCGCGGCCCCGGACGCCACGATCCCACATTCCTCCTGAGGCGGGTATCCCCCGTTTCCGTGATCGGCGGCTCGGCGACCGCGAGCGCCTATTCGACATCCGTGAGCTGCGACTTCATCCGTCCGGGACCGGCGCTTTCGGCACGCCGACCGGTCCACCGGGCCGTGCGGGTCGCGTCGAGGCGCGTAGGGACGCCGGCCGGGCCGCCGGACCCGGTTCCCCTCCAGCGGCTTCTTGACCAGGCCATGAAGCCGACCGCGGGCAGCGAATTCCCGGGCCCAAATGATCATCTCCGGCGGCCGGCCGAGCCGGAAAATCCTCCTGCGGAGTTGTACTCCACCGCCGGGTGTCCGGATTCGGCCAAGGGATTCACCGACAAGAAAAGTGCTGCTTAGGACCGTGCGGCATGCATCCATATGCAGGGCAGGCCCCTCTCGGTCTTACCCAGTCTTGCCACGCCGAGTTCCGAAGGTTAAGCTGTCCACTTAATTCGAATCTTCATGAATTAATTCATGGACCACACACCGCTGAAATATGCGACCGGGCGCAGCACGCCAACGACCGCAGCAGAAACCGGAATCGGAAGCCACCGAAGTACTCGAATAGGCCCTGACCCGCCATGTCGAGCAGACCGCCCCGCATCGACGAACTCACCGTGCCGGCTGAACGAATTCGATCAGACGCTCGACTACCTGCAGGTGAATACGGCTGTGAACACCACACGAAGACCGGCGCGGTACACTCCTGTCGATCTCGCGGGAGTACCCGAGGTCGACGCACTCCTCGAACAACTCGGATTCGGCCCACTGGTCCGGTCGGAGGTCACCACTTCCCCGGGACGCAACGATATTTGGCTGGGTCCGTCCGAATCAGGTAGGCATGTTTTCGTCAAACGCCTCACTGGGAAAAGCAATTACATCTCGGAACGCATCGAACGGATGCGCGCCTTCGAACGTTTCCGCGAAGATACCGGCCCCGGGCCGCTGAATTCCCCGAAACTCCTCTCCAGCGACACGGAGACGGGACTGTGCGTTTTCGGTTACATCGACGACGCGCAAACGGGAGCCGAACTCGCGGCCGACGACCGGTTCGACATTCCACTCGCCGAACTGGCGGGAAGTGCGCTTGGCACCGTGCACGCCGGATCCCGCCATTACCTCGCCGACCTGGACGCGTCGCAGCCGCACATGCCCGATCCCAGCCTTTTCATCGGGCTTCCCCGCGGCATGTACGACTCCCTCACCATCGCCGAGGTGGACACCTGGCGATTGTTCCAGCAGGACACGCCGCTGGTCCGGGCCATCGCCGAACTGTGCTCCGCCGAAACCGCCAACCCCGCGGTGCCCTCCCACGGCGACCTGCGGCTCGACCAGTTCCTCATCAGCGCGGGGACCTTGTACGTCAGCGACTGGGAGGAGTTCCGGCTCACCGATCCGGCGCGCGACGTCGGCAACTACGCGGGCCAGTGGTTGCAGAGGGCGGTACTGGACATCGTCTCGGCTCCCGCCGGGTCCGCCTTCCGCGACGCCGACCTGACCCACGAGGACGTCATGGAGCGCGGCACGGCCAACCTGGCCCGAGTGCGGCCGCTTGTGGAGCGCTTCTGGCGCGCCTACCGCGCACAGCACACCGGAGCTGATCCCGGCCTTCCGCAACGGGCCACCGCCCACGCCGGATGGCATCTGCTGGAGCGGCTGCTCGCCTCCGCAAGCCGGACCAACCGCCTCACTGGGATCGAACGTGCCGCAGCGGGCATCGGCCGCGCGGCGCTCATCCACCCCGAGCGGTTCGCGTCCGCCATCGGGCTCGGGGAGGTCCGCGCATGACCGCTTACGCAACGTACGCGCTCTGCCCGCGCCTGCTGGAGGCGCTCGCCGGCATCACCGTCGAGCCGGACCGGGCCCGAGCCGATGTAGCGGGCCGGCTCGTGGAGGCTGCGCACCCGTCCGAACTGCGGGGAGCCCTGTCCGGCGCCCTCTACAACACCCTCCATTCATCGGGCCCGGCGGGCGAGGACGAACGCCCCTACCTGCTCCGCGACCCCGAACTCGACCGGATGTTCGCTGCGGCACTTCCGCATCGCCACACCCTGGACGAGGTCGTGCTGTGCGACTCCGCGGCGACCCCCCGCCCTGCACCGGACCAGGTACTGGTGCTGCGCGGAGGCGTCCGGGTCTGGGCCGAGGCGTCCGACCTCGTCGAGGGCGCGGACGGCCCTCCCGGGGCCCGGGCGGTACTGCGGGTGCCTGCGGGCCGCCCCGCCGTCTCCCCCGGGTTCTTCCTGGCCGGCGGTTCCACGCGCGTGAAGGGGCAGCCGCGCCTGCGCCTGTACGCACACCTGCGCGACCCCGAATCGGCCTACCCCGCCTGGAAGAGCGCCCTGGAGTTCATGGAGGCCCGGGGCGCCGGCTACCTGGCCAAGGTCCTCTCCTCGCACGCGCTCTACCCGCGGCGCGACGCGCTCGTCGTGTACCTGACCGAAACCTCCGACGAGGTGCCCGAACTGCTCGCCGCAAGGCTCGCCGGCCTGCCGGGCCTGCACCCCGACACCTCCGTGTTCGCCCGGATCCTCGCCCCAGGGCTCGCGCTCGCGTGGGAACCCGACGACTCCAGGCCCCAGATGCGCGGACTCAGCTTCGGGCAGCACCGGGCGTCGGTGACCGCGCGGGCACTCATCCGCGCAGCGGCCGAGGAGGACGTCCCCCTCGAACAGGCCCTGGTCGAGGAGTACACGGCTGCGGGCATCGACCCCGCCGCCCCGTTCCGCAACCTGCATTCACCCGGCGGAGGTTGAAGAGCTCCCTGGGGGCGTATCCGAGTACACCCCCAGTCCGGCCTTTCAACCGGACGATCCGCCCCAAACGATTGGGAAGAAGTTCATGAGCGACGACAAGAACACCTCCGTAATGGAACTCATCGGGGCCTACGACTCCTACGTGTCCGCTGAGGAGCTGTCCGCCGACGCGGTCTCCGAGGCGCCCGCCACCACCCTCCCCTGCGCATCGGCCAGCTCGGTGCCGTGCTTCAACGTCACCTACACGGTCGTCATCCACTGCTAACCCCTTAGGCGGTCCAACCGCCTGATGGAATTCGCCGGGTCGCAAGACCCGGGGCCGCGGCCGCCGGCAGGTGAGCACGACCGCCACCGGAAGCAGTCGGGTTTTCCGGTGTCCGGCCGTGCCCCTGCCGGCCGGCCGGGCCGGGTGAGCTGGATCGCCGGCCGCCCGGCCCGGTGGCCGGGTCCGGCAAACACCGCCGGTATCGGCCACGGAGCCTGCAGGACCGCACCCGCTACGACGAAGCGGCCGCTCGGCCGCACCAACGCCCACCCCCGTGCTGCCCGGCACCAACGGACCCGACCCGAGGTGCCCGGAACCGCGGCACTCCCCGCCCAGGGCCACGGCGGCCGAGTACGACCTGGGCGGGACCGTCCCCGCCGACCAGAAGGAGCCAGACGAGTGTCGACTCAGCCCTCGACCAGCGCGGAGGAGGCGGTCCGAACCCTGTTCGACATGGCCGGAATCCTGCGCCCCGCGGCCATAAGGGCGGCGGCCACCCTGCGTTTAGCGGACCACATCGCCGCGGGTACCACCGCCGCGGCCGACCTGGCCGGCCTGGTCTCCGCCGATCCGGACCGCCTGACCAGGTTGCTGCGCCATCTGGCCGCTCTGGGGGTCTTTGAACGCACCGACGGCGACCACTACACGCTGACCGAAATGAGTGAACCGCTCCGTTCCGACGGCCCCCTGAGCGTCCGCGCCATGCTGGACACCGACGGCGTCCTCGGTCGCGCGGACCTCGGCACGATGGACCTCGTGCACACCATGCGCACCGGACGCCCCTCCTACGAGAAGGTCTTCGGCACGGACTTCTGGTCCGACGTGCAGGGGGACCCCGTCTACGCCGATTCCCTCGAAGCCGTGCTGGGCTCCGGCGTGGGCTGGGACGCTGAAATCATCATCGACTCCTACCCCTGGGAATCGGTCACCCATGTCACCGACGTCGGCGGCAGCACCGGGTCCCTGCTCATCGAACTGCTGCGCAAGCACGACCACCTGAACGGCCGCGTGGTGGACCTTCCCAACGCGGTCGCCGCCGCGCAGCGGCGCCTGACCGCAGCGGGACTCGGCGACCGCGGGGAGGCGGTCGAGGCGAGCTTCTTCGACCGGATCCCCAGCGGATCCGACGTCTACCTGCTGTCCGCGATCCTCGCGGACTGGACCGACGAGGAGGCCCGGCGGGTCCTGCGCACGGTCGCCGAAGCCGCGGGACCCGGCGGGCGGGTGCTGCTGTCGGAGGTCAACCTGCCCGAGGCCGGTGCGGCGGCCGACGATCCGGCGTCCACCGCGTCCGACCTGTACATCACCGCGACGATCACCACTCCCGCGCGGACCGCGCCGGAACTGATCGGCACCGCCGAGGCGGCCGGGCTGCAACTGTCGTGGCGGGGCCCTGAGTCCGCCGTCCGCTCCCTCTTGGAATTCACGGTGGTGTCATGAGCGACTCGAAGGGAACCAACCCGGCGGAGCCGCCCTCCGAAATCGCGGCCCTGGTTCCGCCGCCCGGCGGCTTCGACGTGGTCTCGGAACTCCTCTCGTACCGGGGCCGCATCGCATCCGTGGTCGTCCTGGCCCTGCTCTCGTCCGGGGGAACCCTCGCCCTGCCCATGCTCATGGCCAGGGTGATCGACGACTTCGGCCAGGGTTCCCCGGTGGCGGTGTGGGTGGCGGCCATGGTCGCGGCCGCCCTGATCGGCGCCGTGGCCAACGCGCTGGCCACCTACCAGCTGCAGGTGGTCGGCAACACGGTCATCCTCCGGGCCAGAGAACGCGTGATGCGGCACAGCCTGAGCACCTGGGTCGGCAAGATCAAGGGGATCGGCTCCGGTGATTTGGCCGCGCGGCTGACCTCCGACTCCGCCCGGATCAAGGCCGCCGTGGAGACCGGTCTGCAGCTGCCGATGGCCGCGGTGAACCTCATCGGCACAATCGTGCTGATGGCCGTACTGGACGTCGGCCTCCTCCTGATGACCGTCGCGGCGTTCGCCATCGCGCTCGCCTTGGTCTTCGGGGTCTTCCGCGCCCTGCGCCGCATCTACATGGCGGTCCAAGGCGACATCGGCACCATGTCCCATCGGTTCGTCGCCGCTCTGGACGCCGTCACGGTCATCAAGGCCAGCCGCGCCGAGAAGCGCATCGGTGACGAACTGACCGGTGTGGCCCAACACGTGCGCGGTCTGGAACTCAAGGCCGCCCGGCTGGAGTCGCTGGTGGTGCCCACAATCACCTTCGGCCAGCAGGTCGCCTTGGTCGTGGTGATCATCGCGGGTGGCGTCCGCGTGCTCGACGGCCAACTCGACATGGCCGTCTTCGCGGCGTTCCTGCTCTACATGCTGCAGTTGGCGGCCCCGATCCTCATGGCCGCGACCAGTATGGCCACCATCCAGGCGGGCCTGGTGGCCCAGCAGCGGTTCAACGAGGTCCTCTCGCTGCCCTTGGAGAAGGACGGCGACCGCCCCGGGGCACCGGCCGCGTCCGACGACGCTCCCGCCGTGCGGTTCGAAGGGGTCGACTACGCCTACGAGGGCCGCCCGGCGCTGTTCGGGGCTGACATCGACGTGCCCAGGCGCGGGCTGACCGCCATCGTCGGCCGTTCCGGAGCGGGCAAGAGTACCGTGCTCGGGCTGATCGAACGGTTCATGGTCCCCAACGCCGGCACGGTGAGCGTTCTGGGGCAGGACACCACCGCAACGGACCTGTCCGAACTGCGGGGGCGGATCACCTATGTCGACCAGTCGTTCACCCTGCTGTCCGATACGGTGCGCAGCAACCTCCTGCTCGGTGCTGAGAGCGGCCGGAGCGACGACGAACTGTATGCCGTGCTGTCCGAGGTCGGCCTGGCCGAAGCGGTCCGCGGCCTGCCCGCCGGCCTCGACACCGTACTGGGCGGCGAAACCGACCTGTCCGGCGGCCAGCGCCAGCGGCTGGCGCTGGCGCGCGCGATCGCCGCGGACACACCGCTGGTGCTCCTGGACGAGCCCTCCTCCCAACTGGACGGTGTGAGCGAGAACCGCCTGCGCGATACCGTCAGCCGCCTCGCCGCGGACCGGGCCGTCGTGGTCGTGGCGCACCGGCTGTCCACCGTTCGCGCGGCCGACCACATCGTCGTGCTGGACGAGGGGAGGGTCGTCGGCCAGGGCTCCCACAACCACCTCGCGGTGACCTCGGCCGCCTACACGGCGCTCCTGCAAGGCCAGGGGGCGGCCGTTGGCACGGCCGCACCGGACACGGGCAGCGGCACCTGATGGGCGCGGTCTCCGTGCTGATGCCGCTGGTCCCGATGCGGTCCGAGCAGATGCTGCCCTACGCCGCCCTCGTCCAGTGGACATCCGCGGCCCGCTTGTGGCAGGGGCACACACCGCTGATCGACCCCCTCGACTCGTTCACCCAGACCGCAGGCGCCGGTTTCCGGGTGCCCGCGGGCATCGGTGTCACCCTCATGCCCTACCGGCACCCCCTGCAGGCGGCCCTGCAGTTCCGCTCGCTGGCGCTGGCCACGGGCCACCCGGTCGTCGCGGGGTTCTCCCCGGGTGAGCCCGGGATCCAGGAGGCGATGCTCGGGCGGCCCTACGACAGTCCGCTGCGGGCCACCCGCGAGTACGTTTCCACCGTCCGCAGCATTCTGGCCGGCGAACACGTGCGGTTGAACGGGGACTACGTCCGCTGCGACATGTCCCTCTACCCGGTGCCGCACCCAGGCGTGGAGGTGGGTGTGGGCGTGCTGCGCCCGCGGATGGCCCGCCTTGCGGGCGAGGTCGCGGACACGGCGATCACCTGGCTCGCGCCCGCCTCCTACCTCCGGGACGAACTGCTCCCCCGGATGCGGGAGGGAGCAGCCCAGGCGGGGCGGCCGGTGCCGCGTGTCGTCGCAATTGTCCCCATGTGCGTGGACACACCGGACCGGGACCCGCTGCGGGTCTTGCTGGCGGGAAGCGGTTCCCATCTGAGCAGCCCCCACTACCAGGACATGCTGCGCCGGGCCGGGATCGCCGTCGACCCCGATGACCTGCCCAAATCGGCCGAACAGGTCATCGAGGCGGGCGCCTTCCTCGCCGGCGGCCCCGCCGAACTGGCCGGGCGGATCTCCGAGTTCCACCGGGCGGGCGCCGACGAGGTCGTCATCAACCTCACCGGGACACACCAGGTCTCGGGCACCGCGGCGGCGCTGGCGGAGATCGAGACGGTACTCAAGGAGACGGAACAGTGAACGGATTACCCACCGCGGACAACCTGGCGCCCCCCGACGTGGATGTGCGCCGGCTGCTGTTCGTGGTCACCGGTGCCGCGCCGGCGAGCACCATCCCGGGGTGGCTCAACTGGTTGCACGGCTCCGTTGCGGACCTGGAGATCACCGTGGTCATGACGCGGAGCGCGGCGCGGTTCGCCACGCCCACCGCGCTCAGCGCGGCCGGCACCAGGAAGGTCGTCTTCGACGAATGGCCCGACGACGCCGGCGGGGAAGGGGCGCTGCACGTCCGGCTGCAGGAGTGGGCCGAGGCGGCCATCGTCTTCCCAGCCACCCTGCACTACATGGGGCGGCTCGCGCTCGGGCTGGCCGACACTCCGTCGCTGCTGGCCCTGCAGTCCACGACCGTTCCGGTCGCGGTCGTGCCATCGGTTCCGCCGGGGGCGAGTGAGGCCGAGCCCTTCCAGCAGCACTGGGCCCGCCTGGTGGAGCGCCGCAACATCGTGCTCGTGCCTCCCCTGGAGGGGATCAGCCTCACCACCGGCAAGCAGGGCGGCGGCAGTTCCGGACCCCTGCACGACGCGCTGTGGCGCCTGCAGGAACGCCGCGCAGCACTAGTGGAAAAGGCGCGGCCCGCACATCCCGATCCGCGCGAAGGGACCAGCAGCGCGCTGCAGCGCTGCCGGGTCGCCCGCACCGGCGGTTCCGACCACATCTGGACGGTCGAGCCGGGATGGTTGCGTCCCAACGGATTCGGCCCCGTCCCCCCGGAGGTCGCCCGCCACGCAGCGGACTCCAGCGGAACCGTCCGCCTGCTGTTGGGCGGCGACGCGCCCGGCCGCCGGGACTACCGGACCCTTGGTGGCGCGTCCGTGGCGGCGGCACTGACCTCCGAAGACCGCGCTTGGGACGACGGCGGGCCCCTGCCCGACCTGCTGCACGGCATGGGGGAGGCACTGCGGGGACTCCACGAATGCGCCCCCGCTCCCGTGCACAGCCCGCTCCCCCCGGCCTTGGAGCGGCTGAACCGCTGGCTGGAGGACCGCCCCCTCAGCTCGCAGTCGGCCTCGGTGGGGCGGCTGCTGCGCAGCGTGGTCGGCGAGGACCACTGGCGCACGCTGCGGAGTTGGGCGCGGGAACTCACCGATCGGCGGGACACGGTGATCGTGCACGGATTCCCCAGCCTGGGAGCGCTGGTGCCCGACGCCGGGCTGACCCGCGCCGACCTGCTGACGGGCCAGGATACGGCGGTGTGCGCCCCTGAGTACGACCTCGGTTTCGTCCTGGGCGAACTGATGGAGCTGCGCTGGGGGCGCGGGAGCGATCCCTCCGCCTGGCAGGAACTGGCCGACGCGTTCGGCAAGGGCTACGGGGCCGAACTCGGCGATGCCTGCCACCGGGCCGCGACCCTGCGGATCGCGTTGCACCTGCACGACTATGCCGCGTCGTTTCCGTGGAACGCGGTCGAGATCCGGGCCTACGGCTCCCTCCTTAGCCGCCTGCTGTCCATGTGACCGTGAAAGGGCACCGATGCCTCCCGAACCGATCCACCGGTACACACTCGCCAACGGGCTGCGGGTCGTGCTCGCTCCGGACCCGCGGACTCCCCGGGTGGGCGTAGCGGTCCACTACGGTGTCGGGTTCCGGTCCGAGGAACCGGGCCATGCCGGATTCGCGCACCTGCTTGAGCATCTGATGTTCCGGGGCAGCCGGAACCTGCCGGACGGCCGTTTCCACGACCACATCGTGCAGAGCTTCGGCGAATCGGGCGGGACCACCCGCCAGGACTACACCGAGTACTTCCAGAAGGTGCCCGCCGGAGCGCTGGAGGCGGCCCTGTTCGCCGAAGCGGACCGTATGCGCGCCCCCTTGTTCACCGCGGAGTCCGTCCGCGACCAACTGCGGGGCATCCGGGAGGAGATCGACGCCGCGATCCACGGCGGCCCGCTCGACGATCTGTCCTGGCCTTCCCTTCCCGCCGCCGTCTACCGGACGTGGGCCAACGCCCACGACGGCTACGGCAGCCCCAAGGACCTGGCCAACGCCACCCCGGACCAGTGCGCCGCCTTCTTCCACCGCCACTACACCCCCGGCAACGCCGTGCTCACGCTGACCGGGGACTTCTCGCGGGGCCGGGCCACCGACCTCGTCGCCCGCCATTTCGGCGGCATCGGGGCCCGTTCGCCCTCACCTCTCAAGGCACCCGGCACCGAACCGGACTGGACCGCCGACCAGTGGCACACCGGGACCCAGCCGGGACTCTCCGGGGCGGCGGTGGCGTTCGCCCACCGGCTCCCCTCCCCCCAGGAGGACCTGGACGGATACCTCGCCCATATGCTCGCTGCCGAACTCCTCGCCGACGGTCCCGTCGAGCTACCGGGAGGGGCGCCCGCCCGCGTGGACTGCTCCTGCGGGTTCTTCGAGCCCCTCGACACCCGCGGCCCGGACACCCTGGTCACCACCGCGCTCGTCCCCGCCGCCGAACACGCGGCCCCGCTCCTGGCGGGGCTGCGGGGCCGCGCGGCCGGTATCGCGCAATCACCCGCCGCCGGCAAGGAGGCGGCGGCCAGGATCGCCGAACGGCACCACCGCGAACACGCCGATCCGATGCGGTTGGCCCGTTCGCTGGGCCGCACCGAGATCCTGCTCGGTGACGCCGCGCTGCTCCACCGGATCCCCGAACGGCTGGATGCCGCGGCCGGCCTCCTGCCCGAGACGGCCCGCCGGCTCGGCGGCGCCCGCACCGCCGCGCTGGTCCTCGTCCCCGGGGAGACCCGGGAGCGGCCGACCCGCCTTCCCGCCGAGCCGGAGACCGAGATACCCCGCCGGTCGGCCGCCCGGCTGGGCTCGGACTCCGGCCGATCGCGCACACCCCCGGCCCTCGTACCGCAGACGTCGGACGTGGCGGCCGACATGTTCGATACCGCCGTCGATGGCCGGATGCGCCTCGTGGGCGCCCGCGACACCCGGGTCCCCCTCGTCGAGCTCCGGCTGCGCGTTCCCCTGGGCACGCGGGTGTGGTCCCGGCCCGGCCGGGAGGGGCGGCTCGTCCGCGCCCTGCAGATCCGGCTCGCCGGGCTCGGCGGGCCGACCACCGGTACCTCGCTCGAACTGGACACGGACGGCCAGTGGCTGACAGCGGTGGGAGCGGCACCGCCGGAACGCGTCCGTGACTGGCTCACCCGCCTGGGATCGGTGCTCGCGGGTCCTGCCGGAACATGGAGCGGGCTCCCCCCGGCGCGGCCGCCGCAGTCACCCCACGCCTTCGCTGACGTTGCGATCCGGGCGCTGAGCATGGCCGGAGTCGAGACCACCGATGAGGAACAGGTGGCGGCCCCCGCTCCGGACGGCGCGCTGCTTGTGGCGGTGGGCCCGGTGGATCCGGCGGAGCTGCGCGCCATGGCGGTGGAGTCCTTCCGCGCATGGTGGGCGCTCGCCCCGGACGGGACCGTCGAGCACGAACCGTGGGCACCGGACGGCGAACCACTGATTCTGCCTGGACGGGGCCGGAGCGCCCATCTGACCCTGTGGACGCCCCAGCCCGCGGGGATCCCCTCGGCCGCCTCCCTGCACCTGGCAATCGGGGTACTCGGCGGCCATCCGGCGTCCCGCCTGGTCACGGCCGCCCTGCGGCTGGACGGCAAGGGAGCCATCGTCTACGCGGGATACGACTGGTCCGCGGACCGGTCACGCGTGTTCGTGCGGTCCGCATTACCGCATGAGCGGCTGGAGGCGTCGGTGAACACGATCCGCCGCGAGCTGCGGCGCCTGGCCGAGGATCCGCCGAGCGACGCCGAACTGGCCGGGGTGGTCGACTACTGCACCGCTCAGATTCCGTTCGCCTTCGACTCCCCGAACGCCCTCGCCGACATGCTCGCCGGTGTGGTCGGCGGCCCGTTTGGTGCGCACTGGCTCACCGAAGCGGTCGCCGAGCTCCGCGGCACCAGCGCCGACCAGGTCCGCGAGGCCGCCGGGCTGTTGGGGCGTGCCGATTTCCAAGCGGTGGCGGTCGTCCCGCGGAACCCGGCGCAACCCTCCGGTGAACGGGCGAGCCGGTGACCCGAATGCCGACCGGATCGCGGCCCGGCCCGCCGCGCCGGGCCCGAGCGGGGCCGGCCGGCGGGAACGGCGCCCTGCTGCGCCGAAAGACCGCACGGCCAAAGCACACGACCACAACAACGGAGTCCATCGGACCGTTCCGCACATCGACGTACGCCATCTGCCCCTGAAGTGAGAAACGGAATTTATGCCGAACTTTTTTGGTATGGCGGAGGTTGTCCACGGCCTGGACATCCCCGGAACCCGGGTCACCACCATGTACGAAGGGTTCCACGGCACGATCTACGGCAACTTCGTGGATAAGAACGCCGTCGACATCAATGTGGTGCAGAAGTGGGCCGGTGACCGGCCCGCGCGGATCCTGGATCTGTGCTGCGGTCTAGGCCGTTTCGCGCGGAACCTGGCAGCCGCGGGGCACTCCGTCACCGCTGTCGACCTTTCCGAGGACATGATCGCACGTGCCCGCGAACTCTGGAACGGCCAGGCCGAGCGGTCTCCGGGCAGTGTCGAGTTCGTGACCGGCGATGTCACTTCCCTGGACCTTGCGGAGAAATTCGACGCGGTCGTGGTCGGCGGCCTCTCCTTGAGCACGTTCGACGACGACGGCAGGGCGGCCGCCCTCCGCACGAGCCGCCGCCACCTGGCGGACGGCGGAACCCTGCTGCGCGACTACATGCCCAGGCCCGGTTGGGAAGGCATCAAGGAGAACCACATCCCCTTCTCGTTCCCCAGTGACCAAGGAAAGGCGTTCACGGTGATGTCCGTGCGCCAGGCGCCTGCCGAGGGCCGCCAGATCAGCAACATGTACTCCGAGATCATCGGCGAGGACGGTTCCACCCGGCGCATCCTCTCAGCGGAGACCGTCGCCTATCTGGACCCGCCGGTCGTCGCGGCGGAAACCCGAAACGCGGGTTTCCGAATCGACGAGGAAATGGAGATCAAACTGCCGGCGGGCCCGGACGACACGTTCCTGCGTTTCGTCATGATGCGTTGCACGGCCGGCTGACCGCCGGCTGACCGGCCGCGGCGGGAAATCCGGCCGGTCCGGTCCGACCGGGGGGCCGGTCGGCAGCCGCCGGCGGCCCGGGGGGACGGTGCCGCCCCGGGCGCCGGCCGGTGCCGGCTCGCGTTACTGCTCCAGCAGGTCCTCGACCGTGATGGGGGTGTGGCGGACCCGGATGCCGGTGGCGTTGCGGACGGCGTTGGCGACCGCCGCCGCCATGCCGACGACACCGATCTCGCCCACGCCGCGCGCTCCGACAGGATTGTGCAGGGTGTCGGCGTACTGCACGAACGTGACGTCGACCTCGGGGATGTCGGCGTTCACCGGGATCAGGTAGTTGGCGAAGTCGCCGTTGGCCAGGCGGCCGTTCTCCTCGATCTCCAGGCCCTCGTGCAGCGCCGCCGACACGCCCCAGATCATGCCGCCCATGATCTGGCTGCGGGCGGCCTGCTCGTTGATGATCCGGCCGGCGTCGAACACGCCCAGCATGCGTGACACCCGGACCTCGCGCGTCCACTGGTGCACCCGCACCTCGCAGAACTGGGCTCCGAACGAGCTGAAGGAGTGCTTGGTCATCTCCTCGCCCGGGGCCGAGGACCCGGTCGCGGCGATGGACCGGCGGCCCGCCGCCCGCAGCACCTCGCCGAAGGTCAGGCTCCTGCCGTCGGCGGCCAGCACGCGGCCGTCGGCGTAGGAGACCTCCGCGCCCGCGAACGGAGCCCCGGGGGCGGCCGCCAGCGCGAGCAGCTCCTCGATGACCGCCGGAGCCGCGGCCATGATGGCCGAGCCGGCGCTCGCCGTGGCGGTCGAACCGCCGGACATCCCACCGGCGGGCAGTGCCGAGTCGCCCAGCCGCGGTGTGACCCGCTCGGGAGGGATGTCGAGGGAGTCGGCGCCCACCAGCGACAGGACGGTCAGCAGACCGGTGCCCGGGTCGGCGCCGCTGGTAGCGACCTCGGCCGTTTCGTCGTCGTGCAGCGTGACCCGCACGGATGCGGGGAACCGGAGGGCCGGGAACATCGCGGTGGCCGTGCCCATGCCCACGAGCCAGTCGCCGTCCACCCGGCCGTGCGGGCTGCGCTCCGCCCAGCCGAACTGCGCCGCGCCCATGCTGAAGCATTCCTCAAGGTGCTTGCTCGACCACTGGAGATCCTTGCCGGGCGGTGCGGCCGAGCTGTTGCGCCGACGCAGCTCGATCGGGTCCATGTCCAGCGCGACCGCCAGTTCGTCGAGCGCGCTCTCCAAGGCGAACGAGCCGGGTGCCTCGCCGGGTGCGCGCATGAACGTCGTGAGCGGGACGTGCAACGGCACCATCTTCTGGCTGATGGCCAGGTTCGGGGTGGCGTACCACTCCCGCGAGGTGCCGTGCGAGGTCGGTTCGATGAACGAACGGCTGATCGGCGTACTGGAGGTCGAGTCGTGGCTCAGCGCGGTGAGCGTGCCGTCTTCGTTTGCACCGAGGCGAAGCCGCTGCACCGTTGCCGGGCGGGTGGCGGTTGCGGTGAAGACCTGCTCGCGGGTGAGCGCGGCCTTGACGGGGCGGCCGAGCTCGCGGGCGGCCGCCGCGGCCAGAAACGCCGGCGCCGAGGTGTGGCCCTTGCCGCCGAACGCCCCGCCAACGAAGGGGTTCAGGGCCTGGACCGCGGTAGGCTCCACACCCAGGGCCTGGGCCAGCGCCGCCGCCTGGAGGTCGGATCCTTGGTTGCCGCTGTAGACGGTGAGCCTGCCGGACTCCCACACCGCGACCGCGGAGTGCGGCTCCATCGGGGCATGGTTCTGCGTCGGGGTGCTGTAGGTCCCCTCGACAGTCACCGGGCTCGCCGCCAAAGCGTCCTCGATGGATCCGACATCGGGGGCGAGCAGCGCGATCGACGGCGGCGAACCGTCCATGGCCGGCGGCGCATCCTCTGCCGTTGCGAGGCCCTGCTGCAGCGAGGTCGACGCCGGCTGCGCGCGGTAGGAGACCTGGACCTGCATCGCCGCGTCGCGCGCCTGCTCGTAGGTCTCGGCTACGACAAAGCCGATCGGCTGGCCGTAGTAGGCGACCTCCGTGTTCTGCAACGGTACCCAGGTGGAACCCAAGGCCGGGTGCAGGGGCGTGTGCAGCTCCAGCGGCTCCAACGGGGTGTACACGCCGAGGACCCCCGGCGCGCCGCGTGCCGCCGCGGTGTCCATGTCCGCGATCTCGCCGTTTGCGACCGTGCTGAGCACGACGTATCCGAAGACCATGCCGGGGATGTTGTTGTCCGCCCCGTACTTGGCCCCACCTGTGACCTTCAGTGCGCCGTCATACCGCTTGACCATCACTGTCCCCTTCCGCCGCTTCTAGCAGTGCGCGGACGACCGTCCGCCGGAGCAACGGCAGCTTGAAGCCGTTCTGCGACAGCGGCCGCGCGCCCTCGGCCGCCACCGCCGCCGCGTCCTCGAAGGACGCCTGGGTCGCGGGCGCACCGCGCAGGGCCTCCTCGACCGCGGGCAACCGCCACGGCACGGTTGCCACACCGCCGGCCGCCACCCGGGCGCCGACGACACGCGAGTCTTCGATGTCGAGGGCGACCGCCGCGGAGCAGAGCGCGAACTCGTAGGACTGGCGGTCGCGCACCTTGACGTAGGTGGAGCGCGTGTCCGGACCCAGGCGCGGGACCAGGACCTCGCTGATCAGCTCACCGGGGCGCAGGTCGGACTCCACGTCCGGTGTTTCGCCGGGCGTGCGGTAGAAGTCGGCGAGCGCGACGGTGCGTTCCCCCTCGGCGCCGACCAGCCGGACCTGCGCGTCGAGTGCCACGAGCGCCACGGCCAGGTCGCTGGCGTGGGTGGCGACGCAGGAGTCGCTCGTGCCCAGCACCGCGTGCATGCGGTTGGCGCCCGAGATGGCCGAGCAGCCGCTGCCGGGGTCGCGGCGGTTGCACGGTGTGGCGACGTCCCGGTAGTAGCCGCACCGGGTGCGCTGCATCAGGTTCCCCCCGATGCTGGCCATGTTCCGCAGCTGCTGGGAGGCGCTCTGCAGCAGGGCGCGCGTGATCACCGGGTAGACGCCGGGATGGGCGGCGACGTCGCTCATCCGTTCCAGGGCGCCGATCCGCAGTCCGTCGGTGGTGTCGATGCCGTGCAACGGCAGCGCGTTGATGTCCGTGACCTGCTGCGGGGTCAGGACGTCGAGTTTCATCAGGTCGACGAGGGTGGTCCCGCCCGCAAGGAAGGTGCCGGGCGAGGCCAGGGCGGCGTCGAGGGTCTGGGGGGCTGTGAGCTCAAAGGGACGCATCGGCCTGCCTCGCCTGTTCGATCGCAGCGACAATGTTGGGGTAGGCGGCGCAGCGGCAGAGGTTGCCGGACATGAACTCCCGGACATCGGCCACGTCCTGCTCGACCGCTGCGACGGCCGACATGACCTGGCCGGATGTGCAGAATCCGCACTGCATGGCGTCCTGGTCGACGAACGCCTGCTGGACGGGGTGCAGTTCGTCGCCTTCAGCCAGGCCCTCCACGGTGGTCACCGGCTGCCGCACGGTGGCCGCCAGGGTCAGGCAGGCGAGCACCGGCCTGCCGCCGACGTGTACGGTGCACGCACCGCACTGGCCGCGGTCGCAGCCCTTCTTCGGACCGGTGACGTCGAGGCGCTCGCGCAACGCATCCAGAAGGGTGACGCCCGGATCGGCACTCAGGCGGTGGGGTTTGCCGTTGATCTCAAGTGCAATGTCCACTGGTTCTCTTTCCCGTGGCCCTGGACCGAGGGGTTTCCCGGCGGGGCCGGTTCGGTAATGGGTCGAGTGTGTGGCGTTGCACGGACGCTAGCGGATTATTATCCGCTTCGCAAAGATGCCATCCCCGGGGCACTCCGGCCCAGGTCCGACCGCCTCCCCTAGCATTGGCGGTTTAGGACGCAAGACCGAGGGAGAGGGCGATGACGACAGGACCGGTCAGCCACCGCCGGGCGGACACCAGGCGCAACCACGACCGCATCCTCGCCGTCGCAGCAGAGTCGGTCACCGGCGGCGAACTCTCGTTCAACGCCATCGCAAAGGCGGCCGGCGTGGGCGTCGGCACGGTGTACCGCCACTTCCCCACCCAAGAGGCGCTCGTCCTCGCCGTCTACGAGCGCGAGGTGCGCCACCTGGCCGAGGTGGTCCCGCACCTCCTGGAGTCCCACTCTCCCGATCAGGCATTCCGCATCTGGGCCACCGACCACCTGGCGCGCTACATGATGACCAAACGCGGGCTGGCCACTGCGCTGGCGGCCGCCGGCACCGCGGCCGAGGGTGTGACCGCGAACGCCTATCACACGATGCTCGGTGCGGCCTCGGCACTGGTCGCGGCCAATATCCGGACCGGCACCGTCCGCACCGACGTGACTCCCGAGACGGTCATCCGGGGGCTGGGCGGCCTGTTCTTCCTCGACCCCAACGACGACTGGTACCGCAATGCCGCCGATCTCACCGACCTGGTCTGGCGGGGCATGGCCACCGAACCGCCCCCCGAGCCCGGACCACGCTCGCTGAGGCGCCGAACGGCGGAGCGCTGAGTGGCGGCGGGCTCCGGGGGCGGCCCGCATCCGGCCGCACCCGGTGGCGGTCAGGGCGCGACTGGGCCGGCCGGGAGTGGGAAGCGGGCTCCGGTCAGGCGTTCGGAGGCCTCCCAGAGCCGTCCGGCGACCTCCGGGTCGGTCGCAGCGGCGGATAGCTCGGTCCGCGCGGCCGGTCCGCGGACGCCGCCGAAGCGGCTCGGGCCGGCGAAGCCGCCAGCGGGGACGTCGCCGACTGCGGCCAGCAAGGTCGGGAGCGCGCCGCCTTCAGGCCCGTGCGCGAGCAGAGGTGTGCCCGCCGCCATCAAGGCGTCGAAGAACCGGTTGCCGCTCGTGATCCGGAACCCTGTGGCCGCCCAACCGGGGTGCGCGGAAGTGGCGATCGCTTCCGAACCGACCGAACTCAGGCGGCGTTGCAGTTCCGTGGTGAACAGCAGGTTCGCCAGCTTGGACTGCCCGTAAGCACCGAACGGGCTGTAGGCCCGCCGTTCCCACTGCATGTCGTCGAAGTCGATGTGCGCGGAGCGGTATGCGGTCGATGAGACGGTCACCACGCGATCGGTGATCCGGTCCAGCAGCAGGTTGGTCAGCGCGAAGTGTCCGAGATGGTTGGCCCCGAACTGGAGTTCGAAGCCGTCCTCGGTATGCCGCAGTGCGTCGGTCATCGTGCCGGCGTTGTTGATCAGGACATCCACCGCGCCGTCAAGGCCGGCGGCAAAGTCCCGGACCGATGCCAGCGAGGCGAGGTCCAGCGGACGGACCTCGACATCGCCGCTCATGGCGGCGGCCGCGGCGCGCCCCTTCTCTTGGTCTCTGACGGCCAGGACGAGCCGCGCTCCCTTGGCGGCCAATGCGGACGCTGCGGCGCGGCCGATCCCGCTGTTGGCGCCGGTGATGACGATGGTGCGGCCGGTCTGGTCAGGCAGCTGCGAAGGCGAGGCAAGTGTGAACATGCGAGCAATGTATCCAGTGGAAACTATGTAGTCAATGACTACTTCGAGGTTCTGTTGATAGCCTGGGTTTATGGCCCGCCCCTACCACCACGGCAACCTGCGTCAGGCAGTGTTGGATCACGCTGTGACAATGCTCCGCCACAGGGGCGCCTCCGAGTTGTCGCTGCGCGAGCTCGCAGGCGAGATCGGTGTCACCCACGCGGCGCCGCGGCGGCACTTCCCCAGCCGGCAGGCGCTGCTCGACGCGCTGGCTGTCGAAGGCTTCACCCGGCTCGGCGCGCGGCTGCGGGAGGCCGTGGCTGCGGCGCCGGAGTATCGCGAGCAGGTCCGCGCGGTCGCCGCCGCCTACATCGACTTCACCGTCTCCGACTCGAACCTGGCCGAGGTGATGTTCTCCCACAAGCACGGGCCGGAGGGGCAAACGGTCGCCGAGAGCGCCCACGCCGCGTTCGAGCCGATGCTTGCGATGTTCCGCCGCGGTCAGGCCGAGGGCCTGCTGCCGGCGCAGGACCCCGAACAGACCGGACTGGTCTTCCTCGCCACGCTCCAGGGCATAGCCGGCCTCGCCAACTGCGGGGTCGTCCCCCTCGGGCAACTCGATGACCTGATCGACACCGCCACGGCGCAGTTCCCGCACATGGCGCCCGCATCGACCTGAGCGCCTCCCCCGGCCGGCCGTGACCACCGCCGCCTTGGACCCGGCTCCGCCGACCGCGAAATAGCCGCCGCGCGGATCGCGTTGTGGCCTGCACCATGGACGAAGCAGCGGATCCTCCCGAATCCCCCGGAACCGAGCACCGCGCGGCCGCGGAACGGATTCGGCAGGCCAGAGCCGAGGCGGCGGAACTGGCCGAATCCCTGCTGCGGCAGTGGGACGGGGTCGTCGAGGCGGCGGCGTTGACGGCCAACGACGACGAGCACGATCCCGAGGGGCCCACCATCGCCTACGAGCGCGAACGGCTCCAGGCGATGCGCGAACACGTGCGCGGCGAGCTCGCCGCGCTCGACCGGGCCGCGCAGCGGCTGCGCGAGGGCGTGTACTGGACATGCGAGGGCTGCGGCGGTCCGATCCCCGCGGCCCGCCTCAGCGCGCGCCCCACGGCCCGCACGTGCATCGGCTGCGCGTCCCCGGGCGCCGCGCCGACCCGCTACCGGCCGTGACCGCAGCAGGCAAGGGGTTGCGTCCGAGCCGCAAGCCCCCTGCCCCGTGCCGCCGTTCCGCCGTGTTCAGCGGCGCGGCGGCCCGGCGGCTCAGCGCTCGCCGGGTGGCTCGGGGCGGCCGGTGGCCGTTGCCGGGGACCGGTCGGCCGGCCCGTCCCCCGTTGCGGATTCGTGTTTGTCGCCGTCGATGCTGTCGACGTCCATCCCGCGGGTCTCGGGGAACACCCACGCCCACAGACCCGCGAGCAGGTAGATCCCGGTCGCGATAAGGAAGACCGTGGTGAACCCGGTGGCCGGGATGATGGCCGCCGCCAGGATCGGCGGCAGTGAGGATGTGCCGCGGGCGAACTGGATCGCCGTGGATACGCCCGTGGAACGGGTTTCGGTCGGGAACATCTCGCTGAACAGCGAACCGAAGACGGTGGGACCGTTGGAGCCGAAGTACATGACGAAGAACGGCACCAGGATCCACACGCTCAGCAGCATCTCCGTGCCGAGCAGGTACACCGCGAACCCGCCTGCCGCGGCCAGGACCATCAGGCCGAAAAGCGTCGGCCGGCGCCCGAACCGGTCGGTGGCCCACGAGCCGGCGACACAGCCGACGAAACCCGCGAACGCGGTGAAGAACACCCACCACGACGCGTTGGCCATGCTGAATCCGTTGTCGACCAGGTACTGCGGGAGCAGCGTCGCCACTCCGTAGTAAGCCCAGAAGTACAGGGTGGCGGCCACGAAGCACTTGGCGAACGGCACCAGGAAACTGCGCCGCCCGTAGGCGGCCGGCCGGTTGCGGCTACGCTGGGATGTCTTCTGCCAGGCAGCGGACTCCGGCGTGTGCCGGCGCAGCCAGAACGCCACCAGCACCGGCAGCCCGGAGACCACGAACGTCCACCGCCAGCCGATCAGCGGCAGCAGGTAGCCGCCCACCACTGCGGCCGCCATGATCGACCAGAACGCCGCGCCGTAGAACAGCCCGCTCCACCAGCCGCGGCGGTGCCGGTCGAGGACCTCGGCCACCAGCGACTGGCCGACCCCGTATTCACCGCCGAGCCCCAGCCCCGCGACGGCGGTGAGCACCAGCAGAACGGGGTAGTTCGGGGCGATCCCGCGGGCGAACGTCGCCAGCGTGAACAGCAGGATCGTCAAGATCAGGATGCGGCGCCGCCCCCAGCGGTCGGCGGCGACGCCGAACACGACACCGCCGACCGCCATGAATGCCAGCGACACCGAGACGAGCGCCGCGCCCTGTCCTGCGCTGAGTCCGAATTCCCGGCTGATGGGGATCAGCAGGAACGTCAGCAGGAAGACCTCGTAGTAGTCGAACAGCCAGCCGATGAAGGCGCTGATGAAGGCGCTGCGTTGTGTCTTTGTCAGCCGGTAGGAGCCGGAACCCGCACTCGTTGCCATGGTGTCTTCTCCTGAAATCGGGGGGTGCCGAGCGGTCAGCCGCCGCGGGACATGGTGAGGATCCCGCCGGCCCCGGGGCGGGCGGTCCAACCGGTGCGGATGAGCACGGTGGAGTCCTCCTGGACGAGCACGGCGGGCCCCTCCAGCGGTTCGCGCACCGCCGGCCGCGGCAGCACCGGTACCTCCTCGAACCGGTCGCGTTCGGGCACGTAGATCCGGCGCCGCGCGCTCGCCTGCGCCCCGCCCCGGCCGGCCGCGTTGGGGGTGGTGCGGGTGGCGGTGGCGGTGGCGCGCACTGCGGTGATCTCCACCTCGCCGTCGGGGTCGTGCTGGCCGTACAGCCGCTGGTGGCGCTCGTTGAAGCCCGCCGCGACCAGCTCCGGCAGATCCCCGGAGCGGGTGCCCTCGCCGACCTCCACAGTCAGCTCGTGCGACTGGCCTGCGTAGCGGGCGTCCACGGCGCGCTGCACGGTCACGCCGCCCGGATCGGCGCCGGCTGCGGCGATGTCGTCGAGCGCCTCCTGCCGGACCTCGGCCAGCGCCGCCTCGACCGCCGCGGGGTCCATCCCGGTGAGGGAACAGAAGAACGTGCGCCAGCGGGGGACGCTGAGATCGGCCGCCAACAGCCCGTAGGCCGACAGCACGCCCGGGTGCGGCGGGACGAGGACGTCGGTGATCCCGAGGTCCTCGGCAACGGTGCAGGCGTGCAGCGCACCGGCGCCGCCGGAGGCGATGAGTGCGGCCTGGCGCGGGTCGTGCCCACGCGCCACGGAGACGATCCGCACCGCCGCGGACATCGCAGCGCCGGCGATGCGGTGCACGCCCCACGCGGCCTCGGTCACGCTCATGCCGAGCGGGTCGGCGAAGCGGGTCCGCATCGCCTTCTCGGCCAGGTCGGGGTCGAGGTGCAGCGTGCCGCCGGCGAGCCCGTCGCCGCCGAGGAAGCCCAGCAGCAGGTTGGCATCGGTCACCGTGGGTTCGGTGCCACCGCGGCCGTAGGCGGCCGGGCCCGGGTCGGCGCCGGCGCTGTGCGGGCCGACCCGCGGGGCTCGGGCCTCGTCGACGTAGGCGATACTGCCCCCGCCGGCGCCGATCGTGTGCACGTCCACCATGGGCACGCGCAGCGGGTGGCCGTTGATGCCGCCCTCATCGCTGACCACCGGCCGGCCGTCGGTGATGAGCGTGACGTCGGTGCTGGTCCCGCCCATGTCGAACCCGATCACCCGGGACCGGCCGGCGGCCGTACCGACCGCCGCCGCACCGTTGGCGCCGCCCGCCAGACCGCTGAGCAGGGTGCCCACGGCGCGCTGCTCCACCAGTGGACTGCCGACGATGCCGCCGTGCGACTCCATGATCTGCAGCGGCGCGGCGACGCCCAAGTCGGCCAGGCGGCTGCGGAGGCCGCGCACATAGGAGGCGATCTTGGGCCGGATGTAGGCGTCCATGGCCGTGACCACCAGGCGCTCGAACTCGCGGAACCGCGGGTCGACACGGGAGGACAGGCTGACGTGGACGTGCGGGTGGCGCTCGGCCACCAACTGCTGGACGCGGCGCTCCTGGGCCGGGTCCGTGAACGAGAACAGCAGGCTCACCGCGATCGCCTCGACTCCGTGCCGCTCCACGAGCCGGTCGATCGCCGCGGCGGCGGCGTCCTCGTCCAACGGTTCCACCACGGTGCCGTCGCGGCCCATGCGGCCCGCGACACCGGCCACCCGGCTGCGGGGGCACAGGAAGTCGGGCGTGTCCGGGCCGGTGAACAGGTCGTACATTTCGGTGCGCTTGGCGCGGCCGATGTTGAGAACGTCCTCGAACCCGGCGGTGGTGATGATGCCGATGCGGGCGCCGGCCTGCTCCAGTACCGCGTTGGTGCCCACCGTGGTGCCGTGCACGAGCTGGCCGACCTCCGCGGGCCGGACCCCCGCCCGGTCGAGGGCGGTGCGCAGTCCGTGCACCATGCCTTCGCCCGGGTCCCGGGGGGTCGACGGGGTCTTGACGACCGTGCTCGGCGCACCGTCCTCGGGGCAGACGATGATGTCGGTGAACGTGCCGCCGATATCGACGCCGACAGAGGCCCTCATGCCTGGTCTCCTTTCTGGGTCGCGGCCTCGGCCGCGCCGGTGCGTTCGGCCCGGGTGCGCGCGGTGGCGCCGTGGTCGAGGCGGCCGTCGCCGTCGCAGACCACCCCGTAGAGGCGGCGGGCCTGGTCCGCGCTGACCCGGTGGTCGGCGACGTCGCGCGCGACCTCCTCGGCCGGCCGGTCGAACGGGTCGCCGTACCCGCCTCCGCCGCACAGTCCGATGCGCAGCCGGTCCCCGGCGGCGAGCCGGAGCATCGTCTTCGACGGCAGGGTCTCGTCGGTGCCGTCGGCGCGGTGGATGACCGCGCGGTTGGACACGGCGGGGGCGCCGCCGGCGGCGCCCCAGGGCCGGTGGTCGTGGCGCTCACCGCGGTAGTTCGCTGCGGCGGTGCCTTCGAGCAGCTCGAAGACCTTCTCGGTGCCGCAGCCGCCGCGCCACCGGCCGGCGCCGCCGGAGTCGCGCCAGATCTCCCAGCTCCGCACCCGGATGGGCGACTCCAGTTCGACGGTTTCGGCCGGCACGTTCATGCAGTTGGTCGCGTCGGTCTCGACCGCGTCGACACCGTCCATCCCGGGCCGGGCGCCCATGCCGCCCACGCCGAGTTCGCTGGTGACGTAGAACCGGCCGGTGCCGGGTTCGGTCCCGCTGAAGTTCATCACGAGCAGCTGGCCGCACGACGCCGCCGGGGTGCGGCCGGGCAGCGCCTGCTGGAAGCACCCCAGGAGGGTGTCGCAGATGCGGCGGACGGTGGCCGTGCGGGAGTTGACCGGCGCGGGCTCGGCCGGGTTGACCAGGCTGCCCTCCGGCAGGGTGATGGTGAGCGGGCGGTAGCACCCGCTGTTGTTGGGGATGTCCGAACCGGTCACGGCCCGCAGCACGTAGTACACCGCCGAGATCGACGAGGCGGGCACGCAGTTGAACGGCCCGCGCACCTGCGCCGATGTGCCGGTGAAGTCGACGTGCATCCCGGTGCCGGCGATGGTGACGGCGGCCGTGATGGGGATGGCCTGCCCGACGTCCACCCCGTCGTCGTCCATGTGGTCGGTGAAGGCGTACCGGCCGTCGGGGATCGCCTCGATACGGGCGCGGGTGAGGGATTCCGACTGGTCCAGCAGGGCGCGCATGGCCGTGTCCAGCTCGGCGGCGCCGATCTCGTCGGCCAGCTCGCCGACGCGCGCTGCCCCGAGGGAGCAGGCGGCGAGCTGGGCTCGCAGGTCGCCCAGTACCACGGTGGGGGTGCGCACGTTCGCACGCAGGATGTCGAACACCTGCGAGACCGGTTCGCCCGCGTCGAGCAGCTTCATCGGGGGCAGCCGCAACCCCTCCTGGTACACGTCGGTGGCGTTGGGCGGCAGGCTGCCCGGCACCATGCCGCCCATTTCCTGGTGGTGCGACATCGTGGCGGCCAGCGCGATCACCCGCCCGTTGTGGAACCGCGGCTGCACCACGGCGATGTCGGGCAGGTGGGTGCCGCCGGCGTAGGGGTCGTTGAGGATGTAGACGTCGCCGTCGGACATCTCCGCGACCGGCCAGCGCTCGATGACCGTTTGCACGGCCGGGATCATGCACCCCAGGTGGATGGGGATCGCCGCGGCTTGGGCGATGTTGTTGCCCCGCAGGTCGAAAATCGCCGCTGAGGCGTCCAGCCCTTCCTTGACGATCGACGAGTAGGCCGTCCTCAGCAGCGCTGTCTCCATCTCGTCGGCGATCGCGGAAAGCCGGTACCGCACGACTTCTTGCATGACAGGGTCCACACGGGCCTCCCGAGGGTCGTTGGCAAACCGGCGCCGTCTCACGTGTCCTGGCCACTGAGCATCGTGGGCGGCGCGAACTGAGACAATTGGCGGAGTGGGCAACCGTTGCGCAGGACCGCTGCACAGTCTGTGCAGCGTCCGTGCTGTGCTGCCGGGGCGGGCGCGCTAACGGGTGCGGCGGGCACGCGCGGTGCGGGCGTCCTGGAAGTGCAGCCCGCGCAGCGCGATGTGCAGCCGAAGGCGGGTACCGGCGTCGTCGAGCGAGCCGTTGACCAGGCGTTCGATACGTTCCAGCCGGTAGTACAGCGAGCGGCGTTCGATGCCCAGTTGCCGTGCAACGGGCGACTTCGCGCCGTTGGACTCCAAGAACGCATCCAGTGTGGGCAGCAGCGGTGTGCCGGCTTTGGCGTCGTGGTCGAGCAGGGGGCCCAGTTCGCGTTCGACGTGGCGGGCGAGCAGCGGCCCGCGGTCCAACTCCAGCAGCAGGCGGTCGATCCCCAGGTCGCCGGAACGCACGATGCCGCGTCCGCGCCCCTGGCGGACGGCGTAGCGCACCGCCTCCTCCGCTTCGGCAAAGGCCCGGGGCAGCTGGGCGAGATCGGCGGGGTCGCTGAGCCCGGCGACCACTTGGACACGTTCGCGGCGGGTGGCGCACTCTTGCACCACTTCGGCGCAGCGGTCCCCGAGGTCGTGGAGTGTGCCCGCGGCCTGCGGCACGATCGCCACGACCTGGCCGCCGTCGTAGCCGACCAGCGGGGCGCCGTCCGCCCCGAGGCGGGTGCCGGCCAGCGACGACACCACGCGCAGCCGCCGGTTCAGGAAGCGGCCGGCGCCGTCGTCGGTGCCGGGCACGTCGAGCGGCCGCAGCACCACCACGCGCATCTCACCGGAGAGGTCGGCGCCGAAGGCGCTCGCCCGCCGGCGGATCTGGGTGGCGTCGGGATAATGGGCCCGGAGCGCGTCCTGCACCACCGCGCTGCGCGCGTCCTCGTGCAGCCGTTCGTGGTCGCGGGCGTTCGCGAACGACATCCCGATGGCGGCTGCGGCCCGGTCGACGGCGAGCATCCCCACCTCGTCGCAGGTCCGCTGCAGCTCCAGCACGTGGATGCGGCCCCAGGTCTCGCCGCGCACGACGATGGGCACCCACACGCAGGGCTCCGCCGGTTCGCTCGTGCGGGTGGGCGATGCGTCGTTGCCGGGCTCGTGGCCGATGCGGACGTGACCGTTCCAGTCGCGCAGCCGCTCGCCCACTTCGGGGGTCTGCGGCGCGTACTCCATGATCTGGTGGCCTTCGTCCTCCAGCACCACCGGGTTGCCGACGATGCGCGAAAGCTCCACCACGATCTGGCCGAGCGTGGCGCCGCGCAGGATCAGCCCGGAAAACTCCCGGCTGATCGTCTCGACCTGGCGCATCATGCCGTAGTGCGCGTTGACGATCGTCGAGTGAACCGCCTGGGTCATGTCCATGAAGTAGGCGGGGTGGTGCAGCTCGATCAGCGGCAGCCCGGCCTGCTGAGCGGCTCGCACCAGGGCGCGGGGCAGCTCCGCGAACGCCACACCGGTCTCGACGGCGGCACCGGCGACGTCGCTTTTGGCCAACTCGGCCACCCACTGGCGCTGGGCTTCGGGCCCGGACCCGATTCCGCGGCCCTGGGTGAGGAGCAGCTCGCCCCCGGTGAACAGGCGCCCGGGGTTGGGCATCTCCGAGATGTGCACCCACCGCACGGTGCGGTCGAGTGCGTGCTCGCCCGCAACGGCCCGCGCGCTCGACCTGCGGAACGGCTCGAAGTCGAGGATCTCCGACAGCGTTAGTGCCATCGCAACAGGATTGCACGGTAAGTGCATGAAACGGCGTCCGGGCTGCACGGACTGGCCATTGCCGCGGCTGCCGTGCCCGGCCAGGATCAATGGCGTCGACCCGCGGACGGGGTCGGAGCCGGCGAGGCGGAGCAATGAGACCGGGAGTACCGCGACACATGGTTGCCGATTCGGATACGAGCACGGACGTGGCCATCATCGGAGGCGGCATCATGGGCGCCGGCTCCGCCTACGAGCTCAGCCGGCGGGGTGTCGCCGTCACCTTGGTCGAGCAGGACACCGGCGGCGTCGGTACGCAGCAGTCCGGCCGCAACTGGGGTTTCATCCGCCAACAGGGCCGCAGCCGGGCGGAGCTGCCGCTCATGCGCGCCGCCAACAAGCGGTGGCAGAAGCTGGAGGCCGAACTCGGCGCGTCCTTCGGGTGGACCCAGGGCGGGAACCTGGCGCTGGCCCGCACGGCCGCGGAGGCGCGGCAGTACCTGGCCTGGGTGCCGATCGGCCGGCGCCACGGGGTCGACACCCGGCTCGTGGATACCGAGGAGGTCCGCCGGATCGTGCCCGAGCTGGACATGCCGTTCAGCGCGGCGATCTACGCGGCGAGCGACGGGCACGCCGACCCGCGCATGGTGACCGCCGCCTATGCCGCCGCGGCCCGCCGCAACGGGGCGCGGGTCCTCACCGGGCAGACCGTGCGCCGGATCGAACGCGTCGGCGACACCGTCGTCGGGGTGCGTACCGACACCGGCCTGCTGCACGCGGACACGGTGGTGTGCGCGGCCGGGTCGGGCGCCCGGGAGCTGCTGCGCACCGCTGGGGTGTCGCTGCCGCAGAGCACGGTGCGCGGCACGGTGGCGGTGACCGCCCCGGTGGGCCCGGTCACCGAAGCCACCGTGTGGGCGCCCGGCCTGGCGTTCCGCCAGGAGGCCGGCGGGCGGATCGTGGTCTCCACGGGCGGTGGCGGCGAGGTCGACCTCACCATCGACACGCTGCGGCAGACTCCGCAGTTCCTGCCCGCCTTCCGCAAGAACCACCGCCGGCTGCGCCCCCGGGTGGGGCGGGAGCTGGTCGCCGACGCCTGGTCCCGGCTGGCCTCGCGCGACCGCGCACCCGCTGAACCGCGGCCCACCGTCTCACGGGTCCACGACAGCATCCGGCGGCTGCGCGCGGCGCTGCCCGGCCTTGCCGGACAGCTGCGGATCGAGCGTGCCTGGGCCGGGTTGATCGACTCCACTCCGGACGCGTTGCCGGTGATCGACCGGTCGCAGACCCCCTCGGGCCTGGTCGTCGCCGCCGGGTTCAGCGGCCACGGGTTCGGCCTGGCCCCGGCGGCCGTGGAGGCGATCGCCGATCTGGTCACCGGCTCGGAGCCGGCGTTCGACCTGTCCGCGTTCCGCACCGCACGGTTCACCGAACCCGGGACGCCGGCCCCCAACGCGATCCTTTAAGCGGGCCGCGGCCGGCCGCTCAACCGGGGGGACCGCCGGAGCGGTGCCCTTGGGCGCGGAGCCGGCTGCGCCCGCTTGGGCGCGCCGGGACGGGATGAATCGTGAACTGGTTATCTCGTGAAATTGCTGGATAGCAGTGGCCGCCATGGTCAACGGGAACCCGGGCGACGCTCCGCACGAGGCCGGCTCTGGTGCCCCGGCGCATCACGGCGACGGCGACGTCTCGACACCGCGCGGGGCGCGCAAGCGACTTCTCAAGGGAAACGCCCGCTGGGTGGACGGCAAGCTGCACCACCCGCACCAGTCGGTGGAACACCGCGAAGAAGCCGCGGACGGGCAGAATCCCTTCGCCGTCGTGCTCATCTGCATTGATTCACGGGTCACGCGGAACTGGTCTTCGACACCGGGATCGGCGACCTGTTCGTCGTACGCACCGCGGCCCAACTCCTCGGCGCGACCGCAACGGCCAGCGTGGAATTCGGCCCCGCCGAACTGGCCACCCCGCTGGTCGTCGTCCTCGGCCATCAGTGCTGCGGAGCGGTCACCGCGGCCGAGGCCGCCATCCGCGAAGATGAGCACCTGCCCGGCCGGCTGCAGCACATCGCCGAGGCACTGCGGCCCGCCTACGAGGAAGCCGCCGAGCACGGCGGCCCCGACCGCGTCGACCGGATGATCCGCATCAACACCCGGGACACCGTGGCCGCGCTCCGCGGCAACCCCCTGCTCGCACCCCGCGTCGAAGAACACAGCCTCGACATCATCGGCGGCTACTACTCGTTGGAAACCGGGCGCGTGACCCTCGACTAGCGGCAGGGCGCCCACCGCATGTCCGCCGCGCCGGCCGCGGGCCGCGCTGCCGCGGGCACCCCCGCCCCAGGCAGTGCGGCCCGCTGCCCGCGGTCAGGGATTGGCGTACATGATGACGTTCACGCGGTCGAAGCGCCGCGCCGCCAAGTCCTGCCGCGTGATCGTCCAGTAGAGCGACGCCATCGGCAGACCGTTCCACTGCGCCAGCAGTACCGGGTCCTGGGGCCGGTCCCGGGTCCAGTTGCCGGCGTCGTGCGGGCCGGACTCGGACACCGGATCGCCGAGGTGGTCGTGGTCCCAGGCGTGGCCGCCGACCTGCCACTCACCGAACTCGTACTCGCCCACCACTTCCGCCCACACATCCCTCAGGGAGTTCGCGTGCGGGTGCACGGCGAGGAGATCGTCGACATTGGTGAAGGGCAGGGTCACGTCGCGACGCATCCTGAGGCCGCCCTTTGACCGGAGTTCCGCGTCAAGATCCGCGGCCGTGTCGTACGCGTAGGGCTCGTAGTCGAGGTTCGTGTCGCGTTCCTCCACAGGAGTACCGGCCGGGACGTACACCGCGCCGCCGAAAGGAAGGGGCTCCAGTTCGGGGTTGGCGAACAAGAGCACGCAGCCGTCCGGCGGAGACGGCAGGCCGCTCGCCTCGGGAGGTATCGCCGACAGGTCGAGTGTCGCGATGAGCTGGTGCTCCACGTGGTACTCACGCCCCGATGACACGAAGTCATTGGCCGGGGTGGGCACGTCGGGCGGAAGCATCAGCGGGCCGCCGAGCCGGGCCGCGACCGGTCCATCGCCGCCGCTCGCCAGGGCCGCGCACGGGCGCGCGAGGCCCAGCCAGCGGTCCGCATCCGCCGGCGGGATGCCCTGGGCGAGCGCTTTCTCGCGGAACCGCTCCAGCCTGTCCAGCACGTCCGCGGGCAGCGCGCGGACCGCTTCGGGCAACACCCCCGGGCCGAACTCCCAGCCGCGCTCCGGTGGTACGGCCGAGGTGTCGCCCAGCTCAGCGAGCCACTCAGCGGCCGATGCGCGCACCTCGGCACCGCCGGAGGGCGCGGACAGGGCTCCTTCGGCGATCGCCCGCACACGCGGGTGCCCCGCGAGCACGCGGCGCGCGGCGCGGCGGTGCCGCGTGTGTCCCAGCGCGAGGTCCGCCAGCCGCGGTACCAGTACCTCGGGCGCCGCTGGGAAGCGTTCCAGAATCCTCAGCATCATCGCGGTCGTGTCGATCGGCTCCACGCCGGGGGCCAGGTCCTCGTCGGCCAGGTCCAGGTACTCATCCACCAGGTCCAGACGCTCTGCGAACAGCGGCCACCACCGGTCGGCGTCCTGCGGGGTCAGCTCGGCTCCGATCAACGCATGGGAATCATCCGGAATCCGCGTGACCAGCAGCGCAACCGTCCGCCGGTCGGCGTCTGCCATCCCGGCCGCGGCCAGTGCGTCGCGAAGCGCGCGGACATCGGGCAACCGCGGCAGCAGCCGCTGCACACCGGGCCAGAAGTCGTCCTCGTAGCGGCACTCCAGGGGGCGCGTGCGCAGCTCGTCCCGGAGCCCGCCGTCCGCCGGCTGCTCGCAGGGCGGGACGGCAAGCTCGGGCGCCGGCGCCCGGAGGACTCGCGCGCGATCGGCCGTGCGCTGCAGGACTTGCTTCCGCACGGTGTCCGGCGGCCCGGAAGCGACCGCCTCCAGCGCTTCCTCCATCACCGCGAGGCCGCCGTCGAGGTCGGTCAGCCGCTTCAGAATCTCCTGCAGGTGTTCGGGCTCGGCGGTGCGCAAGTGCGGCGCCAGCAGTGCCACCTGGACCCGCGCGTCGAGCCAGGCCGACACGGCAAGCGCTTCCGCACGGACCCCCGGGTCCGTGTCGGCGGCCAGCCCGGCCAGGAGCGTGGCGTGGGCCTCGCGCCGCGGTATGCACCGGGCTGGGAGATGGCGTCTGCTGTAGGAGTCGAGTCCGCGGGCGACCTGCGCCAGTTCGCCGCGGTGGCGCTCCAGGAAGTCGTCGCCGGCAGCGGTCTCGATCAGTCGGCGATGCCGGTTCGGCGACGGGACTTCCATAGAGACAAGTACGGTCAGCACCACACGCGGCGCCTCCGCGTGGGGCACACCGCCGCAACGGGCGATGTCGGCCGCGAAGTCCGGTGTCCAGCGCTCGGCCGGGGGTTCCCCGCCTTTCCGGTTGGACGTGCAGAACAGTCGGACGACGTCGTCGGCGAGCAAGCGCAGCCAGGACGGGCCCGGGTTCGGCGCCGCGCCTCCGTTGGCGGCATCGAGTACCCGTCCGAACCGCGCGAGCACATCCGCCGACGCATCCCGGTAGATCGCGCGGCGTCCCGCTTCGGCGGCTTCGCGGGTCCACCCCGGGCACAGCGCCCGCACCGCGTCGATGCGGTCGGCCGGGACGCGGTCCTCCGGCCTGGCGATCATCGCCCGCTGCTCGCTCTGCAGGCTCGGCAGCAGCTCCAAGACATCCGGGTCCGCGCCCTCGGCAACGTAACCGACCGCCCGCCCGAAGGCATGGGCGTCGGCGCTCTTCAGCGGGGCCAGGGCATCCTGCACTGCGCGGACTTGGTCATACATCGTTGTCTGGGCTCCGTTTCGCGCCGACCGGACCGGAGGCGCCACCGTAACGGAGCCCTGGGACAATTGGGGCGCCGGCGGGCGCACCGATCACCGCAACCGCCACAACGGCTTCGGCGGGGCCGTCCCCCGGGCCGGACCGCGCGCTCTGCGACCGCCCGCTCCCGGCCGGCGCGGTATCCGGGCGGCTCGGACCATTGTCGGCGGACTACCGGGCGACTATGCTGGCTTATCTGAGATATTCACCCCATTTAAGAGTGGAGTATCGCCGTGTTCATAGCTGCGCCAACGGACAGCGTGTCCATCGTTTCGGGCTGGGAGCGCCCGGCAGCGGCGGAGACCCGCCGGCTGGGGGAAGTCCCGACCGCCAACGTCGGCGATGCGCTCCAGCGCATGACCGTGCTGGACGGCGGCATCCGGCCGCTCACCCTGCGCGCCGCCCTCCTGGGCAATGCGCTGACGGTGGACGTGCGGTCGGGTGACAACCTCGCCATCCACCGGGCGCTCGACGATGCCCGGCCGGGCGACGTGCTGGTCGTCAACGGGCACGGCGACATGACCCGCGCGCTGATCGGCGACCTCATCGGCGAGATCATGGTCAATACCGGGATCTCCGGCGCAGTGGTCGACGGTGCCGTCCGCGACGTCCAGGCGCTGTCGGAGATGGGCCTGTCCGTCTACGCGCGGGCGACCACGCCCGCCGGACCGTTCAAGGACGGGCCCGGCGCCATCGGTGCACCGGTGGCGGTCGGCGGCGTGGTGGTGGCGGCGGGCGACGTGCTCGTCGGCGACTCCGACGGTGTCGTGGTCGTCCCGCGGCACCGCGTGCAGGAGGTCGTCGACGCGGTCGACGGGATCGGCGAGAAGGAGGAGGCGCTCCGGCAGCGCATCCTCGCCGCACGCCCCGACCGTCCGGAGGCGGCCCGATGACCGCCCTGCCGCCCGCCTTCCGGATGGGGGAGCTGCGGCGGAGTTCGCGGCGCCCGGCCCTCGCCCCGGCCCCGCCGGGGTCCGTCTCGCTGGCCATGGGCGAGCCGGACTTCCCGACACCGCCACCGGTGGTCGAGGCCGCCGCGGCCGCCCTGCGCGCGGGGCACACCCACTACGCCGACCAGAAGGGGCTGGTGGAACTGCGGGCCGCGCTGGCGTCCGGATTGCCGGCGCTTCCCGGCCGGCCGTGGAGCGCGGACGACGTCGTGGTCACCCACGGCGCAACCGCTGCGCTGGCGGCGGTCGTCTTCGCCATGATCGGCCCCGGCGACCGCGTGGTCATCCCCGAGCCCGCCTACTCGCTCTATGCCGACCTGGTCGTGCTTGCCGGTGGCACCGCGGACTTCGTCCCACTCGGCCCGGACCTGCATTGGGACCTCGCAGCGTTGGCCGCCGCGCTGCCCGGTGCAGCAATGATGATCTTCTCGAATCCGTCGAACCCGACAGGCATCGTGCACCGCGAGCAGGAACTCAAGGCCCTCGGCGACCTCCTCGACGGCTCCGGTGTCCTGGTGGTCAGCGACGAGGCGTACCACCGGCTGGTCTACCCGGGCCACAAGCTGACTCCGGCACCGGCGGTCGACTCGCTGCGCGACCGGACGGTATACGTGCAGACGTTTTCCAAGACATATGCGATGACCGGCTGGCGGGTGGGGTACCTGGCCGGGCCGCGCGAGGTGGTCGATGCGGCGGCGCACGTGCACCGGACCCTCAACGGCTCGGTGAACACGGCGGTCCAGCACGCGGCTCTTGCCGCCCTCGATCTGCCCAACGGCGCCGTGGACGCCATGGTCGACAGGTACCGGCAGCGCCGCGAACTGGTGGTCGCCCACCTGTCGGACGTTCCCGGCCTGCACCTGGTGCCGCCCGAAGGAGCCTTCTACGGGTTCCTGCGCTACGACGCCGGTCTCGGCTCCGAGACGGTCGTCCGCGAGCTCGCCGCGCGGAAGGTGCTGGTCAGGGCAGGCGCCGAATACGGACCCTCGGGCGAGGGGCACATCCGGATCTCGTTCGCGGCCTCCGCCGACGACCTGCGCACCGGGCTGGCCCGCATCGTCGGCTACCTTGGCGTTGGGAGGTCCTGACGGAGCCGGCCGTGCGTGCCGCGCAGCGCCCCGCGCACGGCCGAGCGATCGAACGCACCGCCCTCGGAGGCGATACCCTTTGCCTGCACTTCTACGAGGCGGAGGAGGCCCGTGACCGACCAGCAGGCCGCTCCACGCGGGGGGCGCAAGCTGCGCAGCGACACCCGCCGCAACCGCCGGCGCCTCCTCGAGGCCGTCGGCGAGCTTGCCCGTGAGGCGCCCGACGCGCTCACCATGCAGGCGGTCGCGTCGCGCGCGGAGATCGGCCCGGCCACCGCCTACCGCTACTACTCCTCGATGGACGACGTGCTCGCGGCCTATGTGCTCAGTGTCGTCGAGGAGCTGCACGACTTCAGCACGGCCTCGACCGCGCAAGGGCGGCCGCTGTTCGACACCGTCGTGGAAAAGTGGGTGGACCTCCTCGCCGAGCACGGCCCGGCGCTGGTGCAACTCCGGTCCAGGCGGGGCTATCTGGAGCGGCTCCACAACGGCAACGAGATCATCGCCGCCATGCACGCCGCCTGGAACGGGCCGGTGCGGGGATTGCTCGACGACAGCGGGCTCCCGCAGGACATGCTCGAATACGCCCTGTTCCTCAGCAACATGATCTTCGATCCGCGAGAGGTCCAGGACCTGTTGCAGGAAACCGGTCTGTCCCGCCGGCAGGTCATCACCCGGCTGACCGAGGCCTACCGCGGTGCGTTGCGCGGGTGGGCGCAGGCGGGCTGACCGCCCCGCCGCGGGCGGCCCCGGCCCGCCCCGGGCCGCGACCGCCCGCCCGTCTGCCCAGTGCCGACAGGTCCGGCAGGTCCGCCGGCTGCAGCGCGCCGCCGGACTCGGCCGGCCGCCGGCCCGGATCCGTGCGCCGCCGATGGCCGCGGCACCAGTGCAGCGGCACCGGTGGCACCGGCCCGGGCAGCGGTGCGCCCGAACCCGCCGAGCACACGCGAAATCCGGGCAGCAGCCGCTGGAGCATTATGGCTATTACATGATACGTTTCTCTCAATTGGTACATATATATGAACACGATGCCGGCCAGGAGGTCAGCGGTGGCAGCACAACCGGTAGAGGGCACACCAGCCGAATCGGCCGAACCGGCCGGGTCCACCGTGCGGGCGGGGGAACTGGAGGTGGGGTTCATCGACGGCGGCGGCGCTGGTGTGCCGCTCGTGCTCGTCCACGGCGGCGAAAGCGACCGCACCCAGTTCGCGGCGCTCCGCGCGCGACTCGGCGCGGGGGTACGGGCGATCTCCTACGATCAGCGCGATTCGGGGATCACCGTGAACCCGCCGGTTCCGTACACGCTGGACGTCCTCGCCGACGACCTCGTCGCGCTGCTGGATGCGCTGGAGCTGCCGAGTGCGCACCTGCTGGGCACCTCCTTCGGCGGCGCCGTCGCACAGCACGCGGCGCTCCGGCATCCCGAACGGGTCGCATCCCTCATCCTGGTCGCCAGCACGCCGAGCTTCGCAATGGGCAGCGCGGCGGTCAACGAACTCCTTGAAATGTCCCACACCGAACGCAAGAACGCCGCCGCCGACTTCTTCTTCACCCCCGGGGGACGGGCCGAGGCGCAGGCCCGGCCCACTCAGACGCTCACCGCCCGCAGCCCTGAGCAGAGTGCCCGCCGCCACGATGCCGCTCGGCAGCACGAGGTCCGGGACCGCCTCGCCCGGATCGCCGCACCCGCCCTGATCGTGCACGGTACGGAGGACCGGTTGGCGCCCTACGCCGGCGCCGTGCTGATGGCGGAACGGATTCCCGACGCCGAACTGCGCAAGATCGAAGGCGGGCGCCACGGGATCGCCGTGGAGTTCGCCGACACGGTCGCCCGCTCGGTGCGCGAGTTCCTCGGAGTCGAAGGCGCGCCCGCGTCCGATGGGACGGCACGGCGATGACCGGCACCGACCGCGAGGTCGCCGACCGGATGGCCGAAGCCGCCCGGGCGTGGCTGGACTCCCTGGACGCCGAACAGCGCAGGACGGGGGTCGGACCGGCGCCGGGCGCCGGCGACGCGGCCGAGGCCGAACGCACCCGCTGGTTCTACACGCCCACCGACCACGGCGGCCTGACCTTCCACGAGCAGCGCCCCGCTCAGCACCGGTTGGTGATGCAACTGGTGGCCACCGGCCTGTCCGAAGCCGGGTACAACACCGTCGCCACCGTGCTCGGCCTGGAGAACGTGCTCGACCGCTCCGAGGGATTCTCGGTGAACTGGGGGCGGGAACGCACTCGCGACCCGGCAATGTACTACCTGCGGGTTTTCGGTGAGCCCGGCGGATCGCAGCCGTGGGGATGGCGGTTCGGCGGCCACCACGTCTCGCTGAACAACCTTGTCGTGGACGGGCGGGTCGCCGCCACCACGCCGTGCTTCCTGGGCGCCGACCCGGCCGCGTCGCCACTGCTGGGCGGCGCGGCGCTGCGCCCGCTGGGCACGGCCGAGGACCTCGCCCGCGAGCTGGTCCGCTCCCTGCACCCCGACCTCGCCGCTCGCGCGGTGCTGCTGCCGACCGCCCCGAACGACATCGTGGCGGGCAACAGCCCCCGGGTCGATGACCGCGTGGTGAAGCGCAGCGAACTCTGGCGCCCCGGCCCGCACACCCCGGACCGCGCCGAGCACCCGGCCACCGGCCTCGACGGTGCGGACCGGCGGGCGCTGGCGCTGGGCCCGCCGCCCAAGGGGGTGCCGGGCGCCGAACTCGACCCGGCGCAGCGCGAGCTGCTGCGCTCCCTGCTCGGCACCTACCTCGACCGGGTCCCCGACGGGGTGTCCCCGCTGCCCCGTTACGACGACCCGGCGGCGCTGGATGCCGTGCACCTCGCCTGGGCCGGCTCCACCGCGGCGGGCGAGCCGCACTACTACCGCTTGCAGGGGCCGCGGCTGCTCGTCGAGTGGACCAACATCCACCGCGGCGTGAACCACGCCCACGCCGCGTGGCGGGATCCGGAGACCGACTTCGGCGGCGACGTGCTGGCCGCCCACCACGCCGCCCACCACGCGCCATAAGCCGCCGCGTGCCACGTGCCACGTGCCACGCGCCACGCGCCACGCGCCACGCGCCACCAGACGCAATACGCCATACGCCATACGCCATACGAACGGAATGTGACAGCCATGGGCGGTCAGCAACCATCACCCGCCGGCACTCCCCCGCACACGTCGCGCCCCACGCTGCGCGGATCCTTCGGCATGTGCGCGTCGACGCACTGGCTGGCCTCCGCAACGGCCCAGTCCGTGCTGGAACGCGGCGGCAACGCGTTCGACGCGGCCACGGCCGGCGCCTTTGTGCTGCATGTGGCCGAACCCCACCTCAACGGGCCGGGCGGCGACCTCGTCGCCGTGCTGGCGACCGCGGCGGACCCGGCGCCGCTGGTGCTGGCGGGGCAGGGCCACGCTCCGCGGGGTGCCACCATCGAGCACTTCCGAGCCGAAGGTCTCGACCACGTCCCCGGCGCGGGCGCCCTTGCCGCCGCCGTCCCCGGCGCCGTCGACTCCTGGCTCTGGCTGCTCGCCGAGTTCGGCACCTGGGAACTCTCCGACATCTTGGACTACGCCGTCCACTATGCCGAGCGCGGCGTTGCGGTCGTGCCCCAACTGGCGGGCGTCCTCGCCACGGTCGAGGACCTGTTCCGCACACACTGGCCGGCGTCGTACACGCAGTGGATGCCCGCAGGACGGGTCCCGCAGGCATACGACACGCTCGTCAACGCCGACTACGCCGACACTCTGCGCCGACTGGTCGCCGCGGGCACCGGCACGACGCGAAGCGCGCGGATCGACGCCGCGCGGCACACCTGGCGGACCGGTTTCGTGGCCGATGCGGTGGCGGCGTCGGCAGCCGTACCGCACCGCCATTCCTCGGGCGGAGACCACGCCGGAGTGATCACCGCTGCGGACTTCGCCGACTTCCTGCCATCGGTCGAACCCGCGGTCAGCGCGGAGTTCCGGGGCACCACGGTGGCGAAGGCGGGCCTGTGGTCGCAGGGACCCGTGCTGCTGCAGGCCCTCACCATGCTCGACCACTTCGGCGACGAGCGGATCGATCCGTCGACCGCCCGCGGGATCCACACGATCACCGAGGCATTGAAGCTGGCGATGGCCGACCGGGAGGCCTACTACGGCCATCTGGATCCCGAGGACGCGCAGGCCGTTCTGCGCCGTCTGCTGTCCCCCGCCTACAGCAAGGAGCGCGCCGGCCTGATCGGCGCCGCCGCCTCGACCGCGTTCCGGCCCGGCGACATCGGCGACATCGGCGTCGCACCGTACACTCCGCCGCTCACCGCCGAGCAGCCCGACGTCCCGGCCGACGGCGTGGGCGAACCCACCGTGCAGCAGACCGGGGAGACCCAGGGCGACACCTGCCACATCGACGTCGTCGACCGCTGGGGAAACATCATCTCCGCCACACCGTCGGGCGGGTGGCTCCAGTCGTCGCCCGCCGTGCCCGGCCTCGGCTTCGCGCTGGGCACCCGGCTCCAGATGACCTGGCTGGATGCCGCTGCGCCGTCGCGCCTGGCACCGGGGCGGCGCCCCCGTACGACGCTGACTCCGACCCTGCTGCTGCGCAACGGCAGCCCGGTGGCCGCGCTGGGCACACCAGGGGGCGACAAACAGGACCAGTGGCAGCTGATCTACCTGGTGCGCACGCTGGCTCTGGGCATGGATCCGCAGGAGGCGATCGACGCACCGGCGTTCCACACCACCGCGGCGCCGAGTTCGTTCTGGCCGCGGACCCGGACACCGGCGGGATTGGTGGTCGAGGAACGAGCGGGCGAGGCGGTTCTCGGCGAACTGCGCGAACTCGGCCACGACGTGACCGTCTCCGGGCCGTGGAGCCAGGGCCGGCTGTCGGTCGTCACCCGCGATCCGGACACCGGGGTCCTGCAGGCGGCGGCGAACCCGCGCGGCGCCCAGGGATACGCGGCAGGGCGGTGATCGGACGGGTGCGCCCGCGAAGCCCGGTGAGCGCACCGATGACCATGCAGGAATGCCCGAATATCAAAGCTGAGACGGTCATTTCTGCATGGTCATCAACGGGAACCCCTCGGGACCGTGGGTAGAAGGGGGGCGGGCCCTGGAGCCGCGGTTCGGGCCGAGCGCCGGCCGGACCTCCAGGGCCCGATCCGGGCGGGCCGGCCATGGCCGGCCCGCGCCGGTCACCGCATCATGGAGACGGAGTCGTCCTTTGCGTCGTCTGTTGCGTCGTGTCGAGTACAAATGGCTGGTCGCGGTCACGTTCGTCTTCGGGCTGATCATGCAGATCCTCGACGTGACCATCCTGAATGTGGCACTGGCGACGCTGGGGCGCGAGTTCGGTGTCGACGAGGGCACCCTGCAGTGGGTGCTGACCGGTTACATGATCAGCCTCGCGGTCTTCATCCCCGCATCCGGCTGGATCAGCGACCGGTTCGGCAGCAAGCGCACCTTCCAGCTGGCCGTCCTGGTCTTCACCTCGGCATCGGTGCTGTGCGGGTTGGCCACCGGTATCGGGTGGCTGATCGCGGCCCGGGTCCTGCAGGGGGTGGGCGGCGGCATGCTGGTGCCGGTCGGCCAGGCGATGCTTTTCCGCGCCTTTCCCGCACATGAACGGGCGAAGGCTTCGGCGGTGCTGATGATCCCCACGAGCATCGCTCCCGCCCTGGGGCCGGTGCTGGGCGGTTTCCTGGTGGAGTATGCGAGCTGGCGCTGGATCTTCTTCATCAATGTGCCCATCGGCGGGCTGGCACTGCTGTTCACCTTCCTGTTCCTGCGCGAGGAGACCCAGGAGCGCGCCGGCGGCTTCGACATCCCCGGGTTCCTGCTGGCCGGTGCGGGATTGGCGAGCCTGCTGGTCACCCTGGACCGCGGGGCGCAGGAGGGCTGGGGCGAGCCGTCGGTGTGGGGCGGCCTCATCGCCGCTCCTGTGCTGATCGGCCTGCTCATCTGGCGGGAACTGTCGGCACGCGAGCCGATGCTGGACCTGCGCCTGCTGCGGCAGCGGCTCTTCGGGGCCGGCAACGCGGCGCTGCTGTGTATCACCGCCGGGATGTTCGGGGTGCTGTTCCTCGTGCCGCTGTACATGCAGAACCTGCGCGGCGCCTCGGCGCTGGAGGCCGGGCTGGTGCTGATGCCGCAGGCGCTGGGCATGGTCATCACCACGCAGTTCATCAGCCGCCTGTATCCGCGGATCGGGCCGCGCCGGCTGCTGCTGGCGGGGCTGGCCCTGATCGGGTGCCTCAACCTGTCGTTCCAACTGGTCGGGCTGGCCACGCCGTACTGGATCCTGGGCGGGTTGATGTTCGTCCAAGGGATCGGCATGGGCACCTCCATGGTGCCGCTGCAGGCCGCGACGTTCGCGCGGACCCCGCCCGCATCCATGGGGCGGGCGACGTCGCTGTTCAACGTCAGCCGCCAGGTCGCCACGGCGACCGGTGTGGCGGTGCTGTCGACCGTACTGGTCATCCGCAGCCAGGCCGAAACCGCGGCCCTGGGCGCGGCGGCCTCAGGCGCGGCCCGTGCCCAAGCCCAGATGGACGCTTACCACAGCGCATTCCTGGCGGCGGTGGCCTTTGCCGTCCTCGGGCTGGTCGTTGTTTCGCGGATCCGCGATTCCGATGCCGCGCCGAGCATGCGCAGCGGTGCGCCGGCCCAGCGCTGAGGGCGCCGCCGACCGGACGCGGGGGCACCGGTCCGGCCGGCCTGCCCCCGCCCGTGCACTCAAGCTGTCCGCGCGCGGCCCCCGCTGCAGCGGATCGCGGCTACGCGCCGGCGAGGTGGTCGGAGGTGTCGCCGTACTCCTGCTGCAGGGATTCGAGCTTGGCGGTCAGCTCGGCCACCACCTCGGCATAGGCCGGGTCGGCGTAGCGGTTGCGCAGCTCGTCGGGGTCCCGCTCCAGGTCGAACAGTTCCCACTCGGGTTCGCGGCGCCCGCCGCGGGCGCCCGGTTGGCCCGAACCGTGCCCGGGATAGTGGATCAGCTTGTGCGTCCTGGTGCGGACGCCGTAGCACGCCTGAACGTTGTGGTTCACGTCCAGATGCTCGAAGTAGCGGTAGTAGACGGCGTCGCGCCAGTCGCCGGGGTGCTCGCCGCGCAGCAGCGGCACCAGGCTGCGGCCCTGCATCCGCGGGTGCGGTGCCACCCCGGCCAGATCGAGCAGCGTCTGGGCGTAGTCGACGTTGGCGACCAGTTCGGCGCAGGCGCTGCCCGGCGGTGTCACGCCCGGATGGCGTACGACCAGCGGGATCCGCATAGCGGGGTCGTACATGAACCGCTTGTCGAACCATCCGTGTTCACCGAGGAAGAAACCGTGGTCGGAGGTGTAGACGACCGCGGTGTCCTCGGCGAGCCCGGAAACGTCCAGGTAGTGCAGCACCCGGCCGACGTTCTCGTCCAGGGCGGCGACCACGCGCAGGTAGTCCTTGATGTAGCGCTGGTAGCGCCACTCGAACTCCTCCTCGGCCGATAGCCCTTCGGGCACCTCCGCCTTGAGGTCCTCCGGCGTGAGGTCGGACATCCGCATCTGCGCCTCGCGTGCGGCCGAGGCCCGGTCCGACAGATCGTCGTGCAGGGTGGCCGGGGCGGGGATGTCCTCGTTCTCGTAGAGGTGGCGGTGCCGTTCGGCCGGTTCGAACGCCCGGTGGGGCGCCTTGTGCTGGACGAGCAGGCAGAAGGGGCGGTCGGGGTCGCGCCCATCGAGCCAGTTCAGGCCGAGGTCGGTGATGATGTCGGTGACGTAGCCGGGATACTCCCGCTCGCCGCGGGCGGTGACGAAGGTCGGATCCCGGTAGACGCCGTGCTCGGGCAGGATCTCCCAGTGGTCGAACCCGCGCGGGTCGTGTCCGGACCCGTGGCCGAGGTGCCATTTGCCGACGATGGCGGTCTGGTATCCGGCTTCCTGCAGCAGCTCGGGGAACGCGGGCTGGTCGGCGCGGAACTTCTGGCGCGGCTGCTCCAGGGTGGTCATGCCGTGCACATGGCTGTACGTTCCGGTGAGCAGTGTCGCGCGGGCCGGCGAGCAGATCGCGTTGGTGCAGAAGGCGTTGTCGAAGCGCATCCCCTCGGCTGCCAGCCGGTCGACGGCGGGCGTCCGGTTGATCACGCTGCCATAGGTGCTGATCGCCGGAGCGGCGTGGTCGTCGGTCATCATCACAACGATGTTGGGGCGTCCGTTCGGCACGCGGCTACTTCCTTCCCCCAGCCCAGGCGGGCCGCATTGGTTCAGGTCATGATGCACCTTCCGGTCCGCCCGACAGGAGCCGGGGGCGCTCTTCCACCCCAAAGGCCCATCCCGGCCCTGGCGCCGATGCCGGCCCCATACCGTCCGCCGACAGTACGGCCAATGCCCGCGGCGGGGCGTCGGCCGCCTCTGCGGTTGCTAAGTGGCGGGGGCCTCCGTATTGTTGCGCTGCAAATGGCGGGCCTCGCCATTTATCTGCGTTCGTTTGGCAACCCGAGGAGAACCATGGCCACAGCATCCGCCCCCGTCCTGGTCACCGGCGCCACCGGCCGGCAGGGCGGCGCCACCGCACGCGCCCTGTTGGCCGGGGGTATCGGCGTCCGGGCACTGGTACGCAACCCCGCCGCCGACCGGGCGCAGGCCGTCGAAGCGCTCGGGGCCGAGTTGGTCACCGGCGACCTCGACGACCGCGGCTCCCTGATCCGGGCCGCCGAAGGGGCCCGCGCCGTCTTCTCCGTCCAAATGCCCGACATGGCGGGACGCGGCTTTGCCGGCGAGGTCGCCCAGGCGGCCAACCTGATCGAGGGCGCGCGGACCGCCGGGGTGCCGCAGTTCGTGCACACCTCCGTCTCCGGTGCCGGGCAGCACGGCGCCTGGGTCGCGGACCGCTGGTCGTTCCTGCAGCCGTACTACGCCGCAAAGGCCGGGATCCAGGACCGCGTACGGGAGGCCGGGTTCGCGCACTGGACGCTCATCAAACCGGGCTACTTCATGGAGAACCTGCTCCCCTCCGCGGAGATCATGTTCCCCCGCGGGGTCGAGGGCGGCCTGGTGACCCTCCTGAAGCCCGATACCCGGCTGTCGCTCGTCGCGGCCGATGACATCGGCAGGGCCGCCGCGGCGGCCGTTGCCGAGCCGGAGCGGTTCGGCGGGGTCGAACTGGAACTGGCGAGCGACCACCTGACGATGGCGGAAATCGCCGCGGTCCTCTCCCGCAACCTCGGCACCGAGCTCACGGCTCCCGACATGACCGAGGACGCGGCCTCCGCCGCCGGAATGCCCAGCATGGGCTTTGCACAGGCGATACTCAACGAGTTCGGCCACCCCGCCCGCCCGGAGTTCGCGCGGGAACTCGGGATCCCCCTCACCTCCTTCGAGGAATGGGCGCGGGACCACCTGCGGGCAGCGGCCTGACCAACGGCGGACCGGCCGCAACCGGCCACCTGCAACGGTTGCGGCAGCGGCGGGCCGCCTGCGGAGAAGGGGGAACCGGGGGCGGCGGGCGGACCGGGAGCGGAAGCACGCGCATCACCGGGCCGGTCGTGGCAGGCGGCGCGCGGCGGACCGCCAAGCGGGCGGTGGCGGTCCGGCCCGGCCGCCGGTCGGGGCCGGCGCTGTCCCGCCTTGCCGGGTCTATGGCGAGGGTCGGCCTGTGCGGTACGATGCCAGGTTCGTCCAACGCCGGACACGCCCGGTAGCCGGGAGCGTCCGATGGTTCGCCGCCGCCCCGCCCCCCGCCTATCCCCCGGAAGATCCCAGTGCACAGTACTCCTGATCAGTTCGCCGCCGCCGGTCTTGCCCCCCGCACTGACAACGACCCCACCGAGGTCGGTGGCTACCGGGTCGTCGGGCGGTTGGGGTCGGGCGGGATGGGTGCCGTCTACGCGGCCGTCGACAACGGCGGCGCGCCGCTGGCGCTCAAGGTCGTGCACCGCCAGTACGCCGCCGACTCCGAGTTCCGCGCGCGCTTCGCCCGCGAGGTCGACCTGCTGCGCCGGGTGACCGGCACCTGTGTGCCGGGATTCCGCGACGCCGACACCAAAGGCTCCCGCCCGTGGCTTGGTATCGAGTACGTGCCGGGTCTGACCCTGAAGAAGCACATCGACCGGAACGGCCCGCTGAGCGGCGACATGCTACTAGGACTGGCGGCCGGGATCGCCGAGGCGCTGCAGGTGGTGCACGCCGCCGGGATCGTGCACCGCGACCTCAAACCGGGCAACGTCATCCTCGCCCCGTCAGGGCCCAAAGTGCTGGACTTCGGGATCGCCCGCGCGATCGAGGAGTCCGCGATCACCCGCACCGGCGGCCTCTTCGGTACCCCGGGATGGCTCGCACCGGAACAGTACCGGGGTTCCGGCCCCGCCCCGCAGTCGGACCTGTTCGCCTGGGGCGGGCTTGTGGCCTACGCGGCCACGGGCCGGCGCCCATTCGGCTCGGGCACAGCCGACGAACTCGCCTTCCGCACCCTGGAACACGAGCCCGACCTGGCGGGGATTCCCGAGCAACTGCTTCCGCTGGTCGCCGCGGCGATGGCAAAGGACCCGGACCAGCGTCCCACCGCCACCCAGGCGCTGGATGCGGTCACCGCCATGTGGACGGGCAGTCCGCAGATCACCAACGATGAGGCGACCAGGGTCCTGCCCGGCCTGCTGCAGCAGCGCTGGACCGCCATCAGGGGCGCCGATGACGCCACCACCACGTGGAACAGCCTCGCCCCGCCCAAACGCTCCCGGTGGCGCAACCGCAAGGTGCTGATGCCGGTGGCCGCGGCGCTGGTACTGGTGCTGGCCGGAGGCGCGGGCACCGTGCTCTGGCAGCGCACCCTGGGCGCCCCCGACGGGGAGGAACAAGGGCAAGGGCAGGGCGGCGGTAACGGCGGTGAAGGCCGGAACGGCGGCCAGGCGGGCGGTGACGGCGCCGGTGGCGGCGGGCTCGGCGAGATCGACCAGGGCGGCGCCAACCTGCGCCCCACCGACTCCGGCGACGGCTTCGCGGTCGGCGCGGTGCAGGTGCAGAACATCTCCCCGGAGACCATCGAGGTCGCCACCAAGCAGGCGCACAGCAGCGGCGAGGCGACCGTCGGGGATTGGGAACCGCAACTGCACATCAGCTTCTCCTCCGCCGAACGGCAGGGCGACGACGTCGTCTTCGACGGCAGCGCCGAATACTTCCGCGACGCGGGCAGTTACACGCTGCACACCCAGGACTTCCAGGCCATGGAGTTCCGGCTGCAGCAGGAGGACATCGAGAACCTCTACAACCGCGGCTGGGACCGGTTCTACCGCTCCGACGACTCCGAGGTGCTGACCACGCTGGACGCCGACCAGCCCACCGGCGAGTTCACCCTCACCATCCACGATGTCCCGCCGGAGAACGAAAACCCCGCCGCCAACCCCGTCACGGAGCACGAGATGCGCTACCTCCGCTACGAAGCTCCCGAGCAGCTGTGGGGACACACCCTCACCGATGTCGAACGCGACGGGTACGGAGTGTGCTACCAGGAGGGCCCCGAGTGGCACGACCAACAACCGATCACCGGCGGCGAGGGCGGCGGGATGCCGTGCGGCTGACCCCGGCCCGGGGGCCGGTCCGGGCAACCGGGCCGAGCCGCCGGCGCCGCATGCGGCGCACATCCGATCCGCACAACATCCACGCAGGCCTGCGCCCCTGCAGCCCTGCGGTTCCGCAGCCCGGCACCGCCGCACTGACACGGGAACAGGCCAATGACCGACACACCCCCCACGTACTTCTCCCCGCTGCTGGACGGCGACCCCGCACGCATCGGCCCCTACACGGTGGTCGGCCGCGTTGGTGCGGGCGGGATGGGGACCGTGTTCGCCGCCCGCGACCGCCGGAACGGCCAGCGCGACCGGCAGGACCAGGGCGGCCGCTACGTCGCGGTGAAGGTGATACTCGACGAGCTCGCGACTGATCCCGAGTTCCGCACCCGGTTCGCGCGCGAGGTCGACCTGGTACAGCGGGTGCACAGCCCGTGCGTGCCGGCGTTCTGCGGCGCCGACACCGACAGCGCCACCGCGTGGCTGGCCACCGAGTACGTTCCCGGGCCCACGTTGCGGGAGTACCTCCGCACGAACGGCGCGCTGACCGGCGGCAAGCTCCTGGGGCTGGCCGCCGGTCTCGCGGAGGCGCTGCGCGCCATCCACGGCCAGGGCATCGTGCACCGCGACCTCAAACCGGGCAACGTCATCCTGGGGCCGTCGGGCCCCAAGGTGCTGGACTTCGGGATCGCCCGCGCGATCGAGGAGACCGCGCTCACACGTACCGGCGGGGTCGTCGGCACCGCCGGCTGGATGAGCCCGGAGCAGTACGGCAGCGGCCGGCTCACCGAGCAGTCCGACATCTTCTCCTGGGCGGCGCTGGTGGCCTTCGCCGCCACCGGCCGCGAGCCGTTCGGTACCGGTGCGCCCGACGCGCTGGCCTACCGGGTGATGCGGTCCGCTCCCGATCTGGAGGGCACGCCGGCCGAACTCCGGCCGCTGCTGGAGGCGGCGCTGGCGAAGGACCCTGCCGCCCGCCCGACGGCGGGGGCGGCGCTGGCGGCCATCGAAGGGCTGTGGCGCGGCACCCGCACCCCGCATGCCGCACCCACCGGGGATCCGGCCACCGCGGTCGCCGCGCTGCTCAACGCGGAGTGGACCGGGATGGAAGCGGCGCCGCCGAAACCGCCCCGCAAGCCGCGCCGCCGCGCCCTGCTGGTCGCCACAGCGGCCGCGGCCGCTGTGGCGCTCGTGGGCGGCGGGGCGTTCGCCACCCCCGTAGCGCTGGACATGCTGGCCGGGCAGAACGAGCAGGAGGGCGAGAACGGCGGCGGTAACGGCGGCGCGGACGGCGGAAGCGGAAACGGCGGCGGCCAAGCGAGCGGAAACGGCAACGGCGAGGGCCAAACGGGTCAGGGCGGCGGGGACGGAAACGGCAACGGCGCGAACGGCCAAGCGGGCGGGGACGGCGGCCTGCCCGAGGCCGCCATCGACCAGATCACCGGCGGAAGCAACAACGACAGCGCCACTGCCGAGGTCGGCTCCGCGCAGAGCAACGTCGCCCTGTTCCGGGCGCACTTGGGCGGCGGCATCGCCGCCACGCAGATCTTCGTCCACAGCCCCGAACCCACCGGCGACGGGATTCGGTTCACCATCAACGGGCAGTCCGAAGGGGTTCGGGCCGCCGCACCCCGATTCACCCAGGACTCATGGCAGGTGGTCGCAGGCGGCGAAACGCTGCCCCCTGGCGGCACGGAGTTCGCCTACGCCCCCGAGCCCCAGGTGCCGCAGGGTGAGGAGTCCAACGAATTCACCCTCACCATTCCCGGAGCGCCGGAAAGCGGCCTGCTGGCCTTCCAGGGCCCGACCACCGACGGCGGCACGCTTCCTTGGGTCGGGATCTGCTACGACGCCGCCGACGACCTCTTCACCACCGAGTACGCGGAGTGCACCTGAGCGGCGGCGGATCCGGCGGCCCCTCCCGGGCCGACGGCCGCCGCTGCCGGCGGACAGCGGGTCGGGCGGGCTGCGCGGCGCAGCCCGGAGTCACCCCATGTCGATGACGATCTTGCCCTGGTTGTCCCCGGCGGCGAGCCGCGCGAACGCCGCGGGAGCATCGGCCAGGGGGTAGACCCGGTCGGTTTCGGGAACGGCGGTGGCGCCGCCGGTGACCAGGGCGGTGACCGCCTCGAGGTCGGCGCGCGACTGCGGTACCCCCAGCACCCGCACCCGCTTCGATGTCCGCCACCGGATCAGCGGTCCGGCGGCGAGAGTCGCGAGCAGCACCCGGGTGCGGCCGCCGACCACGAGGTACTCCCCGCCGGGGCGCAGCGCCTGGTGCACCCGGAAGGGCAAACGGTGCGCGACGAGGTCGACGACGCGGTCGTAGCGGCCGCGGTGATCGGCCCAGTCCTCGTCTTCAAAGGCGACCGAGTCGTCGGCGCCGACCCGCAGCAGGTAGTCGGCCTTGTCCGCACGGTCCACGCCGGTCACCGCGGCACCGAGATGCTTGGCGAGACCGATCACGAGGGCGCCGCCGGCTCCCCCGGCACCGTTGACCAGCACCCGCTCGCCCGGCCGCAACCCGCGCGTGGCCTGGAAGGCGATACAACCGGCCTGCGGGAGCACGGCTGCGTCCAGGAAGGACAGCCCGGGCGGTTTGCGGGCCAGCAGCCGCGGCGGGGTCGCGACGTACTCGGCGAGCCCGCCGCGGTATCCGGCCAGTTCCCCGAACACCTCGTCGCCCGGCGCGAACCCGGTCACCGAATCGCCCACCGCCGCCACGGTGCCGGCGATGTCCGAGGCGGGCACCGGGTTGCGCGGGCGCCGCAGCCCGCCCAACCGCGTGTAGAAGGGCCGCCCGGCCAGGTTCTCGCGGTCCGATCCGTTCAGCGACGCGGCCCGGATCCGGACCAGCAGCTCGGTTGGGGCCGGAACCGGCTTTGGGAGGTCAGCGGCGGTGACGACACCGGCCGGTCCGTAGCGCTCCTGGATGACGGCTTTCATACGGAGGGCCCCTGTCTCGCAGCAGCTGGGTGGCATCAGCTTAGCTGGCGGCGGGTGGCGGGTGTCCGGTCTGCGGCGGCTTGACCGTCCCGAATGGGCGTGGTGTTATCAATTTGTGCTGATACATCCGATCACCGCCCCTGCAGGAGCCGCCCACTCCGCCGGCCCCCGCCGGCCCGGAGCGGACGCGGGTGCGCATGCCGGCTGAACCGGAGGGTGCCGCGGCGCCCGAGCCAACGGCCGCCCGCTGGGACGTCGTGGTCATCGGGGGCGGCCAAGCGGGGCTCGCGGCCGGCTACTTCCTGCGCCGCGCGGGCCTGGAGTTCGCGGTCCTGGACGCCGAGGAGCGGCCCGGGGGCGCCTGGCAGCACTACTGGGACTCCCTGCACCTGTTCTCCCCCGCCGAGCACAGCCCGCTGCCCGGATGGTGGATGCCGCCGCAGCCCGGCCGCGAGTTCCCCTCCGCCGCACACGTCGCCGACTACCTGACCGCCTACGAGCAGCGCTACGGCCTGCCCGTCCACCGACCCGTCCGTGTGCGGGCGGTGCGCGGCGACAGCGGGGGGCTCGCGGTCGAATCCGGGTCCGGCGTATGGCGCGCGCGGCGGGTGATCAGCGCCACCGGCACCTGGCGGGCCCCCTATGTCCCCGCGTATCCGGGGCAGCGGGAGTTCACCGGGCGGCAACTGCACACCTCCGGGTACCGGCGCCCGGAGGAGTTCGCCGGGCGCCGGGTCCTGATCGTCGGAGGCGGCAACTCCGCCGCCCAGATCCTGGCCGAGGTGTCCGCCGTGGCCGAAACGACCTGGGTGACACGGCGCCCGCCGCGGTTCCTGCCCGACGGCGTCGACGGCCGCGTGCTGTTCGACGTGGCCACCCGCAGCGCCGCCGCCCGCCGGGCGGGACTCGCCGACGGCGGCGGGGTCGCCGCCCTCGGCGACATCGTGATGGTGCCGCCGGTGCGCGAGGCACGCGACCGCGGCGCGCTGCAGGCCCGGCCCATGTTCGCCGCACTGACCCCCAATGGCGCCCGCTGGCCGGACGGCGCCGAGGAACCGTTCGACGCGGTCATCTGGTGCACGGGTTTCCGGCCGGTCCTCACCCACCTGGGGCCGCTCGGTATCCGCGGCCCCGGCGGCCGGATCGCGGTCGACGGCACCCGCAGCACCGCCGAACCCCGGCTGCACCTGCTCGGCTACGGCGACTGGACCGGCGCCGCCTCGGCCACCCTCATCGGGGCGGGCCGCACCGCAAAGACCGCGGTCGCCGAGATCGCGGCGTCGCTGCGCGAGGAGGCCGGCGGCGGCCGGCTCCACTCGGCGGCGGCACCGGGTGACACGGGTTGAGCGGCCCCGCCGACCCGGCGGGCGCGCCGCCTGCCGCGGCCGGAGAACCCGCCAAGGCCCCCACCGGATGGCGGCGGGTCGCGAAGTGGCTCACCCCGGCCACCATCCTCGCGGCCGTTACCGCCGCCTTCGTCGTGGGGGGTGAAACCATGCCCAAGGAACCGGTAAGCGCCGAACTCGGCCGCGCACTGCCCCGGATATACGGCACATTGAACTCCGTGGCGTTCAGTCCCGACGGCACGCTGCTGGCAACCGCGAGTGCGAGCGGCACGGCATACCTGTGGGACACCGCCTCCGGCCGTGAGGTCGCCGCCTTCCGACACGGCGACGTGCTGTTCTCCGTTGCGTTCGCGCCCGACGGTGAGACCCTCGCCACGGGCGGCCGCGACGGCACCGCCCACCTGTGGGACACCGCCACCGGCCGGGAGATCACCACCGTCACCGCTGCTGCGGGACCGCCTCCGGCAGTGGCCGGAGATACCCACGTGGTGTTCTCGGTCGCGTTCAACGCGGACGGCACGGTGCTCGCCACGGGAGGCCACGACACCGTACAGCTGTGGGACACCGCCACCGGGCAAAAGCTCAGGGCCTTCGACGGCACTGAGGCCGCATTCAGCCCCGACGGCGCGATGCTCGCCTATGTCGGTGCCGACGATTCCACCGTGCGGGTGGTCGACACCGGCACGTGGCGGCAGGCCGCCACCCTCGACGCGCAAAAAGTGAACTCCGTGGCGTTCAGTCCCGACGGGACGATGCTCGCCACCACCAGCGCCCAGCACGGGCCGCGCAGCGAATCCGACACCGCCCGGGTGTGGGACACCGGCACCGGCCGGAAGATCAGCACCCTCTCCGGCCCCGACTTCGGGGTCGCAGCCGTGGCGTTCGCTCCCGACGGCGGCACCATCGCCGCCGCGAGCAGCTACGCCCGCGGCGCGGACCGCTTCTCGGTGCGCCTGGTGGACACCGGCAGCTGGGAGGAGACCACCACCCTGATCGGCGAGGGCGACCGGGTCAACTCCGTGGCGTTCGCCCCGGACGGCACCACGCTGGCCACCGGCGGCGGCGGGTTGCTCTTCGGCACCGCAACGCTGTGGGACATCGGCGGCCACGTCTCCTGACCGGTGGTCCGGTGGTCCGGTTTGCCGGCTGCTCTGCTGAACGGCTGCGCTCCCGCCGGGCGCCGCCAACGCTGCCGCCCGCGCCGGGCCGGCGCGGGCGGCAGCGTTGTGCGGGCAAAGACACTCCCCGGACCCGGGGTCAGGCCCCGGCCGGGGCCGCGGTGAGCAGGTCGGCCGCAGCCTCGGCGGTGGCGGGGTACCGGGTGAGCAGCTCGGTGACCTCGGCCGGCACCTGCGAGCCCGCCGGACCCGAGCCGCCCGCCGCGCCCGCCTGCGCCGCTGGTTGCGGCCACTGCGGATCGCAGCCGAGCAGGGCGGCCACAGCGTCGCACGCCGCGGGGTGCCCGTTCAGCAGGTCGGTCACCGGTCCTGTCGGCGCCGCCACTGCGGCGGGCTGTGCCGGAGCCGGAACCGCCGACCAGGGCGGCACCCAGGAGTCGAGGGCCGACAGCGCCGCCGGGAAGGTGCGGCCCGCCTCGCGGATCAGGATGGGGACCATCTCACCCGCGTTCTCCCGCAGCGTCGTGATCAGGCTCGGCAACCAGGGCAGCAGGACCGGGTCGGGCAGCCGGGCGAACGCGTCCGACATCAGCTCCACGACGAACGGCGCCAGCGCCGGAGCCGGCGAGAGCGCCTGCACGAACCCGCTCAGGTACTGCGGGAACGCCGGGACGACCAGCGGGTTGTCCAGCAGCGCGGCGCACCGGGCGCGGAGGTCGTCCGACGACAGCAGGCCGAGCTGGGTCTGCGCGGCCCACAGCAGCGCGGTCTTCGCCGGTTCGTCGGGGTGCGACTGCTTGACCGCGAGTTCGAGCTGGGTGCGGTCGCACCCCAGGGACAGCGCCACGTTCTCCAGCGTGAACAGGAACCCGAGCATGGCCGCGAGCTGGCGCACCCCGGTGTCCTCGTCGGTGAACGATGTCGGCAGCAGCGTGCAGTAATGCGCGTAGCCGGTGGTCACGAACGACTCGCACCAGGGCGGCAGCGAGGACTCCGCGGCCCGGTAGTAGGCCAGCAGGCTGCGGAACCGGCGCAGCACGTCGGGCGCGTGGTCGACCGTGCGTTCGGCGGCGAGGAGCTCGACCGCGCGTGCGCCGAGTTCGGCGGTGACACGCCGGCTGTCGAGGTACCGGATGGAGTCCTCGACGGCCGCCAGCGCCGTGGCCGCGGTGGCCATGGGATCCCACACCGACGAGCGCAGGCGCTGCTCCAGCACCTGCTCGACGGTGACACCCTCGTAGCCGAGCTCGATGAGGGCGCGCTGGTCGCGGCCGAGTGACACGTCCCAGCTCTCCTGGGTCGACCGCTCCCCCAGCTTGCGCGAGCCCATGATCGAGCGCACGATCCCGCTGGGCAGCAGGTGGTGCAACTGCCACAGCAGCCGCGAGCACGGCTCCAGCGCCGGGTCGGCGTTGAGGTCGATCAGCACCCGCTGGATCGTGCGTTTCTTGGGGTCGATCCCCAGGGGCGCCAACCGGTCGAACACGTCGCGCGCCAGCGGCGGCATCGCGTCGTAGCCCACCTGGCCGACCCGGTCGCCGCCGAGCAGGATCTCGCACAGCCGCCGCACGTCGCGCCGGCCGGGCACGGTCTCCTTTTCGATGCAGGTGATGGCCGCGTCCTGGAAGTCGTACGGTGTCGGACGCTCCCGGTTGCGCATGCCGGCCAGCAGGATCGAGGTCTCGTACACGGCGATGGCGTCGGCCGTGCTCGCCGGGTAGCCGTTGCGGCGCGCCAACCGGACGATGTCGACGCACCAGTCCAGGAGTTCGGCCTCGTCGAGGCGGTTGGCGGCCGGCGGGCTGGACAGGAACCCGCTCAGCCGATCGGCGACCGGTCCCTGCGCGGCCGCACCGGCACCGGTGCCGGTCTTGCGTTGCCGGCCCCCGCGTTTGCGGGTGCCCTGCTGGCCCTTGAGCTGGAAGGGGGCCGCGCCGCCGTTGGCGAGCTGCTTCTCCCAGGTGGCCGTGGAGATCGACACCGACCCCGGCGCGAGGCCGAACTGCGCCTCGATGGCCGAGTGGCTGGACGGGACGAGCCCGTACAGCCAGGTCGTGCCGGTGCGCGGGCCGATCTCGAACCCGGCCGAGGAAGCCGCCGACCCGAACTGCTCGACCCCGCTGGCGGCGTGGGCGGCGCCGCACACGTAGATGCACTGCTCGGGGTCGCCACCGGACTCGGCCAGGTGCTCGCGGATGCGGGCCCACATGTAGCGTTCGCGGTCCTCGTCGCCGGCGCTGCGGGTGCCGCCGGCCGGGGCCAGGCGCCGGAACAGGCTGCCGATGAGCACCATGACCTGCCGGTAGACGTCGTAGTCGGCGCCGACCAGCGGCTGCTCCACGAACTGGTCCCACCACTCCGACCAGTGGCGGACCTTGCCGTGGTGCAGCAGGTGCTCCTCCAGTTCGGCGAAGCGGGGCCGCAGGTCGCCGATCTCGACGCCGACCGCGTCGCCGTGCAGGCCGGCGGAGTCGTCCTGCCCGTCGGGATCGGCGCCCGCGCCGGCGCCTGCGCCCGGGGACGCAGCCGCGGGCGCGTCGTCGGCTTGATCAGCGTCCGGTGCGGCGGCGGGATCGGCGGACAGCTGCGGGTCCCACTGGAACACGTGGTCGACCGAGCGGTCCACCAGCACCAGTTCCACGCCCGGGGTATCGAGGGCGTAGGCGATGGCCTGGTACTCCGCCGACGCCTCGGTGATGGGCGCGATCACGCTCAGCGGCCCGGCACCGGACGGGAAACCGTCGAGATCGGTGGCGAACGCCTGGAGCGCCACCGGCAGGCGGCAGTTGCGCAATTCGCCCAATATCGGGCGGAGGTCCTCGCACAACTCCAGGTAGACGACCTTCGGCTGTTTCGCCCGCAGCCGCCGCGCCATCGCCAGAGCCGACGAAGGCGAGTGGTGGCACACCGGGAAGACCTCGACCGGTTCGCGCAGCGCCCGGTCGACGTCGTCGACGATGCCCGACAGGATCTCGGCGACCGATCCGGACGTGCCGGCGAACTCGGCCGCGGCGCCGAGCAGTTGGTTGCGCAGCGAGTCGAAGGGGCCGGATGGGGCAACGATGGGGTTGGTGGTGTCGGCGCTCATGAGAGGGTTTCGATCGCCTGCTTGCCGCCTTCGAGGAACTCGGACCACGAACCGCCGTCGGACTTGCTGCGGGGCTCGATGACCCCGTGCCAGAACTTGTTCAGGATGGTGAGGTCCTCGGGGGTGCGCCGCGCCAGCGAACCGACCATCGACCCGGCGAGGGTCTCGGCCCGCAGGGTGCGGTCGCCGAAGAAGTGGCTGTGCAGGATCGCGTCCTCCAACACGCCGATCTGCTCGGCCGTCGACAGCGCCGATTCCAGCTTGTCGTCCTCGCTGGTGGCCGAGGCGGCGGCGGTGCGCAGGTCGGCGAAGCTCTGCAGCAGGATGTCGAGCAGGGTGGGCGGTACCTCCAGGTCGATCTCGTGCCGGCGCAGCAGTTCGGTGGTGCGGAACCGGACGATCTCGGTCTCGCTGCGCTTGTTGGTGACCACCGGGACGCGGACGAAGTTGAACCGCCGCTTCAGGGCCGAGGAGAGGTCGTTGACGCCCTTGTCGCGGCTGTTGGCCGTGGCGATGATCGAGAACCCGGGCTTGGCGAACACCGTGTTGTCCTCGTCGAGTTCCGGGATCGACACATACTTCTCGGACAGGATCGAGATCAGGGCGTCCTGCACGTCACTGGTCGAGCGGGTCAGCTCCTCCAGGCGGCCGATGGTGCCCTGCTCCATGGCCGTCATGATCGGCGAGGGGATCATGGACTCGCGCGACTGGCCCTTGGCGATCACCATCGAGACGTTCCACGAGTACTTGATGTGGTCCTCGGTCGTGCCGGCGGTGCCCTGGACGACGAGGGTGGAGTTGCGGCTGATGGCCGCCGAGAGCAGTTCGGCCAGCCAGCTCTTGCCGGTGCCGGGGTCGCCGATGAGCAGCAGGCCGCGGTCGGAGGCCAGGGTCACGATGCTGCGTTCGACAAAGCTGCGGTCGCCGAACCACTTCGGCGGGATCTCGCGGTCGAGCCCGTCGGCGCGCTCGGAGCCGAGGACGAACAGCCGCACCATCTTGGGGCTGAGCCGCCACGACGTGGGCTTGGGGGCGTCGTCGACGGACTCCAGCCAATCGAGCTCCTCGGCGTACTTGACTTCGGCGGGGGCGCGGAGCAGGTCGGTCATGGTGTTCGCTCTTCTCTAGGTAAGGAAGTTCTTGAGTTCGGAAACGAGTTTGCGGATGTGCCCCGACAGCACGGGGGTGTCCATGTCCTTGAAGCGTTCGCGGAACCAGGGGTTCACGTGCTGCCGGCCGCCGCTGCTCACCGACCCCACGGGGATGAACCGCGCGCCGGAGCGGTGGATGGCCTGCATGCCCTCGAACACGGTCTGGGCGTTCCACTCCTCGAAGTCGGAGATCCACACGACGACGGTGTTGCGCGGATCCTCGATCTTGGGCCGCACGTGTTCGAGCGCGACCTCGCCGTTGGTGCCGCCGCCGAGCTGGGTGCGCATCAGGGTTTCGAACGGGTCGTGGGCCCACGGGGTGAGGTCGATCGCCCGGGTGTCGTAGGCGACCAGGTGGACATCGACCTTGGGCAGCCCCGCGAAGATCGACGCCAGGATGGTGCAGTTGACCATCGAGTCGACCATGGAGCCCGACTGGTCCACGACCACCACCAGCCGCGCCGGTGTGATCCGCCGGGCGGTCTGGCGGAAGTACAGCCGGTCGACGTAGAGCTTCTGTTCCTCCGGGCTCCAGTTGGTGAGGTTCTTCCAGATGGTGCGGTCGAGGTCGAGGTTGCGGAACACCCGCTTGGGCGGCACCGACCGGTCGATGGCGCCCACGCTGGCCTTCTGGACCTGGGTGCGCAGCACCTCGGCGACCTCGTCGACGAACCTGCGGATCAGCGCCTTGGCGTTGGCCAGTGCGGCGCCCGACAGGTTGGACTTGTCGCGCAGCAGCTGCTCGACGAGCGACATGCTCGGCGTCAGCCGCCCGGCCAAGTGCGAATCGGCCAGCACCTCGCGCAGGCGCATCCGCTGCACGAGGTCGCCTTCGAGGTCGCTGATGGCCCCGGCCAACTCGGCGCCGCCGGGGGTGGACCGCAGGCAGCCGGGCTCGGCGCCCATGCCGCGCTCCAGCCACGCGGAGTCGGCCTGCCAGTCGGAGAGCTGTCCGGCGCTGACGTCGCCGCTGCCGGTGGCGAACACGTTGAGCAGCAGTTTCGACACCAGGGCGGCCCGGCGCACTTCGTCGCCGCCAACGGGGGCGGGGGTGTGGTCGGCGGTGTCGCCGCCGGGGGTGGGTGCGCCGTCCGCGGGGGTGTCCGCGGGGGTGTCCGGGGCGGTGTGGTCCGCGCTGTCCTCGTCGGCGGCGTCGGCCGCGGCGGCGCCGTCGCTTTCGCCCGCGCCCGCACCCTCACCCGGTGCCATCAGGCCGCGGAATTCGGTGGCGAGTTCGGGGAAGCGCTGCACGACGGTGTCGACGGACACCGAGGGGTCGAGCAGCGCCGGCGGCAGCCCGATGTCGTCGACAATGGCCACGCTCGCGGTTTCGAGCGCGGGCTGCTCGTCGGCGCTGAACAGCTGGGCCAGCAGCCGCCAGTAAAGGACCTGGCGCCGGTTCTGGTCGGCGGCCGACAGCGCGGCGGCGGTTTCGGTCGTCTCGCTCATTTCCTCAGCAACCGTCCTGCGCGCTCCTGGAGCAGTGTCACCGCGTCGGTGCCGACGGCCTTTGCGGCCTTGGGGTCGGTCGGCCCCATCGCCCAGTCGCCGGTGTGCACCGCCGTCAACTGGCGTTTCACCGTGGCCTGGACCGCCAGCGGCTGCACCGACCACTGCCCGGCGTCCCAGCGCAGCAGGCCGATGCACGCCGACGAAGCCGCCGCCAGTTTCGCGGTGAGCGGCCCGCACGCGGGCAGCCGGTCGGTGTTGACGGGGATCAGGACGCCGTCGAGGTCGATGGCGAGTTGGGGAGAGCGGCGGATCTTGTACCCCTCGATGAACACGGGTTCGGCGATGTGCACCGGATGGCGGTCGAGGGCCGGCACCGCCGGGGCGGCGGCGCCGGCGAGCAGCAGCCGCGCGGTGGCGAACGGGTCGGCGGGATCGCCGATGCGGGCCCGGTCGTCGTGCCACAGCAGGTCGCCGCTGTCGAGCAGCGGCATGTCGGTGAGGTCGAGGGCGCGGCGTTCGGCCAGCGCACCGAGCAGCACCGGGTACCGGTCGGCCACCAGCCGCCACACCGCGGGCCCGACGATGGAGTCGACCTTGGCTGCGGCGATGGACGCGCGCACCAGCCGGGCCGGTGCGCCGCCGGCGGGTTCGAGGACGCCGTGCACCTGCACCTGCAGGGCGGTGCTGTGTTCGTGGACGTCGACGCCCAGGACCAGCAGCCGGCCCGACACCTGCTCGGCGACCGCGGGAGGGCCGGGACGGGCGGTGTCCTGGGACAGCAGCACCGCGCGCGCCCATAGGTCGGCCCAGCGGCGCAGAGGCACGCGTTCGGCCGCCGCGACGGGGCTTTCCGCCCGGAGTTCGGCGGCCAGCCCTTCGAGCAGCACCGCGAGCCTGCGGCGGGCGGGATCGGCCAGCAGCGCGTCGATGGTCTGGTCGGCGCCCGCTACGATCTCGTGGCCGACTCCGCGCCATCCGGTAATGGCGAGTTCGGAGAGCCAGGAGCGGCTGCCGACCAGCGCGTTGTCGGCGGCGGAACCGGTTGCCGCCGCTGCTTCGGCTGCGGGCAGGGGCTCGCGGGTGCGGGCCTGGACGGTGTCCAGCCCGGTGAGCAGGGAGTCGTGGGCCGCGCCCAGCAGTGCGGTGCGCGCACCCGCCAGTGCGGCGATGTGGCCGTCGCCCACGGACCCGGTGGCGAGCTTGTCGACGGCCTCGGCCGCCGACGCACCGAGCGGCGTGGCCGCCATGGCGCCGGCGAGATCGGCCAGCGCCTGGGTGCGGGCGGGATCGGGGCGGGCCAGCCCGTGTTCGAGTGCTTGGTCGAACCCGGCGACGAGGTCCAGGGCCGCCGGAACCTCCGCGGGTGCGGAGTCGAGCAGGCCGGAAAGTTGGGAGGAGAGCATCAGCGGGCCGCTCCCGTGGCCGCGAACCAGTGCATCTCCGGCAGGGGATCGGTGGTGCCGGGGACCTCCAGGTAGGACAGGTGGCGCAGGAAGCGGCTGAACACGGTGGCCGCAGGCGTGGGCCCTTCGTGGGAGCCGGAGAGCCCGCCGATCAGGTCCTCGCCAGAGGACATACCTTCCTGGACCTCGACGCGCAGAAAGTGGGCGACGCGGTCGAGGCCGTACTGCAGCACGGCCTCTTTCACCAGGGCCCGCAGATGATTGCAGGCATTCTCCCCGTCCAGGCCGCCGCAGGGGCGGTTGTTGTTGGTGCTGCAGCTCAGAGCGTGGGTGCCGGCGGCAATGGAGGAGACGTACACCCGCGCGATGTCCGAACCGCTCGACACCACTCCCTGGAGCCGTCCATCCGCCAATTCGACAAAGGGAACCTTCGCGAGTTTGCGCGGTCGAGCGGGATACAACACCCGCGCGGCGCTCTGCCGCTCGAATTCGGCGGTATCGGGTTCCACGGCATCAACCTCCAGGATACGGCGCATGGGAGCACCCGGCGAGCGGGCGCCCAAGCGCCAATGATCATCGACCTGTAGAGGTATACCGCAGCACGGCGACAAAACCGCCGCGTGGTGCATAGCGCGGTGGGGCGGGCGTAAAACATGAAAAGGACGCAGGAGACAGAAAACCAGGAAAGGTGCAGGGGTCGCGCCATTAATGCGGCGGCAGGAGGGCCGGCTTCCACTGCCCGGGTAGCGGGCCACGCCACGCCCGCCCCACCAAGCGCGGCCGACCGCGACGGGCTGGCCAGAATCACCCCCGCGGGCGCGGGGAGCACGTCGCCGGGCTGCTGATGCAAGGGCTCATCGGGGGACCATCCCCGCGGGCGCGGGGAGCACCTGCGTGGCACCGCCAGACCCACTCAGCGTCTTCAACGCGGGACCATCCCCGCGGGCGCGGGAAGCACACGCCGTGGATCGCGCTGATCACCCCGTGCCTGGGACCATCCCCGCGGGCGCGGGGAGCACGAGCCGCTGCTGCACTACGTCAAGCGGTACTCGGGACCATCCCCGCGGGCGCGGGGAGCACTGAGTGACCTGGGCCTTCATTGAGCCTATAAGCCAATTTCCTTCACTTCAGCAGAATCCGACAAAACCCCCCACCCCCACGGCATCCTTTCGGACAGCTCGCAGCCCAGCCCGGGCCCGCATCAGCGTCCGGTTTCTCCGTCTATTAGTTCGCGCAGGATGTCGGCGTGGCCGGCGTGGCGGGCTGTTTCTTCGATCATGTGGGTGAGGGTCCAGCGCAGGGTCGGGGCCGGGCCCGGTCGGGCGCCGGGTGGTCGGCCGGGGGCGGAGATGTCGGGGCAGGCGGCGATGGTCTCGTTCGCGCGGGCCGTGGTCTCCTGGTAGGCGCGGAGGATGTCGTCGGCGCTTTCGTCGGGTTCCGGGCGGAAGGTGGCCGCCCAGTCGGTGGTCGGCTCGCCGAGGATCCAGTGCCGTTCGACGTGGGTGAGGTGCTTGACGAGGCCGAGCAGGTTCGTCCCCGACGCCACCCCGGGCGTGCGGATCTGGGGCTCCGGGACACCGAGCGTCTTGGCGATGATCGAAGTGCGCAGGTAATCGAGGAAGCCCACCAGGACATCCTTTTCCTCGGGGCCGGTCTGCGGAGGCCCGGCGTCATGGCGGTGCGGGGCGGAGTGGTGCGCGCGGGAGCGGTGCGTCGGTGGCATGGCCGCCGTCCTTTCGTCGGATACGGCGGCCACCTTGCCCCGAAGCCGCCACCGATCGCACATGTTCTTGCCGAACCGGCAACGCCCGAGGGTCGGCCCGGCCCTGCGCAAAGACGCAGAGACGCAAGGGCGACGGGTGCGTGCGGTCGAACCCGACTTCCTGAGTCCCTACTCCCCTACTCCCCCGCTGCGCCGCCGACCGTGCCGCCGCCGTCCATGCCGAGCGCCGCCTCCCGCTGGCGGTCGAGCGTCGCGTTCACCCGGGCGACGTCGCGCGGGTAGGTCCGATGCAGCACCCCGAGCACGGCGGCGTTGACAGCCATGAGGGCCACCAGCACCCACAGGAACACGGCCTGCAACCCCATGGTGTCGGCGAGCTGCCCGGCGCCGAAGGAGAAGACCGCCCAGCCGATGGTCTCGAAGACGGTGATGAAGACGGCCATCGCCTGCCCGCGCAGCTGCGGCGGGATCACGGAGGACACGATGGGCCGGTTGACGGGCGGGTTCATGCCCTGGGTGGCGCCCATGAGCGCCCAGATGGCCGCGTAGAACCAGATGCCCGATACGTCGAACTGCGTCGCCGCGAAGGCGAATGCGGCGAACAGCAGCTGCGCGGCCTGGATGTACCAGACGCGGCCGCGGTCGGGCACGGCGCGGTCGAGGCGTTTGACGAGCGCGCCGCCGCCGAGCGTGCCGACGATGTAGCCGATTCCGAAGGGCGCGAGGACGATCGAGGCGGTGGCGTTCTCGAATCCGCGGTCGGTGACGAGGAAGGTGACACCGTAGACGGGGATCAGGAGGTGCCCGGACAGCAGCCGGGAAAGCATCATGACCGAATAGGACGGCACCCGGAACAGGGCGAGGATCGATCGGAGCGAGGTCTTTTCGGCACCGCGCCGGCGCCGGTCGAGGTCGGCGAGTTGGGGTTCGGAGGCCCCGATGCCGGGGTCCTTGATGAGCGCCCACTGCGCCAGGCCCGCGAGAACGGCGACGGACCCCATCACGATGAGGCCGAGCCGCCAGCCGTTCGCGCTCATGGTGAACAGTCCGAGCAGCGGTCCCATGAACGAAGCGATGCCGTTGACCGCGCCGTAGAAGTAGGACACGGCCCGTGCCCGCTCCTTGTCGGCGAACGAGTCCATGATCAGGGCGTTGCCGACCGGGGATCCCCCGACCAGGGCCGCGGCCATCAGCATGCTGAGGAGGAGCAGGCTCCAGAAGCCCTGGCTGAAGCCCGAGGCGATGCCGAAGGCACCGCCCAGCAGGGAGCTGGTGACGAGCACGAACTTGCGGGAGGTCTTCGCGCCGAGCCAGGTCCATAGCGGCCCTGCGGGGGCCGAGGCGATCTTTCCGGCGGCGGTGATGGTGCCGAGGTGACCGTTGTTCAGGCCGAGGGCGGGCGCGATGGTGGGAAAGATCGTGCCGAGGATGTTGCCTTCGGTGCTGTCGACCGCGGTGGAGCCGGTCAGCGTGGCGAGGTTCCGCCAACGGTGGCGGACCTTCGGGGGCTGGGCGGCTTCCGCGGAGTGCCCGGTTGGCGCGGACGGCGATCCGGGGTCGGCGGGCTGTGTGGCCACGAGACTGCTCCTGTCCTGGGGGTCGGGCGTCCGATCCGATGGCAAGGCAAGGGGATGGGCTGCGGTTGTCCTGGTGAGGACCGGTGAGAAGCCGCGGAGGGTTGGACCGGACGCCTTGTCACCATCGCGGGCACCCCTCAACGGACCATGACACAAATCGCATGGTGTCCCTTCGAGACGATGACACGAGTCACATGGTTGGTCAATGGCCGATCAGCGGAGCCACTTGTTCTCACCATGACACTTGTGTCACGGTGAGTGCATCGAACCGGTCGGACGGAAGGGGCACGATGAAGCTGGAGCACCTCCTCCTGGGCGTTCTGGCGTTGAAGCCGAGCACCGGCTACGACATGAAGAAGTTCATGGACGTCCATGGGCGGTTCCTGCGCGCGAACACGCAGATGAGCCAGGTTTACCGCGCGCTGGCCGGCATGGAGTCGCGCGGGTGGGTGCAGCACACGACCGAGCCGCGCCCCGGGGCGACCAACGCGAAGCGCTACAGCCTCACCGAAGCCGGCGCCACCGTCTTCCTGGACTGGCTGACCGGCCCCTACCAGCCGCCGACACGGTACGAGGAACCCGACCTGCAGGCCCGTCTGGCCTTCGCGGGCTTCATGTCCCGCGACGACGTGATCGCCCTGCTGGACGTGGAGATCGAGACGCGGACGAACGAGATCGCGCGGTTCCGGTTCCGGGACCGCCGCAGCGAGCGCACGCCGGTGCTGCCCTTCGACGAGGACCTGGCCGACCACGTGAGCGAGTGGATGCACGAGACCGGCGCGGCCGCCAAGGACGCCCACGTCGCCCGCATCTCCCGGCTGCGGGACTCGCTGTTGAACACCCCGCGCCACGAGCCGCTCCGGCCGGCCGTGGACGGCGCATACCCGGTGGCACACAAGGAGGAGCAGCGGTGAAGGCGATCATCCTGATGCTGGACAGCCTGAACAGGCACCTGCTGCCGCCCTATGCCGACACGTTCGTCGACGCGCCGAACTTCGCGCGGCTGGCCCACCGGGCGGTGACCTTCGACCGCTTCTACGCCGGTTCGATGCCGTGCATGCCGGCACGCCGCGAACTGCACACCGGGCGGCACAACTTCCTGCACCGTTCGTGGGGCCCGCTGGAGCCGTTCGACGACTCGATGCCGCAGTTGCTGCGCGAGGCCGGCGTGCACACCCACCTGGTCTCCGACCACCCGCACTACTGGGAAGACGGCGGCGCCACCTACCACACCCGGTACTCGACGTGGGAGTGCTTCCGCGGGCAGGAAGGCGACCCGTGGAAGGGGGTCGTGGCCGACGGCGGCGGCACCGGGCAGCCGCACCCGATGGTGCGCCAGGACCGCATCAACCGCAGCTACATGCCCACCGAAGCGGAACACTCCCAGACACTGACCGTCGACGCCGGACTCCACTTCGTCGACGTCAATGCAGCCGCCGACAACTGGCTGGTGCAGATAGAGCTGTTCGACCCGCACGAGCCGTTCTTCACCCACCAGGCGTACAAGGACCGCTACCCGCACGACTACGACGGCCCCGAGTTCGACTGGCCCGGCTACCAGAAGACCACCGAGCCGGAGGAGCAGGTCGAGCACGCCCGCCGGGAGTACGCGGCGCTGGTGTCGATGTGCGACAAGTCGCTAGGGCGCGTCCTCGACTCGATGGACGAGCACGGCCTGTGGGACGACACGATGCTGATCGTCAACACCGACCACGGTTTCCTGCTCGGTGAGCACGGCTGGTGGGCGAAGTCCGTCCAGCCATGGTTCAACGAGCTGGTGCACCTGCCGATGTTCCTCTGGGATCCGCGTACCGGCGGACACGACACGCGCCGGGGCGACCTCGCGCGCACGATCGACATCGCACCGACGGTGCTGCGGTTCTTCGGACTGGAGCCCACCGCGGACATGCAGGGCCGCGACCTCGCCCTGCCGGACGCCGGCAGCGATCCCAGCGCCCTGTTCGGCATCCACGGCGGGCACGTGAACATCACTGATGGGCGCTACGTGTACATGCGCGCCGGGCACGGCCCTGCGAACGGGCCGCTGGAGCAGTACACGCTCATGCCCACACACATGCGCGCGCGCTTCTCACCCGAGGAATTGAAGGAGTGGGAGCCCGCAGAGGCGTTCGGATTCACCAAGGGCCTGCGGACCATGCGGATGCCGGAGTCGGCCGGCTGGATGAACCCGTGGCGGCACGGCACGCTGCTGTTCGACCTGCAGGAGGACCCCCAGCAGCTGGCGCCGCTCCAGGACGACGAGGTGGAATTGCGCATGGTGCGGCTGCTGGTCGACGCGATGCGCGACACCGAGGCGCCGCGCAGCCAGTTCGAGCGGCTCGGGCTGCCCGCCGAGGGCGAGGTCGCCCGCGAACACCTGCATGTGCGCGAACACGCGGCGCGGGCCGCTGAGATGGCCGAGCCGCTCCCCCCGGTGGCCGAGCTGCGCGCAGCCGGCATCCTCACCGGACCGTTGACCGAGGTGACCGCCACCGCTGGGGGCCGGGCGGCCGTGGAGCGGTTCGCCCCCGACATCGCCCGGACCGAGCCGGTGGCGGTGCCGCCGAAGCTCAGCCTGTACGACCTCGCCCGCGCAGGGGTACTGACGGCGGCGCAGCTATTGGAGCTCGACGCGGCGCTTGCCCGATGACGGGCTGACGGAACGGGGCGGGGCATCGGCGGAGGCAGCGGTGGGGGCGGCCGGGTGTCAATGGCCCGGCGGGGCTGCGCTTCCCGGCCGCGTAGGGAGTGTGGCGGCCGGGCCGGGCCGCACCTGGCAAGGGGGCTGCAGGGCGGCCCGGCCCTATCGCGGGGTCAGGGGTTGTGCCGGCCGTTCTGGTCGTTCGGGTCGTGCTGGGCCGCTTCCCAGTGGTGCCAGGCCGCGGTTTGGGCTTCGAGCCATTCGCGGACGCGGTCGGCGTTGGACCAGGTGTTGAGGATGCGGCGAACACCGTAGGCGAGGGCTTCCTCGGGGACCGGGTCGTGGCGCTGGACGGTCCACCATTCGTTCCCGCACCACAGGAAGCAGCGGATCCGCCAGGTGTAGGAGTACTCGGCCACAACGGTGCCGGGCGGCACGATCTCGCCGGGCCCGCCGCCGTGCCGGTACTGGTACCGGTCCGGGTCGTGGTGGATGCCCGTCATCGCGCCGCCTCCGCCCGCCGCAACTCCTGCTGGGTGTCGAGCCGGTCGCGCAGCTGCTGCGCGGTATCGGCGACGACGGTCGTTGCGATCATGCCCCACTGCTCGCGCCGGGCGTCGTACTCCTCACGGCGGTGCCGGGCCGTGAACCGGCCGGCGACGGCGGTGACCGCCCAGTCGGGATAGGCCTCCTCCAACACGGCGGCGATGCGGTCCGTGTCGGAATCGCCGGGCGGGTGCGGGTGTGCGGTCGTGCTCATCGCGGGGCCACCCCCGTCCGGGCGCCGATGCCGAGGGGGTGGGGGTGGGCCAGGTCGGGGCGCTGGGCGAGGAGTTGCCGGGTAAGCGCGCCGAGTTCGGCCATGTCGTCAGGCCGCTTGGCCCAAGGGCCGAACCCGCGGTGCCGGCCCACCGCGGCGGGCACGGGCGGCTGCATGGCGCCGGTGGCCGCCGCGGGGGTTCGGGCGTTGAGTTGCGCCAGCAGGAAAGGCCGGGCGGACCGCCGCCCGCGCGTACGTCGGTGCGGTGGCGGTGCGTGGCGCGGTTGGTAATCGGGTGAATCGGGCGTCTGCCTCGAAAACGGAGCGCTAGAATTGATCATGGGTCTCCACCTGCTTCTGTCAGGTCGGGGATCAAGGCCCTGCCTAGTGCGTTATCACTGGTCAGGGCCGTTTTCGTGCTCGCCCTGTTTTAGCGACGAATCAGGGCTACGACTCCGAACATCTCAGCACCAGGAACCACTGGGTAGGGGCATTACCGATCTTGGTTGATCACCAAATATGGGTGGTATCAGCGACTAGGATTGTGCTAGACAGTACTAACATGGTGTTAGTTCCCCTTGCTGCGCGTCGTCGCTTCGGCAACGAGATGCGGCAGTACCGCAAGCACGCAGGCTTTTCACAGAAGGAACTCGCTTCTGCCGCTCTGCTGTCGCAGACGATGATCAGTGGTCTGGAGCGTGGCCAGAAATCCACCAGAACCGAACACATCGCCCGTATCGACAGTGTGCTGAAAACCGAGGGCGCCCTAGCTCAGTGTTGGGCAGGGTTGACGGCCGCCACTCGGGGCCCGGATTGGTTTTCGGACATCCTTGCACTCGAACGGGAGGCAACATCCATCAAGATGTTTCACACGTCGGTCTTTCCCGGGTTGATGCAGACGGAGGAGTACGCCCGCGCCGTCGTCCGGACAGGTCGTCCTTGGTATGCCCAAGACAAGGTGGACAACTTGGTTGCCTCGCGCATGACTCGCAAGGAAATCCTGACAAAGCAGGACAGACCGTTGCTATGGGCAGTAGTAGATGAGGCCGTTGTCCGCCGAATTGTGGGCTCTGAGACCATCATGGCTGCCCAGTTGGCGTATGCGGTCGAGTTGACGCAATCGCAGGTGGTACAGGTGCAAATCATACCGAGTGACGGCCGACTGATGCCGGGCTTCGACGGCCCGTTTCGCATCATGGCGTTCACGGACCGCCCTGCGGCCGCCTACGCCGAGCACGTCACGGGCGGAGAGCCGATCCACGACGCTGACATGGTGGAAGAGTGTCATATGCTTTTCGGCGCGTTGCAGGCTGAGGCGCTGCCTCTGGCTGCCTCGGCTCAGGCGCTTCGAAACGTGCTAGGAGAGTTGGATGTCTAAGCCATTGAACTGGCGAAAGTCCAGTTACAGCGGCTCCCATGGCGGTGACTGTGTAGAGGTCGCGACGGCCGGCGGCGCGGCAGCCGTGCGGGACACCAAGCATCGCGAAGCGGGGCACCTCACGTTACCGCCCGAAGAGTGGACGGCGTTCCTGGTGGCGGTGAAGTCCGCGAAGCTCTAACGCTCCCCTCCCCTCTACGCCCTTCGACCCCTGCCGCCTTCGGGCTGCAGGGGTTTCGTTATTCCCGGGTAAGCCACACACCCAGGACCGAACCCACTATTCTCCTCGTGGTACTCCATACCAATCGGACGGACACGAGGAGAGTTTAAGTAATGTCCAAAAATGAAAACTGGCATAAATCGTCTTATAGTAGGGCCGAAACCAACTGCGTGGAGGTTCGAGAGACAGCAGAAGCCGTCGATATCCGGGACACGCAGAACCGGGCGGCCGGGAAGCTCACTTTCGACGGGAAGGAGTGGACAGCCTTCTTGAACGAGATCCACGCAGGCCGGCTGTAGACCTACTCCGTTGGGCGATGAAATTAGGAGAAAAAATGAGCAACTCCCCGGAGGACTGGGGTAAGTCAAGCTATAGCAGCGGCTCGGGGAACTGCGTCGAGGTCCGGGACCATGCCAACGGTGCGGATGTGCGGGACACCCAGAACAGGGAAGCAGGCCACCTTGAGCTGTCGTCTGACGCGTGGGCGGCGTTCCTCGTAGCAGTGAAGTCCGCCGAGCTGTAGCCCATCCCTCCGCACCTCCGACCCCTGCCGCCTTCGGGCTGCAGGGGTTCGTCGTTCCCGGCAAAGACCCCGCATCGGACCAAACCCACCTCGACATGATGATCACGAAGAAATACCCAGATTCAACACCGAATTCGGGCATTTCTTCATGATCGCCGCCCCGGTGATCCGAATCAGCCTGCCGGCCATTCCAAACCCCCCGGAATCCCAAAAACGGATCACCGATTCTCCCGGACGCTCTTTTCGTGGCCAACCTATCCCCCGACCAAACCACGCCAACCGGCATACTTTTCCGTGTTAAAGTTGCGCCCCGGGTACGCCGCCCACCGATAACGGCCGCCTACATCCGTGATCATGGCGAGGGCCCAAGCCGAGTGAAAATTGAGTCGCGTGTGGACACCGTCCGGCGGTCCGCTCTTTCTCCGAATGGCGGGTGTCTCCCGGAAGTAAGCCCGGACGGTGATTGAGCACATATCAACAGGTGGTACATATTGAGTTGCGACGGACGGTCCACGCCCCCCGATCCTGAATGGTCCCCCTCCCGGGACCCCAATGCCCCGGAGCGGCCGAACCGGCCGGATCCGCCGAATAAGGGGGATCGCGCGTCCATGGGCGCCCGGGCCGGCGACCCCCCGCCACGGAAAAGCGACTGGCATTCCTCTTTAGCCCGGCTGGAGCGGCTCACCGCACGGGAATACGAGGTCTTCCTGCTACTTCGCGAGGGCAGCACGAACGTGGAGCTGGCGGAAAAGCTCACCGTCAGCGAACGGACCATCCGCGCTCATCTTTCCGCCATAATGGACAAATTAGAGCTAAAGTCGCGCCTGCAGGCATGCCTGGCATCCTATGTGCACACCGCGCGCCGCGAAGACGTTACGTGACCGGGATTACCGCACGCCGCGGGACCTGATCACCGGCGTCCCCACCGCCATGGCGCCGTCCGCTCCTGCCTGCAGGTGCGGCCAGTATCCGGAACCCGGCATATCCCGGGCACTCCCCCGCGAAGGCCGGCGGCCCTCTGCGGTCCATACCGCATCGCACCGCCCCGCCCGGGAAAACACGCCGTCACCCTAAATCGTCGCAGGCGACAATATCGGCCGCAGCGGAATCTCCTTGATACTGGTCATCGCAGGGCACCCTGCCAAGCTGAAAGGAGAATCGCATGAAGAAGGTTTACCAGGCTCCCACTCTCATCAAGCGCGGCTCGTTCTTCCAGGACACCGCCGGAGGCGGCATCCTCTTGCGCGACCGGTGGCCCAACACCCTCTTGCTTCCGTAGGCCTGACGGTGACTGCATTCGGCCGCGGTGTGGAGAAGATCATCGTTCTGCCGGACAGTGATGCTTCAAGCATCGTGGCCGGATGCCTGGAATTCGCACCGACACACATATTCAGGTTTGACTCCCAACGGCCGTGGATAATCGCCGACCTGCCGTTCCAACATGCCACCCATGTGCGTAGGGGCGGCAGTAGGGCAGCGGCCATCGGACCCGCGGAACTGACCGCCGCTGAAACGGACCGGTTGGGCAGCGCTCTCGCCACCTCCTCCTCCGCGGCGTCCGCGCTCACCGCCGCCGCCCGGGAACTGCCAGGGCTCTACCATCTGGTCGCGGTGATCGGCGGACGGGTGGCCGTCCAAGGCACCGCCTCAGGTATGCGCATGGTCTATTACTGCGAAACCGGCGGAGAAGTGGCCGCGGCCAACAGGCAGGACCTGCTGGCCGGCCTGATCGGAGCGAAGGTCGACGAGGGCGCGCTCGCGCTCCGCATGCTCGCCCCTCTCTGCCATCCGCTCGGCGAACGCACACTCTGGCGGGGCGTGCGCCCGGTGCCGGCCGGCAGCCGCCTGGAGTTCGCGCCCGGATCCGCCGGCCGGGTCCACCGCTGGTGGAGCCCGCCGGAGCCGCGGCTGTCCTCCGCTGCCGGCGCCGAGGCGGTACGCGAAGCGCTGACCAGGTCGGTCCGCACCCACGTCCGCGGCCGGACCCGCGTCCTGACCGACCTCTCGGGGGGATACGACTCCACAACCCTGAGCGCCCTGGTCCACCGGGAGGCCGCCCGCGGCGGGCCCGAGCAGGTCGCGATCACCTACGGCAACAGAAGCGCCTTCGGCACGGACGAACATTGGGCGGGACAGGTGGCGGCCCTGCTGCCCGGCCTGGACCACCGGAAACTTCCGGCCGACACCCTTCCGCTGTTTTACGCTGATCTGCGCAGCGCCCGGGATCCGTTGGACGAGCCGTCCGCCGCCGCGGCACACCGGTCGGCGCTGCGCCAACTGGCCCGCATCGGCCGGGACCACCGGGCGGACGCCTACATCACCGGGCACGGCGGCGACCACCTCTTCACCGGCATGCCCTCGCTCGCGCGCGACCTGCTGGGCTACCGGCCGGTGGCCGGGCTGCGCCGGATCGCCGCCTACCGGACGCTGTTCTGCTGGCCGCTGGCGCGCACGCTCCGGCAACTCGGCGACCTGAGCCCGTACCGGACGTGGCTGGCCAGGGCGCTCGACGGCCCGCACCGCATCGACCACCGGTATCCCGTCCTCACCTGGGGCACGCCGCCGGCGGTACCGCCCTGGTTGTCGGAGCACGGCCGGCGGCTCATCGCAGCCGAGTTCTCCGCCGCGGCGGCCGAAAACGCCCGCCCCTTGGCCGCGACACGCGGCCGGCACGCCGAACTCGACTTGATCATCCAGGGGGCGCAGCTTACCCGGGGGTTCATCGACATCTCGGCGGATTCCGGCCTAGCGATTTCGGCGCCCTTTTTCGACGACCGCGTGATCGAGGCGGTGCTGTCCGTCGACATCGCGCAGCGGGTCGACCCGTGGAGCTACAAGCCGCTACTGGCCGCGTCGATGCGGGGCCTGGTGCCCGATGTGCTGTTCGAACGGACCACCAAGGACGAGGGCTCCGAAGAATGCCAGACCGGGCTGTACCGCTACGCACCCGACCTGCGCCGGATATGGCGGGAATCCCGACTCGCACGCAGAGGGCTCGTCGATGCCGCCCGGTTGGAGCGGGTGTGCCGCCGCCCTGACACCCCGGAACTCGATGGCGGAGCGATCGACACGACGCTCGGCTGCGAGCTGTGGCTGCGTTCCCATGAATGACCCAGGAGAGGAGCCGGATAACCCCATGGCAATGCGGATGAAGGAATCGGTCACGATTGCGCGGACCGACTACGGATCGGTACTGCTCGACGCTCGCAGCGGGCAGTACTGGCAGCTCAACGAGACCGGGACCACGATCGTGGACATGGTGTGCCAGGACCTGGATGTGCAGGCGATCAGCGAACACCTGGCCGCCGAGTACGAGGTCGAGACCGGACAAGCGCTCTCGGACACGGCCGAACTCGTGGAATCGCTGACGGAGGCGGGACTGCTCGTCCCGGTGCAGGACCGATGAGCTACCCGATGTCGCTGCCGCGGGGATCCGGCGGCCGTCCGGTGCTCTCCCGGCGGCTCGGCATCCGCCTGGCGGTCGGGATCGCGCTGGTGCTCGCCCGCCTGCGACCGGTACGGCTGCGCGCCGTGCTGGCCCGGATCGCGGCGGGCGCCGCGCCGGCCCGGTACGGCAGCACCCTCGCGGTCCACCGCGAGGTCCTGGCGGTCAGCCCGCGCTGCGCGGGGTGGCGCGGCTGCCTCCCGCGCTCGATCTCGATCGCGCTGCTGTGCCGGGCGTCCGGCACCTGGCCCGACTGGTGCGCCGGCGCGCGCGCAAAGCCGCCCTACGCCGCCCATGCCTGGGTCGAGGCCGAGGGAAAGGTCGTCGGCGAGCCGGGAACGGCCGGCGACCACCGCGCCCTCCTGCGGGTGCCCGCCGGGACCGCGGGCCGCGCCGACCAGCCGGGAGCCGGACCCGTTGCCTGAGCGGTCGAGCATCCGGGACCTACTGCGGTTGCTGCGCGGCCACTCCCGGGCTGTCACCGCAGCACTGGCGCTTACGCTGCTCGGGGCCGGGTTCGGTCTCCTCCAGCCCCTGCTGGCAGGACGCACCATCGACGCGGTACGGCAGGAGCAGCCGGCAGCGGCGCTGGTCGCGGGTCTGATCGTCTTCTTCGTCCTGCAGGTGGCAAGCGACACCGCCGGCTACTTCCTCCTTCAGCGCACCGGCGAAGGCATCGTGCTGGGGCTGCGGCGCGCACTCGTGCAACGCCTGCTGCGGCTGCGCATGGACGTCTACGAGCGCTACCGGATCGGCGACCTGATATCGCGGGCGGGCAACGACACCGCCGTGCTGCAGGACATCGCCGGGCGCGGCTTCGTGCACATCATCGTCGGTGTGGCCACGGCCGCCGCGGCTGCGGTGCTGATGCTCAGCGTCGACGTGCTGCTGTTCGTCCTGGTGGTGGCCGTGTTCGGCGGCGCCTTGGCCGGTGTTGCCGGAGTGCTGGAGGGGATCCAGGCGGCGGGCAAGGCGCAGCAGGCCGCCGTGGGGGCCTTCACCGCCGAGGCCGAACGGGCGCTGTCGACGGTGCGCACCATCCGGGTCAGCCGCGCCGAGGACCGGGAGGGGCGGCGCCTTCTCGGGGCAGCCGCCGACGCCTACCGGGCCGGTGTGCGCGGCGCCCTGCTCACGGCGCTGGCGAACCCGGCCGCGCAGGTGGCGGCCACCGGATCGTTCCTGCTGGTGCTGGTCATCGGCGGGATGCGGGTGGCCGCCGGCGATATCGCCCTCGGGTCGCTGGTGACCATCCTCCTCTACGCGATGTACCTGCTGGTCCCACTGGGCAACCTGATGGACGGGGTCACCACGATCAAACGCGCCCAGGGGGCGCTGGTGCGCATCAACGAGGTCGACCGGCTGCCCATCGAGGACGACGGGGAGCACGCTCCGCCGCCGCAGCCGGCCCCGCGCAGCTCCGCCGCTCTCCCGGGCCGGGTACTGGAGTTCGACGGTGTCTCCTTCGGGTACGGCGAGGACACCGATGCGGTCCGCGACATCACGTTCTCGCTGGCGCCCGGAACCCGCACCGCGCTCGTCGGGGAGTCCGGCGCCGGGAAGTCGACACTGTTCGCGCTGGCCTGCCGGTTCCACGACCCCGACAGCGGCACCATCCGCTACTACGGGGAACCGTCGCAGACGCTCTCCCGCAGCCGGTGCCGCGGCCGCATCGCCCTGGTGGAGCAGGACTCTCCGGTCCTTTTCGGCAGCATCCGCGAGAACCTCGCCTTCGCCGCACCCGGCGTGTCCGACGACCGCATGCGCGAGGCGTTGGGCCAGGTGAACCTGGAAGGGCTGCTCAACCGCCTCGACGAGGACCTGGACTCCCCGGTCGGCGAGCACGGGCGCCTGCTGTCGGGCGGGGAACGGCAGCGGCTGGCGATCGCCCGCGCGCTGCTGGCCCGGCCCGCGATCCTGCTCATGGACGAACCTACGGCCAACCTCGACCCCGAGAGCGAGGACGCCGTGCTGGCCGCGCTGCGCGGGCTGCCGTCCGACTGCGCGCTGCTGATGATCACCCACCGGCCGTCCACGCTCCGCGCCGCCGACTGGGTGCTCGTGCTGCACGGCGGGGAGCTCATCGCCGAGGGCACCCACACGGAACTGGTCGCCGCCGACCCGCGCTACCACCGGATCTTCGGCGGCGTACCCGCCAGCGGATCCGCCGCAGACTCCGAGGAGGACCCCGATGGCATGGACCGTTGACGACTTCGCCGAGGCCGTGGACGGCACGGCCGTGGTGGCGCTGCGCGCCGCGGCCACCCTGCGGATCGCCGACCACATCACCCGCGGCACCACCGGCTCAGCGGAGCTGGCGCGCAGCGTCGGCGCTGCGCCCGATGAGCTGGGGCGCCTCATGCGTTTCCTGGCGTGCCGGGGCGTCTTCGCCGAAACCCCGGGCGGCGGGTACGAGCTGACACCGCTGTCGGCGCTGCTGCTCGACGGGCACCCCTCGGGGCTGCGGGAGTTGCTGGACCTGGACGGGATGGGCGCGCGCATGGACGCCGCCGTCCGGACGCTGCCCGAGCTGCTGCGGACCGGGCGCGGCGGCTACGCCCAGGCCCACGGAACCGGTTTCTACGGCGACGCCGCCGCGCCAGGGACGGCCGACCCGGGATTCAACGAGCTGCGCGAAGCGCACGCGGTGAACCTGGTACCCGAACTCGTCGCCGCCTGCGGCTGGGACGGTGTGGGAGCCGTGGTCGACGTCGGCGGCGGGACGGGCGAGTTCCTCCTTCAGCTGCTCCGCAGCCGGCCGGCGATGCGCGGGTGCCTCGTCGACCTGCCGGCGGCAGCCGACCGCGCGCGCCGGCGGGCTGAGGCCGACGACAGCGTGGCAGACCGCCTCAGCACCGCGCCCGGCAGCTTCTTCGACCCGCTGCCGCAGGGCGCCGACCTGTACACCCTGATCAACGTCCTCCACAACTGGAACGACGAGGACGCACTGCGCATCCTCACCAAATGCGCGGCCGCCGCCGGCAGCGGCCCCTCGACCACCGAAATCCTTGTCGCCGAGCACACCATTGACGAGGAGAACAAACGCATGACGACTGCGATGGACCTGCGGATGCTGCTCCTGTGCGGCGGGCGCGAACGCACGGAAGCCGAGTTCCGCGACCTCGGTTCCCGCGCCGGCTTGGAGCTTGCCCGGGACACCGGTCTCAGCACCGGGATGCGCCTGCTGTTCTTCCGCCCGGCGGAATAGCGGCGATCGGGGCGGGCCCGTTGGGTCTGCCGGGCCGGTCGGGCCGCTGCGGGTCGCCGGTTCGTGGACGACGGGTCACCCGGCTCACCCGGTCGGGGTCTGCGGGGGGTCGCCGAGGGAGCGGATGGCGGCGGTGGACTCCACTCCGTTGTCGTGCAGGATGAAGCGCATGCAGGAGACATCGATGTAGGCGGCACCGAGCGGGTGCTGTGTCAGGCGCGAGAGCGCGGTGGCGTACTTGTCCATCGAATCGCGGCCGGGGATGAAGATCGAGAGTTCGTCGCGGGCCGCGAAGTCTTGTACCTCGGCCTTCTGCGACAGCGCCGCGGCCGCCGGGCCCTCCGCCGTGACGGGGACCTTCACCAACCAGGGCGCCCCGGTCGGGGACTGGCTCCACGTCCGCTGCTCAGGGGTCTCGTTGGCCCAGGCGCGCCAGGGGGTGCCGGACACGGCGGCTCCGCACGACTCCACGGTCTCGACCACCTCCGCGACGGCGGCGGTGACGGCCGCGCCGGTGGCGGCCCAGTCGAATTGGCCGTTTGCCGCCTCGGGGGCCGGAACGCGCTTCGACACCACGGTCATCGCGGGTGCGCTGCGGACGCGCGGTTGCGGCCAGGAGTCGAAGAACCGGCGCGCCTCGTCGATCGCCTCGTCCTCATCGTCGCGGCGCCGCTGAACCTCCCTGTGGTGCTCCTCCAGCAGGGCGAGCCGGTTGTCCGGTTCTTCGAGGGCGCTGCGGACCGCCTTGACGCTCATCCCCGTACGGCGCAGGACGGTGATCAGCATGGCCTGCTCGACCTGCTCGAAGCGGTAGTAGCGGTAGCCCGTCTGCTCGTCGACGCCGGCCGGCAGCAGGAGCCCTTCGGAGTGGTAGAACCGCAGCGTCTGCGGCGACAACCGGCACATTTCACTGAATTCGCTTATGAACAGCATGCCGCCATGATCAGCCTTGCAGCAACGGCAAGGTCAAGTGCCCGGCACGGCGACGGTGCGTCCCCGCCCGCCGCCGTGCCGGTCACCGGCTCTACTCGGAGGCCTTGGAGACCCCGAGGAACCGGCGCGTGACCGCGGTGGCCACGCTGTTGTTGGACAGCCGGAGGAGCCGTTCGCGCGCCCCCAGCGAGACCCGGTTCGAGGAGATGAACAGGCTCCTGAGCCGGCGGCCGTGCCGGCTCCGCCGTTCGGCAACCGGGCGCAGCAGCTCCTCCCAGCGCCGCAGCGCTGCCGGGACGTTGCCCGGACGCGCGTCGAGGACCTCGCCCAGCAGGGCGGCGCCGCCGAGGGCCAGGGAGGCGCCGTATCCGGCGTAGAGGCTGACGCACCAGGCCGAGTCTCCGAGCAGGACGACCCTGCCGGCACGCCACGTGGGCATCCGGACCTGGCTGATCTGGTCGAAGAACACCGGTCCGGAACCGTCCACCGTGTCCAGAACCTCAGGAACGACCCAACCGAGGTCGCCGAACCGCCTGCGCAGTGTCGCCGAAACCCCGGCCGCCAGGTCGGCCGCCGGCCGGTCGCTGCGGAACATGAAGAAGGCCGCGGCCTGGCTGCCGGGCGGGTTGAGCACGCTCATGCCGCGCCCCACCAGGCTGAGTGACGCACCCGTGCCGGGCGCGACGGCCTCGGGGACCTTGTCGAGCAGGGTGATGGCGACCAGGTCGCCGAAGTCGCGCCGGTACCGCTCTTCGGGGCCGAACATCAGGGACCGGACCCGGGAGTGCAGCCCGTCCGCTCCGACGACGAACGCCACGCGCTCGGCTGTGCCGTCGCTCAACCGCACCGACACACCGTTGGTGTCCTGGTCGATCGCGTCGACCGTTGCGCCGAAGCGGAACTCGACCGCGTCGTCCAGGGACTCGAACAGCAGCCGCTCGATGTCGCCGCGGAACAGGCCGAGTTGGCGGTCCCCCAGCAGTGCGTGCTGGGTCTGCGCATCCATCCGCGACTGCTGCCGACCGAATTGATCGACGTAGACCAGGTCGAACGGCTCCGGCTGCGCGTCCCGCAGCGCCGGAACCAGCCCCATCCGCTCGGCGCCGTCGTAACCCACACCGCTCAGGGTGAGCACGTACCCGCCGCCGCGCAGCCCGGAGGCGCGTTCGACCACCACGACGTCCCACCCGCTGCGCCGCAGCCGCAGCGCTGCCGCCAACCCTGCGATCCCGGCACCGACAACCAACACACGCCCATCAGCCGACATGGGAGCTCCATCCTCGAAGCGGTTTGCATCCGTCACGCCGACCAGGCTTCCCGGCACACCATCGCCGCCGCATCCGGGGCGATACCGACAAACATACATTATTTTCAGAAAATTCTGAAGTATTAGATGGATGGAGTATCGCGGACCGGGGGTTTACCCGCACCTGCCGCGGACCCGGCTGATCGCCGGACCCGCGGCGGCTCGCGGCTTAGCGCACCGGGGCGCCTGGGCCGAGGGGGATGCCGAGGGCCCACCAGGCGAAGAACAGCAGCGTCCAGACGGTGGTCATCCCCACTGCCAGCGGGAGGGTGTAGGAGGCCAGGGTGCCGATTCCCGCACTCTTGCGGTAGCGCTGGAGGAATCCGAGCGCCATCACGAAGTAGGGGCTCATCGGGGTGACCGCCGTGGAGCCGGAGTCGGCGATGCGGAACAGGGCCTGGGCGGTCTCGGCGGGGACATCGACCAGCAGGAGCATCGGCACCAGCACCGGGGCGCAGATCGACCACATCGCCGAGCCGCTGGTCACGATGATGTTGATCAGGGTCAGCAGCACCAGGATGAACAGGAACAGCGCCACGATCGGGATGCCGCTGGTTTCGAGGGCTTCGGCCGTGCGCACCGCGATGACGTCGCCGATGCGGGTCCAGTCGAAGTAGGCGAGGAACTGGGCGATGGCGAAGAACAGCACCAGGACCGGCGCCATCTGCTTGATGCCCTGCACCATCAGCGCGGGTACGTCCGCCGGTTCGGCGATCGTGCCGACCCGTTGGCCGTAGGCGATGCCGACGAGGCCGAACAGCAGCGCCACCACGGCGCCGATACCGGCGAGCAGCGGCGATTCCGCCAGCCCGCCGTCCTCGCCGCGCAGCGGTGAGGCGGCCGGCAGCGTGATCGCGACCAGCGCCGCCAGGGCGACGGCCAGCGCGATCAGCGCGCGGCGCAGGCCCGAGCGCTCGGCGGCGCTCAGCTGCAGCGTGCCCAGGTCCTCCAGGTCGGCGTCGGGATCGGGGTCCAGGTCGGGCCGCTTGGCCAGCACGAACCTGGTGATCAGAGTGATCACCGTGGCCAGGACCAGCGACGACGCGATGTTGAAGTACCAGTTGCTCAGCGGCGACACGTACGCCTGCGGATCGACGATCTGCGCGGCGGCGGTGGTGATGCCCGCGAAGATCGCGTCGTTGGGTGTGGGGATGGGGCTGGCGTCGTAGCCCGAGGCGATGGCCGTGTAGGCCACGACGACGCCCAGGATCGGCGAGCGACCGACCGCGCGGAAGGCCAGGCCGCCGAGCGGGACCAGGATGACGTAGGCGGCGGCCGAGGCCACGTGCGACATCGTCCCGGCGAATGCCACGGCGAACACGACCCAGCCCGTGGGGACCCGGGAGACGCTGGCCCGCATCAGCGCGGCGAGGAACCCGCTGCGTTCGGCGACCGCCACGCCCATGATCACTGCGACGATGGTCGACATCGGCGGGAACCCGGCGAAGTTGTCGATCATGGTCGAGACGGCCATCGCGAGCCCGTCGCCGCTGAGGAGGTTGCGCACCGCGACGGTTTCGCCGTCGCCGGGCGATACGACGGTGACGCCGAGCGCGGCCATGACGGCGCTTGCGGCGCCCAGGATCGCGGCGAGGATCCAGAAGAGCCAGAACGGGTGGGGAAGGGCGTTGCCGACCCGCTCGATGACCGCCATCGCGCGGATGATGCGCGGCAGGGGGACCTCGTCTGCGGTGGCTTGGCCGCCGCCCGGGTCTGCGGACTGCTCGGGGGACACGGGACGACCTCCTTGGTCGGGCTCGGTCGGGCTCGGTCGGGCTTGGTGGGGGCGCGGGGTTCAGGGTGCTGAAGGCGGGGATGCGGCGTGGTCAGGGCCGATCGGCCGGTCGGAGCCGGTCTCGGCGGTCGGGATCAGGCCGGGGGCAGCCGGTAGCGGCTCACGAAGTCCCACAGCACCTCGTGGGCCTCGATGGTCCGGGTGGTGCGGCCGCCGCCGCTGTAGGAGTCGGCGCCGGGCCAGGTGTGGCCGCCGCCGTCCACGGCGACGTGCCGCACCTGCGCGTGCCCCTTGCAGCCGCTCCAGCGGTAGGTGGTGATGTCGGGTTCGGTGCGGGTGGCCCGCTCGGTGGGGCGGCAGCCGTTGCGCTCGGCCCAGTCGGCGCTCCAGTCGGCCACCGCGGGCAGACCGCGCTCGGTGCTTCCCGTGTAGGGGATGGTGGCGTCGTCGGTGCCGTGGAACTCGATGACCGGGACGGCACGCTGGGGGGCGCAGCCGAGGTCGTTGGGGTAGAAGGCGCCGGCGACGGGGGCGACCGCGGCGATCCGGTCGGCGGCGGTGCAGGCGAGGATGCCGGTGAACCCGCCGCCGTTGGACTTGCCGGTGGCGTAGACGCGCCGCTTGTCGACGCACAGGCCGGCTTCGAGCCGGTCGAGCACGTCGCGGGTGAAGGCGACGTCGTCCACGCCGGGCGCGGAGTAGGGGGCGCCCTGCCAGGCCTGGCGCCGGCCGTCGCCGCCGCCCACCACGCCTTCGGGGTAGGCGACGATGGCGGGCAGTTCGGACAGGCCGGAGAACTCCTCGGTGCCCGCGCCGGTGTTGCCGCGGCCGTGGTAGGCCAGGACCACGGGCAGCGGGCGGTCGGCGGTGTAGTCCTCGGGCAGGTGCAGCCGGTAGGAGCGGTCCAGCCCGCCGCTTGCGATGGCGTGTTGGCGGCTCTGCCCGGGCTGCTGGGGCGGGGCGGTGCCGCAGCCCGCAGAGAACCGGGGGTTGGCGGACGGCGGGTTGGCCGCGGGGGTGGCCGGGGTGTCCGCGGCAGCGGGGGCCGCGGCGGTCGGCGCGAGCAGCAGGGCGCCGGCGAGTGCGAGTGCCGTCCGGGTGAGCCGGGTGCGTGTGCGGCCCCGGCGGGGGTTGCGGGGATTACTCACTGTGTTCTCCTTGCAGCGTGTCCAGGGGGCGGCGCGGGCAATGGGGCCCGCGCCGGGCATGGCTGATGGACCCTCGGCGGGTGCGTGAGGGGCGGAAACGGTCAGGAGTGTGCGGGTCGGTGCGGATGGGTCCCCGGGCCCGCGCGGTGGCGGGCCCGGTGGGGCGCGGCGGGCCGGGGCGGATCGTGCGCCGCCCGGCGGCCGGCGGGAGAGGGGCGGGTGGCCGGTCAGGCCGCCAGCCACTCCTCGACGTAGTCGGTGATGCGGTTGACGATCGCGGTGACGATGGCGGCGCCGTCCTCGGGGGTGGCCCTGCGCGGGTCGCCGAGGACGCCGTTGGCGCTGAGCCGGTCGTAGCTCACCTGCGCCACGGGCTGCCCGGGGCGCCGGGCAAGGCGGGCGAGGCCGCTGAGTTCGGCGAGTTCGGTGGTGCCGGGGGCGAGCCGGTTCCCGTGCACCTGTTCGGGGGCGAGGTGGAGCATCTGGGCGGTCTCCGCCTCGCCGCTGTGCCCGTGGACTTCGCTGGTGTGCATGCCGGCCACGACGCCGACGGCGAGCGAGGTCAGCGGCGTCCAGGCGAACTCCAGGTCGGGCCGGTCGGCCAGCAGGTCCTGGGCGACGGTGGACAGCGCCGCGTTGTTGCCGCCGTGGCCGGTGATGACGAGGATTCTGCGCCAGCCGTGGCGGTGGAAACCGTCCACGTACTCGTGGACCAGGGTGCGGAAGGTGGCGGTGCTGAGGCTGACGGTCCCGGCGAAGGCGAGGTGGTGGGGTGAGACACCGACCGGCAGGCACGGCCCGATCACGGCGCGGCCCTGGAGGCGTTCGGCCACCCGCTCCGCGACGCCCTCGGCCCGGACCAGGTCGGTGGCCAGCGGCATGCCGGGACCGTGCTGTTCAAAGGCGCCGGCCGGGATGATGGCGACGGTGCCCGCGGCGGCGGCCTGCCCCGCCTCTGCCGTGGTCATCTCGGCGAGCCGGTGGGTGCGCGGCGCGGTCACTGCTGCTCCTCTGCTGCCGGCCCTGCAGCGGATGCCGCCGCGACGGCGTCGCGGATGGCGGTCAGGTGCTCGCGGGTGAGGCGCTCGGCTGCTTCGGCGTCGCCGTCGCGCACCGCAGCGTAGATCTCCAGGTGTTCGGAGTGGTCGCGTTCCCGGTCGTCGTAGCGGTAGCGGATCTCGACCTGTTCGCGGGCGCGGACGTCCAGCAGGGCTTCCACGGCTTCGCGCAGCAGCCCGTTGCCGCTGGCGGCGGCCAGGGCGACGTGGAAGTGGACCATGGCGCCGGAGTCGAACCGCGGCGGGTGCAGCGCGTTCTGTGTGGAGCGCTCCAGTTGCGCGAGCTGTTCGGTGTCGCGGGTGCGGGCCGCGGTGGCGGCGATGGCCGGTTCCATCACCAGCCGCGCCTCGGCCAGTTCGAGGACGGTGTCGCGGCCGCCCCGGGGCAGGTGCGGGTTGACCAGCAGTGTGCGGGCGAACCCTTGGCCGACGTAGGTACCCGAGCCGTGCCGGAACTCCACGATCCCGGTGGCCTCCAGGCGGCGCAGCGCCTCGCGGACGGTGGGCGTGGTCACCTCGAACCGCCGGGCGAGTTCGCGGGCGGAGGCCAGTTGGTCTCCGGGGGCCAGCTGACGCTGTCCGATGATCTCGACGATGTCGTCGGCGAGCCGTTCGGACAGCGACGGCACGGTTGGGTTGGCTGGGTTCGTCCGGTTCATATAGTGACTAAATCAGTTAGTCGCCTTGTGCGTCAAGACACAGCCGACCGCCCTTGCCTGCGCTCGGCAGCGGCGGTCGGCAGCGGTCGGCGCTGGCGGCCCGGCATCCGTTCCGGAGTGCTCCGGGACGCTTCGGGCCCGCCCCTACTCCGCTAGCGCCACGTCGAAGATGTGCATTGTGCCCCGGTCGCTGCCCCTGGGCAGGACAACCTCCTCGACGGTCTTGTCCGGGTCGAGCACCACGGGTCGCGTCGCGAACACGCTGAAGGTGCCGTCCCCGGTCGAACCGTCGGCGTTGTTGCGTCCGCCCACGGTGATCAGCGCGGTGTTGCCGCCCGCCGCCGGCGCCGCCCAGTCGGTGAACTCGACGGCGACCTGCCGGCTCGACCCGTCGGTGTAGCGCACCGTCGCCGTGCCCGCAGCCGGCCCGTTGGTCGCCAGCCCGAGGAAGGAGATCTTGCCCGCCCCGCTGCGGTCGACGCCGATCCGCTGCCCGTGCGGGATCCAGTTGTCCGGCTGCCCGGGTTCGGTGTCGGGCCAGGTGAACTCGATCCCCGTACCGTCGAACGGGATCTCGGCGCCCGGCTCGGCCCCGGCGCCGGCGAGGGCGGCCCGCGAAAGCGACCAGTCGCTGAAGTCCAGCGACCCCAGGCCGCCCCGCCCCTCGGGGGTGGTGCCGATGTTGTTGCGGGCGTCGGCCCCATCGGTGTAGGAGGGCGGCACGTCGCCGGCCCCGGTCCCCCAGTCGCCGGGAGCCGCCGCCGTCTCGAAGTCGATGGTGCCGCCGGAGCGGACGAACCGGGCGTCGATCCAGGACTCCGACCGCGGTTTCCCGTTGACGCGCAGCCCGGTGGTGTAGCGCTTCCCGTCGGCGACGCCCGGGGCGTTGATGCGGATATCCCGGTCGCCGCCGCCGACCGGGTCGATGTGGATCCGCTCGAACATGGGTGCGCTGACAACGAGGTCGCCGGTGCCGTAGATCGCCGGGTACACGCCGAGGTTGGCGAACACGTACCACGCGCTCAGCGAGCCCTGGTCGTCGTTGCCGGGCAGTCCCGACGGCGAGGTGTCGTACATCCCGGTGACGGCGCGGTACAGCACGTCGGTCGTCTTCTCGGGCGTTTGCAGCCAGTTGTACACCCACGGCGTGTTGAACGCCGGCTGGTTGGAGAGGTAGTTGCCGGTCTGGGTGTAGGCGCCGGCGTCGAGGTCCTCCATGAGTACGTCGAGCGCCGCCGCCGACTCCGCGGTACCGCCGCGCTTGTCGATCAGGGTCGAGAGGTTGTGCGGCACGAACCAGCCGTACTGGTACCCGGTCGACTGGTTGAACTGGCCGCGGCCCGCGCCGTCGTCGCGCACCCGCAGGTCGAAGCCGCGGTCGAAGCCGGTTCGCTCCCGCGGGCGGATGTGCCGGGTCTGCGGGTCGAAGACGTTCATCCAGTTCTGCGCGCGCGCCATGAAGAGGTCGTGCGCGTCGGCGTTGCCGAGGCGCTGCGCCAGTTGCGCGATCGCGAAGTCGTCGACGGAGTACTCCAGGACCCGCGAGGTCGCGAAGTCGCCGTTGCGGTTCTCGATCATCCCGGTGGCGAAGTACTGGTAGCCGTTGGAGCGGGTCGTGGACGACGCCGGCAGCACCTGGGTGGACAGCATCGATTCCAGCGCCGCGTTGCGGTCGTAGTCGGTGGCGCCCATGTCGTCGAGGGTCGCCAGGATCACCTGCAGGTTGTCGCCCTGCATCCGGGCGGCGCCCGGCGCCCAGCCGCCGGTCTGCTCGACCAGTGCCACGATCGACCGGTTGATGTCGGCGGCGACCCCGGGGAACGTGAGGGCGATGAGTTGAGCTTGGCTGCGGTACATGTCCCAGCCGGAGCCGGCGAAGTTCTTGTAGAAGTGCCGGCCCTTCCCGACGGTGTGCACCTCGCCGTCGTAGCCGAGGTACTCGCCGTTGGCGTCGTCGCGGACGTTGGGGTGCAGCAGCGCGTGGTAGAGGGCGGTGTAGAACTTCGTGCGTTCCTCATGGGTGCCGCCGCGCACACCGATCGTGCCGAGCGCGTCCTTCCAGAGGTGGCGGGCCCGGGCGCGCACCTTGCCGAATCCGGCCTTGCCGACTTCGGTGTCGCGGTTCTCGGCGGCGTTTGCCACGCTGACGAAGCTCAGGCCGGTCTTGGCGGTCACCTTGGCCCCGTCGGCGAAGGTGACCCAGGCGCCGGTGTCGTGGCGGTAGTCGGCGCCGGTGTCGTCGGTGCTCTTGCGGGCGCGGGTCTCGCCGGCGGTCATCGCGCCGTCCTTCCACACGCCGTAGGACTCGAAGTCCCGGTCGTAGGTGGTCGAGAAGTACGCCCGGTAGTGGTTGCCGTTGTCGCAGATGTCGGCGCCGTGCATCCAGCCGCTCACCGTGCGGGTCCCGGGGTCGATCTCGACCTCGCTGCCGAAGGTCCGGTTGTTGGGGCCCGACACGTCGAGGATCAGCGTGGAGTCGCCGCTGCGCGGGAAGTCGAACCTGCTCACGGCCGTGCGCCGGTCCGCGGTAAGGCCGACGTCGACCCCGTTGTCCAACCCGACAGAGTAGTAGCCGGGTTCGGCCGTCTCGTTGCCGTGGTCGAAGCCCAGGTAGTAGTCGGAGATGGCGGTCGAAGGGTTGGCCGGCAGTACCCCGTCGTCCAGTTCGCCCGCGTAGGGGATGGTCGGGAACTCGTAGCCGCCGTAGCGTCCGGTGCAGCCCGAGCCCGAGTAACGGGTCATGCCGAACCCGCGGATCAGCTCGGCGGTGTACTCGTAGCCGCCCTTTTCGCCGACGAGCGGGTTGCCCGGCTTGTAGGTGGTCGGGCTCGGCTGCACCATCCCGAACGGCACGGCCGCACCGGGATAGGTGTTGCCGTAGGCGTCGTTGCTCTTGTTCTGCGACGTGTCCATCTCGGTGCCGATGAACTGGTCGACGGCGTCGAAGGGGGAAAGGCGGGCGCCCCCGGCCCCGGGGGCGGCGACGGCCGCCGCCGGCAGTGCGAGGGTGAGCGCCAGGGCGCCGGCCAGCAGCGCGGTCGGCCGCAGCACCGGTGCCAATCCCCAGGACGGCATGAGCATCCCCTTTTCAACCTGTTCTATCCGAGGGCCGGAACCGTGTCAGTTTCGGCCCTGCAGAAGATCCGCCTTCGACGTCCGGCGGTCGCTGCGGCCAACTCCGGGTAGCGCGGTGCGTCACCCGCGTGTGGTAGGGCAACCCCGCCGCCCGCCGCCCGCCGCCCGCGGCGGCACCGGGCCGGCGCCGCCGCTGCGCTGTACCGCCGGCGGGATCACTCCAGCCAATACCGCCGGCGTTGGAACGCGTAGGTGGGCAGCTCCGCGTGGCGGGCATCGGTACCTGCGCACAATTCCCGCCAGTCCACCGGCACCCCCTGCACATGGGCCGCGGCAAGGGCGGCGACCGCGGCGCGGACCGGGTCCTGGCGCCCCAGGACGGTGTCCGCGTCGATCACAACGGGCGCGTCGTCGGCGACGGGCCACCGGCCGCCGTCCGCGGCGAGGGCGTGCACCTTGTCGGCGGGCGGCGCGCTCAGCACCCCGCACGCGGCCAGCAGCCCGAACAGCCCGGCCTCGGCCGCGACCTCCGCAGGCGCGGCGTCGAACGCCGCGGCATAGGCCGGAAACGCCCGATACAGCTCCCGGCCGGCTGCGCCGTCGCGTTGCGCACCGGAGAAGACGAAGGCGGCGCGGGCCGGTTTGGCGGCCGTACCGCGCAGCACAGCGGGATCCTCGCGGTCCTCGGCCAGCGCGGCCAGGCCGGCCAGGAGGCCCGCCCGGTCGGCGGCCACCACCGCCGCCCGGTGCGCCAGCGCCGCGCGGCCCGTCGCCAGCGTGAACGCCACGTCGCCCACAGGCACGTCCGGAGCGGCCTCGGCGGCGGCCAGCAGCCGCTGCGCCTGGGCCCGCAGCGCCTGGGGGCCGTGCGCCGAAACGAGCCACGGCAACACCCCCGCGCCGGCATCGGCGCCGGTCCCACTGCGCGGCTCGGGCTCGGGAGGCTGCTCCAGCAGCACGTGGGCGGCGGTGCCGTTGGCCCCGAACGCCGACACCCCCGCGCGGCGCGGCTGTTGGCGGCGCGGCCACTCGACCGGCTCGGTCAGCAGCGCGACCGCTCCCTCGTCCCAGTCGACGCCGGGCATCGGCTCGTCGGCGTGCAGGGTGCGCGGCAGCCGGCCGTGCCGCATCGCCTCCAGCATCTTGATCACCCCGCCGCCGCCTCCCGCCGCCTGGGTGTGGCCCACGTTGGACTTCATCGACCCGAAACGCAGCGGCCGGTCCGCAGGACGGTCGCGGCCGTAGACGGCCAGCACCGACTGGGCCTCGATCTGGTCGCCGAGCGCGGTACCGGTGCCGTGCCCCTCGACCGCGTCCACATCGGCCGGGTCGAGCCCGGCGTCGGCCAGGGCCCGCTGTATCAGCCGCTCCTGCGAGGGCCCGTTGGGGGCAGAGAACCCGTTGCCCGCGCCGGCCTGGTTGACGGCGCTGCCGCGGACGACACCGAGGATGGGGCGGCCGTTGCGTTCGGCGTCCGACAGCCGCTCGACCAGCAGCATGGAGGCGCCTTCGGACAGCCCCATGCCGTCGGCCGCTGCGGAGAACGATTTGCAGCGGCCGTCGGGGGCCATCTCGCCCTGCTGGCGCGTGGTCTCCTCCAGCAGTTCGGGGGTGGACATCACCGCCACGCCGCCGGCCAGCGCCAGCGTGCAGTCGTCGCGCCGCAGCGCCTGGCAGGCCAGGTGCAGGGCCACCAGCGAGGAGGCGCACGCCGCGTCGAGCGACATGGCGGGGCCTTCCAACCCGAAGTGGTAGGCGATCCGCCCCACCGCGATGCTGCCCGCGCTACCGAAGTAGGTGTAGCCCAGGAGCTCTTCGGGCGGCCGGCGGAAACGGTAGCTGTAGTCGTGGAAGATGTGGCCGGCGAACACGCCGGTCCGGCTGCCCCGCACCGCGGCCGGGTCGATACCGGCCCGTTCGAACGCCTCCCAGCTGGTCTCCAGCAGCAGCCGGTGCTGCGGGTCGGCGGCCACGGCATCCTGCGGCGACATGCCGAACGGTTCCGGGTCGAAGTCGGCCGCGTCGTGCAGGAAGCCGCCGCCGCTGCTGCCGAACCCCTCGGTGGCGGTCCAGCCGCGGTCGGCGGGGAACCCGGTGACGGCGTCGGTGCCGGTGTCGACGATCCGCCACAGGTCCTCGGGCGAGGCGGCCCCGCCCGGGAAGCGGCACGCCGCCCCCACGATCGCGATGGGTTCGGTGAGCCGGTCGTTGGCCCGGCGCAGCCGCTCGTTCTCCTTCATCGACGCCCGCAGCGCCGTCTCCAGCTTTTCGGTGGATACCGCCATTGCAGTTCCCCTCTCCCCTCCTGCTTCAGCTCCTGCGGCTACGAGCCGTCGTTCTCCAGCGCCAGGTCCACGAGTGCTTCCAGGTCCATGGAGTCGACCTCCGATTCCTGTTCGTTTTCGCCCCCGGCGTCCGCACCGGACGGCCCGGTGTCGTCGCCGAACAGCTGCGACGCCAGGTGGTCGGCCACGGCCAGCGGGCTCGGGAAGTCGAACGCGAGGGTCGCGCGCAGCTTCAAGCCGGTGGCCGCGTTCAGCCGGTTGCGCAGTTCCACGGAGGTCAGCGAGTCGAACCCCAGTTCCTTGAACGCCTGGTCCGGCGACACCTCCTGCGCCGACTCATAGCCCAGTGCCGCGGCGGCGGTGCCGCCGACCAGCTCCAGCAGGGCGGCCCGGCGGCCGTCGCGGTCCAGGTCCGCCAGCCGGTCCCGCAGCGTCGACTCCTCGCCGCCGGCGCCGCTGTCGGCCTCCCGGCGCTTGGGTGCGCGGATCAACTCCCGCAGGATCGCGGGCAGCAGCCCGGCCCGCGCGAGGCCGTGCAGGGCGGGCACGTCCAAGTGCAGCGGCAGCAGCGCGGCCGGGCCGGCGCGCATCCCGGCGTCGAGCAGCGCGACCCCTTCGGCCGGGTGGATGGGCCGCATCCCGTTGCGCCCCATCCGCTGCTCCAGCTCGGCCTGGTCCAACTCGCCGATCATGCCGCTGCGCTGGGCCCAGAAGCCCCAGCCGAGCGACACCGCCGGCAGCCCGCGGGCCGCCCGGTGCTGGGCCAGTGCGTCCATGAACGTGTTGGCGGCGGCGTAGTTGGCCTGGCCGGGGCTGCCGAACGTGGCCGCGGACGACGAGAACAGCACGAACGCGTCGACGTCGCCGCACAGTTCGTGCAGGTTGAGTGCGCCGTCGACCTTGGGCCGCAGCACCCGCTCCAGCCGCTGGGGGGTGAGCGACGCCAGCACGCCGTCGTCGAGCACACCGGCCGTGTGGAACACCGCGGTGACGGGGTGGGCGGCGAGGACCTCGGCCAGCGCGGCCCGGTCGGCGACGTCGCAGGCGGCGGTGGCGACCGCGGCGCCCTGCTCGGCCAACTCCGCTTCCAGATCGGCGGTGCCCGTGCCGGAGCGGCTGACCAGCAGCAGCCGCCGGATGCCGTGCTCGGCCACGAGGTGGCGGGCGACCAGCCCACCGAGGGTGCCGTTGGCGCCGGTGACCAGCGCGGTGCCGCCGGGGTCCATGCGCCCGGTCGCGGCCGGCGCCCGGTCCGGCGCGCCCGGTCCGGGGCGCTGTGCCACGCGCAGCCGCTGCCCCAGCGCGGTGCCGCCGCGCAGGACGAGTTGGGCTTCGCCGCCGGCAACCGCCGCGGGCAGCGTTCCGTAGGAAGCGTCGTCGAGGTCCACCAGCAGGAACCGGTCCGGGTTCTCCGACTGCGCCGACCGGATCAGGCCCCACACCGCGGCGTGCGCCAGGTCGGCGACGTCCTCGTCGCCGGTGGCGGCGACCGCGCCGCGGGTCGCGAACGCGAGGCGCGCGGTGGTGAAGCGGTCGTCGGCGAGCCACTGCCGCGCCAGCTCCAGCGCCTGCTGCGCGGCGCGGTGCACCGCCGCGGCGTCCGCGGCGGGCGCGGGCTCGCAGCAGACGAACACCACGTCAGGGGGTGCGGTGGCGGTTTCCGCGGCCGCACCCAGCGCAGCAAGGGTGTCGTGGTGTTCGACGGTGCCGCCGACCGCACCGAGCGCCGCGGCCAGCCCCAACGGGTCGGCGCCGAGCACCGCCCACCGGCCGGAGGGTGCCGCGGCGGCTCCGGGCAGCGGTACCCAGTCGGGGCGGAACAGTGCGCCGTCGGTTGCCTCGGAGTGCGCGCCGGACGGCGGCGGTGCCAGGGTGAGGGAGTCGATGGCGGCCACCGGCGCACCGGTGTGGTCGGCCATCTCAACCGAGACGGTGTCCGCGCCGATCCTGCTCACCCGCACCCGCAGCGCTTTCGCCCCGGTGGCGTGCAGCGACACCCCGCTGTAGGAGGCGGGCCGCTCGCCGGGTTCCAGGGCCGCGGCCAGCGCCCGTTCCACCAGGGCGGGGTGCAGGCCGAACCGGGCGGCGTCGCCGAGTTCGGACTCTTCCAGGGCGGCCTCGGCGAACACGTCGTCGCCGCGCCGCCACACCTCCTGCTCAGGCGCCGCACCGGACGGCGGCCATGCGGCGAGGTCGAACGAGGCCGGTGCCGATCCGGGCGCGAGCACCCCGGTGGCGTGGCGGCTCCACGGCATGGTGGCCAGTGCGTCTTCGGCGCGGGAGTGCACCTCGACGGCCCGCCGGCCCGAGGCGTCCGGTGCGGCGACCGAGACCTGCAGCGCCCTGCCGCCGGACTCGGGCACCACCAGGGGGTCGCAGTCCTCAGCGGAGAGGGTTTCCAGGCGTTCGCAGCCCACCTCGTCGCCGGCGCGCACCGCCAGTTCGGCGAGCGCCGCACCGGGCAGTGCGTCGGCGTCCTCGGGGAGCCAGCCCAGGCCCGCCCGCGTCAGCCTGCCGGTGAGCAGGTAGGCGTCGCCGGGCAGCGGCAGCCCGGCGGGCAGCAGCGGGTGGTCGAGCGGGCGCTGGCCGGCCGCGCCGGCGTCGGCCGGCGCCGCGGTGGCGTCGTTCAGCCAGTACCGCTGCCGCTGGAACGCGTAGGTGGGCACCTCGGCCGGGCGGGCGGCGGATCCGGTGAACGCCGCGTCCCACTGCACGCCGACGCCGCGCACGTGCGCCTCGGCCAGCGAGGCCAGGAACCGGTCGGTTCCGCCGTCGCCCCTGCGCAGGGAGCCGGTGACCGCGGCGGCGGCACCGCGGTCGTCGATGGTCTCCTGCACCGCGAAGCCGACGACCGGGTGCGGGCCGACCTCGATGAACACCGTGTGCCCGGTCTCGAGCAGCGAACGGGTGGCCTGTTCGAACAGGACGGGTTCGCGGGTGTTGGCGAACCAGTACTCGGCGTCCATGCCGACCGGGTCGGCGGGGTCCAGCAGCCCGCCGGTGACCGTGGAGTGGAACGGGACCTCGGCGGGGCGCGGGGTGACCGGTTCGAGGATCTCCATGAGCTCGTCGCGGATGCCGTCGACCTGGGCGCAGTGGGTGGCGACCGAGGCCGCCACCTGCCGTACGCGCACGCCGTCGGCCTCCAGCTCCGCCTGCAGCTCGGACAGCGCGCCGGGCTCGCCGGCGATCGTGACGAGGCGGGCGGCGTTGACACCGCCGACTTCGAGGCGGCCGTCCCAGCGGGCGATCCGCTCGCGGGCCTCCTCGGCGGACAGCCCGGCCGAGACGAGTGCGCCGCGGCCCACCAGCCGCTCGGCCAGCAGCTTGCTGCGCAGGCCGACGATGCGCGCGGCATCCTCCAGTGACAGGGCGCCTGCGACGTAGGCGGCGGCGATCTCGCCTTGGCTGGTTCCGGTCACCGCGGCGGGTTCGACACCGTAGGAGCGCCACAGCCGCGCCAGCGACACCATCATGGTGAACAGTGCGGGCTGCACCACGTCGATGCGGTCCAGCGGGGCGGCGTCCTCGGCGCCGCGGAGCACATCCAGCAGCGACCAGCCGAGCATGGGGCCGAACACCTCGGCGCAGGCCCGCGCCTGTTGGCTGAAGACCGGCGAGGTCTCCAGCAGTTCCCGGCCCATTGCCACCCACTGCGACCCCTGCCCGGGGAAGACGAACACGGCCTTGGCGTCTGCGGCGGCGGTTCCCGCCACGACGCGCTCGGCGGGCTCCCCTGCGGCCAGCGCGTCCAGGCCGGCGGTGAGTTCCTTGCGGTCGTGCCCGACCACCACGGCGCGGTGCTCGAACAGCGAACGGGCGGTGGCCAGCGTGTAGCCGATGTCGGCTGCGGATGCGTCCGCGCCGGCTTCGGCGGCACCGGCGCCGGCGAAGGCGCGGAGCCGTTCGGCCTGGCGGCGCAGCGCGGCCTCGCTCCTGGCCGACAGCAGCCACGGCACGGCCGCGGGCCCGGCGGTTTCCGGGGACTCGGCGCCTGCGGCGGGTTCCGGACCGCTGCCGGACCCGCCGGCAGCGGTCGCCTCCGGTTCCTGCTCCAGGATGACGTGGGCGTTGGTGCCGCTGATCCCGAAGGACGACACGCCGGCCCGGCGCGGCCGGCCGGTTTCGGGCCAGGGCACCGATTCACTCAGCAGCTCGACCGTTCCGGCGGACCAGTCGACGTGGCCGGTGGGTTCGGCCGAGTGCAGCGACTGCGGCAGCACCCCGTTGCGGATGGCGAGCACCATCTTGATCACCCCGGCGACACCTGCGGCGGCCTGGGTGTGCCCGATGTTGGACTTCAGCGAGCCCAGCCGCAGCGGGTGCTCCGTCCGGTTCCGGCCGTAGGTGGCGAGCAGGGCGCCGGCCTCGATCGGGTCGCCCAGCGCGGTACCGGTGCCGTGCGCCTCCACGATGTCCACGTCGCCGGTTGCCAGACCTGCGTCGGCCAGGGCGTTGCGGATGACCCGTTGCTGGGAGGGTCCGTTGGGGGCGGTCAGCCCGTTGCTGGCGCCGTCGGAGTTGACCGCGGTACCGGACAGCACGGCGAGCACCGGGTGGCCGTTGCGGCGGGCGTCGGAGAGGCGCTCCAGCACCACCATGCCGACACCTTCGGACAGCCCGGTGCCGTCGGCGCCCGCGGAGAACGACTTGGAGCGGCCGTCGGCGGCGAGCGCGCGCTGCCGGCTGAACTCGACGAACATGATCGGGCTCGCCATCACGGTCACCCCTCCGGCGATGGCCAGCGCGGTCTCGCCGCTGCGCAGCGCCCGCACCGCCGAATGCATCGCCACCAGCGACGAGGAGCAGGCGGTGTCGACGGTGAGCGAGGGGCCTTCGAACCCGAAGGTGTAGGACACCCGCCCGGACATGACCGCGGCGGAGTTTCCGGTCCCGGCGTAGCCCGCGAGGGCCTCGTCGGTGCTGCGCATGACGCGCTCGCCGTAGTCCTGGATGCTGGTGCCGACATAGACCCCGGTGTCGCTGCCGCGCAGTGTGGCGGGGTCGATGCCGGCGCGTTCCAGGGCCTCCCAGGAGGTCTCCAGCAGCAGCCGCTGCTGCGGGTCCATGGCCAGCGCCTCGCGCGGGTTGATGCCGAAGAACGCCGGGTCGAACTCGGCGACATCGTCGAGGAAGCCGCCGTCGTGCACGTAGGACTTGCCCACCGTGCCGGGTTCGGGGTCGTAGAGGTCGTCGACGTCCCAACCGCGGTCGGTGGGGAACCCGGCGATCGCGTCGGTGCCGTCGGCGACGAGCCGCCACAGGTCCTCGGGGGTGCGGACCCCGCCGGGAAGCCGGCAGCTCATCGCCACGATCGCGATCGGTTCGTCGGTGCCGTCCCGGGGGCCGGCAACGGCCTCGTCGGCGGCGCCGAGCAGTTCGGCGTGCAGGTGCTCGGCGAGCGCGGTCGGGGTGGGGTAGTCGAAAACCGCGGTCGCCGGGAGCCGAAACGCGGTTTCGTCCTCCAGCCGGTCCCGCAATTCGATCGCGGTGAGCGAGTCGAAGCCGAGGTCGCTGAAGGGGCGGTTCGCCGGGACATCGGCGATGGTGCCGTGGCCGAGCACGAACGCCGCCGCCTGGCGCACGATCTCCAGCAGTTCGGCGTGCTGCTCGGTTTCGGGCAGGGCCGAAAGGCGCCGCCGCAGTTCGGAGTCGGCGGCGTCCGGGGAACCGGCCGTGTCGGTGCCGGCGGAGTCCCCCGCGGACGCCGGGCCGCCCGGTGCGGCGGCGGGGATGCCCTCCAGCAGCGGGCTCGGCCGGGACATGGTGAACGCGGGCACGAACCGCGCCCAGTCCACGTCGGCCACAACGGCTGCGGTGTCGTCGCGCTCGACGGCCCGCTGCATCGCATCGAGGGCCGGGCCCACCGGCAGGTGGCCGATCCCGTGCGTGCGTTTGCCGTCCCGTCCGCCTTCGCCGTCGACGGCCAGCAGTCCCCAGGCGATCGAGGTCGCCTTGGCGCCGCGCGCCCGGCGCCGTTCGGCCAGCGCGTCGACTTCGGCGCTGGCGGCGGCGTAGGCGGCGTGGTCGCCGCTGCCCCACACGCCGGCGACCGAGGAGAACAGCACGAACGCGTCCAGGTCCGCGTCGGCGAACAGGGTGTCGAGGTGTTCGGCGATCCGGGACTTGGCGGCGGCGACCGCCCGCAGCGTCTCGGGCGTGGTCTCGGCCAGGGGGCCGAGCCTGCGCTGGGCGTCGGCGTGCACGACGGCCCGGACCGGCGGGCCGTCGTGGGAGCCGATCGCCGCGGCAAGGGCGTCGCGGTCGGTGGCGTCGCAGGCGGCGATGGTGACCTCGGCGCCGAGGTCGCGCAGGTCGGATTCGAGTGCGGCGCGGTCCTCGACGGACGGCTGGTCGCGGCTGATGAGCAGGAGGTGGCCGGCGCCCTCGCGCGCCGCCCACCGCGCCACATGCGCAC